>NZ_CP103851.1:1257840-1572300 GCF_024925465.1 Ralstonia pseudosolanacearum | reverse complement strand
GCCGTCCAGCCCCATCCCGATGCGCAGCCCCTGTTCGCGGTAGCGGACCACATCCGCGGTGCCGGAGCCGAGCCGGCCGTTGGACAGCGGGTTCCACGTCATGCTCGCGCCGGCGCGAACGGCATCGGCCAGGATCTCCGGCGTGGTGTGGATGAAGTGCCCGAAGATCAGGTTCGGCCCGACCATGCCGGCCCGCTGCAACGCCGCATACCGTGCACGCTCCGCCGCCGAACCAGTGGGCGACTCCAGGTAGTGCTGCTGGTTCATCAGCCCGAATTCCCGCATGAACAGCGCTTCCGCGCGGGCCTGCTCGGGGGCATCGTAGTAGGCGCCCGCCCCGGCGATGGCGGTCCCCAGATAGCGCTCGCGCTCGGGCTGCCCGGCGGCCCATTGCAGGAACTGGGCCGTGCGTGCGCGGGCATCGTCCACGGACCACTGGTCGCTGATCCTGCGGATGTTGAAGCCGTGCACGACCCGGACGCCGGCGTCGAGCGCGCCGCGCAGCTGGCAGCGGTCGACGGTGCCGGACTTGTCGGCGCCGGTGAAGGTGAGGTTGAAAACGGTGGTGACGCCGTGCCGGATGTTGTGCAAGCCGCCACGCATCGTCAGGGCATACAGGTCGCCGGCGCTCAGCCTGGGCGCTTCCTGTCCGTAGAGCTGGTCGATCCAGCCCTCGAGGTTCTGGTCGGACGCGATCCCCGCGAAGGCGCTTTGCCAGAGATGGCTGTGTGCCGACACGAAGCCGGGGAGCATCCACATGCCGGCGGCATCCACGTGCCGGGCTTCCGGCGCCAGGTTGGTGCCGGCACCGGCGCCGACTTCAAGAATGCGGCCATCGTGTCCCACGACCAGGTGGCCCACGAACGGCGCTTGCTGGCCATCGGCCATGGTGAAGATCAGCGCGTTCTGAACGACGAGCCGCGCGCCCGCCAGCGTCGACGCCCACGCCTGCTGCCCGAACAGCAAGACCCATGCGCTCAGCGCCACCGCCAGGCCGCGCATCAGTCTTGGCACATTCATTCCGCCAGTGCCGCGCATGCCGGCCACCGCGCCCCGATCCTTCATATGGCAAACCTCCTCAAAGATCACGTCCAGTGTTGCGATTGCCTCGTCATGCCGGGTCTGCTCATGCCTCGTCCCGAATAGGGATTACCTGCTCGGGGCGTGAGCAATCACGCTCCAGCCCGGTCGCATCAGTTTGCCCAGCGCATGACGAGAATGGAATCGGCCGAATCCGAATCGGATCGGCTCCAGCACTGCCGCCCCCATCGCCGGGGAGCAGGCTCGGATTGCGAGCCGGGCCAAGGGGATGGCGGCTGTAGCGGGTCTCATGGGGATGCATGAGACGGCCGAAGCGTAGCATCGGGGTATTTGGATGTAAACCACCTGGACGGTTTGTTTATAACTGCGTAACCGCCTTGCCATTACGGAGTGGCTGTTCGATGAACAACTGCCTACGGAACGTGGCCACATACCGCAGCGGCTGCGTCCCCACCTTGAGCGGCAACGACAGGTTCGCGTCCGCCACGACTGCAGCGAAATTGCCGGAAGCAGACTTGGCTTGCGCCTCCTCAAACAACCTCATCAAGACAAGCCAAGCCAAATTTCCTCCCCTCGTCAGTTCAACCCCCGCCCCAGGTGGCCGACGATGCCGATGTCCACGTATCGCGAGCCCTCGTACTGCGCGGGCCCGAATCGGATCTCGAAAGCCCCCAGGTCAAACGGGCCGCGCTGCAGCAGCGCCGTGCGCACCGACTCGCCCGTGACCGGGCCGCTGATCCTGCGCACCGCCTCGACAAACAGGCGGGCGGCCACGTAGCCCTCGAGCGCCGCCGCCGACCTGGCCAGGTCGGGCCGGCCGGCGTCGGTCATGTCGGCCACGAACGCCCGCACCAGGCGCACATTGCGCTTGCCGATCGGCGGCATCACCTCCGTGAGATACACGCTCCGCGCAAGCTCGACGCTCGATGCGCGCACCAGTTCATCGGCGGACGGCGTGGAATCCGTCGTCACCACGGCAATCCCGCCGCGTTCGCGATAGGCGCGCAAGAACCCGCCGATGTTGACGCTGTCGGAGAACATCAGAATGACGCCGGCGTCCACGCGCAGCACATCCTCCGCCAGTTGGGTCAAGGCCGCGCTGTCCATCATGTCGGTCGGCATGGGAAGGATCGCGGCAGGCTCGAGCCCGGATGCGCTCAGCGCGTCGACGCTGCTGTGCATGCCGTCTTCTCCGAACACGTCGTCCCGGTAGAGGATGGCGACCTGCCGGCCGCCCAGCGACACGGCCTGGCTCACCATCTTCGCGGCTTCGGCCCGGACGCCCGCGCGGACATGGAACACCCAGCGGTTGTTCGGGTCTTGCCGCACCCGCGTGGAAGCGACGTTCGCGCCGATCACCGGGGTGCGGGTCGCATCCAGGACGCCGCGCCGGATCAGCGCCGCGATGCGCGCCGACCCGGAGTAGTTCAGCAAGGCGGCCGGACGATACTGGCGAATCGTTTCCGCCGCGCGCTGGGTGGCGGCGTCCAGCCCGCCGGGGACGTCGACGGTCACGACGTTGAACGTGTGGCCGTTGATGCCGCCGGCATCGCTGACCTTGCGGAGATAGCACGCCGCCGCCTCGACGGTGGCGTGCATCGACGTTTCCACGGAGCCCTCCGGCAGCACCTGGGCGACCGTGATGACGTCGGCGTGCACGGCACGCATCGCAAAGCTGGCGACCCAGGCCGCCAGGATCGCAAAGCGCTTGAGCATCGTGAATCCCACTCGAAATGCGCCGGCCCGCGCCGGCAACGGAGGTTCTGTCGGGTCATGGCGACCGGCACGGCGACGGTCAACGCCGGCGGCGTCGGCGCTGGCATGGCCGGGGGTGGGCCGCCGGGCTCGGGCTCGCAGACCGGGCACGGCAGGCATCTATTCCCCTCAGCACCAGGCACCCTGTGACTGGATTGGGTTGAGCCAAACGGGACATCGTTCAGCGGGTGACGACGAGGGTTCCGCCACCTGCGCGTCGGGCTGGGCTGCGGTCTAACGCCGCGGTCGGCACAGCCTGTACGCCAGCGCCATCACAACGCATCCCATCGTCACAATCGACCACGTCCGCCAATCGACCACGATGCCGACCGCCCGGCAGACGGCCCGCTCCACGTGCTCGGGACGTTTCGCCGCGAGGATGGCGATGGCCAGGATCAGGCTCAGCACCATGAACACAATCCCGAAGGCGCGGCCCTGCGCCGCAACGTCGTCGTGGGTGCGCCCTGCGCCAACCACATGGCTGCTCGCCGCCCCTTGCACTCGCTCGCCGCTCGCGTGGATCAGCATCGGGGTCGCGGCACGATGATGGACACCCGCATCGCGCCATCCGGCGTGCTCGCCTTCCATGCGTTGCGTCCGGGCCTGGCGGGCGTCCGCGCTGGTTTCGTGCTTCATGGCGCCGCGCTCGATTGCATGCCGTCGCGCATCGACCAGCGTGCGATACGGGAAAAACGCCCCATGGCGGGCAGGTCCACGCGAGCCGTTTCCCCGATCGGAAACATCCCGCCTGCATTCAATCGGATTGCACACCGGCCAGCACGGCCGGGCGCCATGACTTCAGCAACCATTTAAGCCTCACGGGTTTGAATCGGGTCGGGTCAACGCTGGCGTGCCGTCAGCGCAGGACCGCGTGTCGTGACAAAAGAACAGCACGCCCAGCACATGCTGATGAAGCGACCGCCAAACCGGGCCGAGCCACCAAGGTCGCCCCGCCGTCAGGTCCGGCGGCTCCAGCCCGGATGCGCGGCGCCGCGCTGGAATCCGGGCACGACGTTCAGCGCGATCCCCGCGCCTGCGTCGCCCCCCGGTCGGTGGCGGCGCCGCGCAGCAACAGCGTGCCGGCCAGACTCACCACCGCCGCGACCATGACGTAGAGCACCGGAGCGAGCATGGGATCGAACGCATGCGACAGCCAGGTCAGGTAGAACGGCGCAAAGCCCCCGATCAGCATGACGGTCAGGTTGTAGGCCGTCGACAGGCCGGTTGACAGCACCTTGGTCGGAAACAGATCCGCGAACGCCACCGGAATCGGCCCCGTATAGGCGGCGCTCAGCAGGCCGAACACGATCTGGACACCGATCAGCGTACCGGCGGCCGGCGCATGATTGAGATACGCATACAGCGGATAGGCCAGAGCCAGGATCGCCAGCGCAGCCCCCGACAGAACGCGCTGGTACCCGAGACGATCCGCGAGCCAGCCGAACAGCGGCGCCGTCAGCATCATGGTGATGCCGCTCGCCATGCTGCCCGCGAAGCCGGCGGACGACGGCAGCTTCAGCACGTGGATCGCGTAGGTCTGCATATAGAACAGCAGCACATAGGTGCAGACCGTCCACAGGATCACGATGGACGCACCGATCAGCACCGCGCGGCGATGGCGCCGCACGACCTCGAGCAGCGGAGAATCCGTGCGCGCCTCAGTGGCGGCCCTGGCGAATGCCGGCGTCTCGTCCAGCCGGCTGCGGATCACATACCCGATCGGGCCGATCAACACGCCGAGCGCAAACGGAATGCGCCACCCCCACGCGCGAAGCGCTTCGGCATCGAGCAGCGACGTTGCGAGCGTACCGAGCATGGCACCGCAGACGATGGCCAGGCCGACACTGGCCTGAATCCAGCTCGTGTAGAAGGCCCGCTTGCCGGGCGGTGCAATCTCGTTGAGGTAGGCGGTGGCCCCGCCCATTTCTCCGCCGGCCGAGAACCCTTGCAGCAGGCGGGCGACGACCGCGATCAGCGGCGCCGCGATGCCGGCTTGCGCGTACGTCGGTGCAATGGCGATGAGCGCGGTGCCCAGCGCCATCAGCAGCGCCGACAGCGCGAGCGCCGGCCGGCGGCCGCGACGGTCCGCATAGATGCCGAGGACGATGCCGCCCAACGGCCGCGTCACGAACCCCACGCCGAACGTTGCAATGGCCAGCAGCAACGCGGTGAACGGGTTCGCCGACGGAAACAGAACCGTCGCGATAACGGGGGCGAAAAATCCGTACAGCGTGAAATCGAACCACTCGAACGCATTGCCGAGAATGGCGGTGGCAACGGCATGCCGCTGTCGCGGCAGCGATGTCTGGCCAGCCAGGCTGGGGGATAAAGTGCCATGCATCGACAGTATTCCTTGTATTTGAACCATTGGCGCATTCGTGATATTGCGCTCGGGCTGTGATTGAAAATCGCCGGTTATCTCGGCGTGGATGCTAGTGGAATCAAGCGGCGGCGAACAACGAAAAATACGCATCCGCCCATGCGCCGGAAGCATGAATGTCGAGACTATGCAAATGCATTCATTGAAACGGATTGCTCAAGTAACCAGCTCGCAAACACGGTCGCCGCCCGATTCATGGAATGCTCATTCGGCGTGATGATGTGGTACCCGCCGCCGAATGTCGCGGTTTCGCGGGTCGCGCGCACCAGCGCTTTGGTTTCAAGATGGCAATCGATGATCTGGCGCCAGCCGAGTAAAACACCGTGGCCGTGAAGCGCCATCTGCACCAGTTGCGGATAGTGGTTCGAGATAATGGCCCGGGGCTTCTTCGGCATCTCGACACCGTTCAGGCCCAGCCATTCCTCCCACGACATCCAGGTCAACTGCCGGTCGTCCTGCATCAGCAGCGTTTGATGCGCAAGCTCCGCCGGCGTCACGAGCCTCCCGCCGAGATAGTCCGGCGAGCACACGGGAAAGACCTCCTCATCGATCAACGGCTGGGCGTTGAACTGCGGCCCGCATGCGTCGCGCAGGTAATACAGCCCCACGTCGAACTCGGACGGCGCGAGCGACGCAAGGCTGTCGCGAACGATGATGCGCAGGTTGATATTGGGATGGCTGGCGTAGAAATGGCCGATGCGCGGCGCCAGCCAAAGCGTGGCGACGCCGGACGAGCAGGCGACGGCGAGATCGAGGTCGCCGTATCGCTTCATCACATCGAAGGTGGCATCGGAGCACGCTTCCAGCTGCGACCGCACGCGCTCCGCATAGCGCTGGCCCGCGACCGTCAGCTGCAAGGCGCGCGGCTCGCGCAGGAACAACTGGCGCCCGAGAAAATCTTCCAGTTGCCCGATTTGCCGGCTGACGGCGCTTTGCGTGAGATTGAGCTCGGCCGCCGCGCGTGTGAAGCTGGAATGTCTTGCGGCCGACTCGAATGCGATCAAGCATTGGAGAGGGGGAAGCGGGCTGATTCGCATACCTTTACATTCTTCTAACGCAGAATGACCGGCACTTTAAATCAGACGTAAAGACGAGCCGTTACATCTTAAGAAATTCAGTCTTAAGAAAGGCTCAACTGCAGGCCCAACCCTCCGCCCGACATGGCGCCTAACCGGCGCCGGTAGTGGATTCACACGGAAATCAATGCCGATTGGTAACCGGCCGATGAAAACTCAAAAATCCTGAATCCGCGCCAGTCTTCGGTTTTCGCGGTGCGGGTGCCCTTTTCCCACTGGAAGCAGGTGGCCGGGCAGACTTCGATCGTCTGGCTGCCGTATTGAAGCTGGTAATCGCCGTGGACATGGCCGCAGATCACCAGCCTCACCTGCCGGTGGTCGTCAAGGAAGCTCAGCAGGCGCTCACCCTCCTGCAGCATGTAGCCGTCCAGCAAGGGCGTCTGCGACGGCACCGGATGATGGTGCATGACGACCGCAATCTGCTTCCCCTCGCCGGCCGAGGCCTCCACATCGGAGACGAAGCGCTCGAAGTCCGGATCGCTGAGGTATCCCTCGTCGGCCCCACACCGGCAGGTGTTCAGATGGATGAAGTCCCAGTCCGCCGTCGTGAGCTTGCTCAGGCGATGGATGCGGTCCGATTGCCCGAACACGGCTTCCGCCCTGCCACGATCATCATGATTCCCGGGAATCCAGAACACCGGAATGCCCAGCCTTTCCAGCTCGAACCGCGCCAGCTCGTAGGAATCGGCGGACTCGTCCTGCGAAATGTCGCCCGTCAGAAAACACGCATCCGGCCTGAAGTCATGCCCGCGGATGGCGTCGATCGTTTTCGACAGCATCGGGTACGTGCGGTAGCCCATCAACTCGGTGTCACGGTCGGCAAACAGGTGCGGGTCTGTGATCTGCACGACGGTGACGGTCTGGTTCCCTCTTGCTGCGGTCATCTCCACCATTGCTCTGTCCAATGCGATATCGCCTTCATTCAAAACAAGCAGGGATTGTATGAAACGCATCGGCCGCCGGCATCCGTTGCGTCCATCCTCTTGAGCCGGGATGACGTGCCGGCGGGTTCCGGTCAGGCGGGGGCACGCCCGTGTTGCCGCCTGACCGGCAATCCTCACAAATCGCCCGCAACCGGCCAGAGCTGAGCCCCCGCAAGAGGCGAAGGGCTGCTGCGGGCCGCGCCCCGAAGCGCAAGACTCGGGCACCCGGCGCGTCAGCCAAGGCCCGTCCGCATGTGATTCATGAGCCTCAAATTTCCTCACCAATCGCACATCATGCGAGAAATTTTGTGAGAATGTGCTCGTCCATCCACCTCGCTCCCCCCCGGGCGAGGCTCCCTCGCCCACGTCACCCGTGGGCGTTTTTTTGGGCGCAACAAAGCCACCGGGTGCGATGCCCCGGGCTGGCCGCCGCCGGGCGACCACCGGCCCCGGCCGCCGCGCACGCCAAGCAATCACATGGCCAACCATCTCAGCAGCGTCACCACCATCCACAGCGGGAAAGACGATCCGGCAGTCGAGCCGATCCGAAAGATCTCCGACCTGCAGCGCGGACGCATCGCGGCCAAAGTGCACGAACTCAAGCAGGCCACCCGCCTGGATGAGCGAGAACTGTACGGGGTCATCCTGGCCGATTTCGGGCTGGCCGACATCGGCAACCTGCGGCGCGACCAGTTCAAGCCCGCCATGGAAAAGCTGGGCCGATGGCTCTCCGAAGTGCGCGAGGACCCGACCGATGTCCCCGCTCCCGTGCGGCGCGACCGCTCCTGCTCCGGCTGCACCCGATTGCATAGCAAGCTCGCGCGGATGCGCCGATGGATGGCGCTCGTGGCGTGCCTCGTCCTGCTGGCCGGCGCGGCGGCGGCGTATGTTTGGCTGATGGCCGGATGCCGGCGCTGACCGCCTGAGGGAACGGGCCATCGGGCAGCCGGAAGCCGTCGACGGCTGGCACGCGAGGCGACAACATCGTCGCGGCCGATCAGCAAGGTCACGCCCGGAGGCGCGTGCGTCTATGCCGAATCGGCCGAGCACAAACACCTTGATTTAAGGTTGCACGCACGGGTGGATCAGCGCATCCAAAATAACTAAGTGTTCTGTGTAAACGGATTAGAAGTTGAGGCGTTGAGCATGCAGGCAATCCGATGAGGTCTGCATACCGATGCGATGCGTGGTCGAGTTGAGCGAAGTGGAGAAGCTGACGTTGGAGCAATTGAGCCTGAATCACCGGCACCGCGACATCCGCACGCGCGCAGCGGGGATGGTCATGCTCGGCGACGGTTTGTCGGCCCCCAAGGTCGCGGGCCGGTTGGGCGTTAGCGTGCAGTCGCCCTACAACTGGGTGCGTGCCTGGAACGAATACGGCGTGTGCGGCTTGTTGAGCGGTCACGGCGGCGGCCGCCCCAGGTCGCTGCCCGAGAACATGGTCGCCACGGCGGTCGGTCGACGCTGCGCGCGCCGAATCTCTGACACTGGCGCAGATCGCGCAGCGCGTGCAGGAAGTTCATGGGCAACCGCTGCCATGTCAGATCGAGACACTGGGCGCGGCGCTCAAGCGCGAAGGCTTCTCTTTCAAGCGCAACCGCTACTCGCTCAAAAAAAACGGTGCGAAGAGGAGTTCGCTGTGAAAGCAGACGTGCTCGGCAAGCTCCAGCAGGCCGCGCGCGACCAGGCCATCCGGCTCCTCTATCTCGATGAGGCTGGCTTTGCAGCTTCGCCCGTTGTGCAGCGCGCATGGTCACCACGAGGGCTGCCCCATTGTGTTGAACCGCACAGCCACTGCCGACGTTCTGTGCTCGGTGCGTTCGACTACGGGCAGAACAGCCTGATTCACGCCGCGCATGCGCACAGCATCAAAGGCCCCGATGTCGAGCAGTTTCTCGATGCGCTGATTCGGCAAGACGACAGCCGACCCACCATCATCGTCCTCGACAACGCAGCCATTCATCACAGCATCAGCGAGGAAACCCGCGACCGCTGGTTCAGGGAACACAAAGCGCTCCTGTTCTTTCTGCCGCCCTACAGCCCCGAACTGAACATGATCGAGATCGTCTGGAAGCACTTCAAATATCACTGGCGTCGCTTCGTCAACTGGACACGCGACACCATCGACGCTGAACTAGCCGAACTCCTATCCGGCTACGGCTCCAAATTTCAAATCAATTTTTCGTGAACACTTACCCTGCTTTAAATCAAATGATTACCCCCTGCATTAGCGCCATTGCCATCCCGCGTCATCCGCGAATATTTTTTAACAAATAACGGCCCGCGCGTTCAATCTTGCTTCTGACGGGTTTTGAAAAAAACACACGCAACACCCCTTGGCAATCCGCACAAACGCCGACGCACTCGCAAATTTTTCAACTCCCACTGAAAAAACAAGCCTCCTCCGGCCAATCCAGGCGCCCCGCGGCAGGGCATTATGCGAAGAACTGCAACACAACCGCCGTCAACCTCTCATCCTGATTTAAAAAACTTCAACTCTGTCCGGTAAATTTTTCCCCCAGAATCCGTGCTCCCCATGCGCGGCGCATTGCTTCGGACCGCGCAATCGCGGGTCCATTCCTTGTCCTGATTCGGCGGCCTCATCCCCCACCTTTCCGGTGATCGGGGGCCGGCGACTCTTTTCCATTTTTATCTCGGGAGAAATGCAATGCGGTACTCGACACCCATCCGCCATACGGCCATCGCACGGCGCGCAAGCGCTGGCAGCCGGCGTCCATGGCGGCTGGCGTTGCTCGCGCAGGCGGCGGCGGTCATGCTGCTGGCGGCATGCGGCGGCGGCGAAGATGGCTCGCCCACCTCGTCCAGCAGTACGCTGAGCGCGGATGGCTCGCAGCAGCAGGCCAACGCCGGCACCAGCCCGGGAACCAGCACCAGCACTGGCGCGGAAACCAGCACCACCGGAGCCAGCACCCAGACCCCCGCTGTCGATGCAACCGTTCCCCCGCTCGAACTGCCCGCGTATATCAAGCCGGTCAACTACAAGCTGTGGTTCCGCCCGAATGCCGACCTGACGGGCTTCTCCGGCCGCGCCGACGTGGAGATCAAGGTCACCAAGCAGACCGGCGAGATCACCCTGGCCGCGCGCAACCTCAGCTTCGATCCGAACCGGGTCACGCTCACGGCCACGGGCAGCAACACCACGCAGATGCTGGTGCCGGTGCCGCAGTCCCAGGGCGATTTCTATGACCTGCGCCTCCCGACCGGCGACATCAAGCCCGGCACCTACATGCTGCACATGGAGTGGACCGGCACGGTCAACTTCACCAAGGCCGAAGGCCTCTTCAAGCTGGGCCTGCAGGGCGCGACCGGCGAAAAGTCGGACGCACTCATCACCCAGGGCGCGGCCAACCTGTCGCGCCAATGGTTCCCCTGCTGGGACGAGCCGGCCTTCCGCCACACCTTCGAGCTGACGGCCGAAGTGCCGGGCAACTGGAAGGCCATCGCCAACGGCAAGCAGAACAGCGCGACCCAACTGCCGGACGGCTACCAGCGCGTGGCGTTCGCCAAGACGCCGTCGATGCCGTCGTACCTGATGTTCTTCGGCGGCGGCAAGTTCGACGTGCTGGAAGACCAGTTCACCAGCCCGCTGGACACCAGCAACACCCTGCCCCTGCGGTGGTGGGTGCCGGCCGGCGAAGCCCATTCGGCGGTCGCCGGCATGCGGTACACCAAGGAGGCGTTGAACTACTACTACAACTACTTCCAGATTCCGCTGCCGCTCGACAAGATCGACACCATCGCCGCCAACGACAGCTACAACAACAAGAACGCCGGCTTCGGCGGCATGGAGAACTGGGGCGCGATCTTCGAATTCGCCGACCAGGTGCTGGTGCCGCCCGAGGGCGCGCAGACCTCGGTCCGCTCCAAGGGCAATGCCCGCTCGTTCGCGACGGTCTCGCACGAACTCGCGCACCAGTGGTTCGGCGACCTCGTCACGCTGGACTGGTGGGACAACATCTGGCTCAACGAATCCTTCGCCAACTGGTTCGAGAACATCACCAAGATCGAGCTGCACCCGGAATTCACGGGCAACTCGTGGGAAGGCTATGCGGCGGCCAAGCAGCGCATCTACACGCTCGACCTGGCGGTGACGGCGGTGCCCGTGCAGCACAACCTGAGCGACACCGGCTCGAACGACTTCCTCGACCGGTTCGCCTACCACAAGGGCGGGCACGTGCTGCAGATGCTCGAGAACTACATCGGCCACGATGCGATGCGCAGCGGCCTGCAGTCGTACCTCAACAAATACAAGTTCGGCAACGGCACGCCGGCGCGCCTGTGGGCAGAGCTGGAAGCCGCCAGCGACAAGCCGGTGGGCAAGGTGGGCGACAGCTTCGTGCGCCAGACGGGCGTGCCGCTGGTCACCATCGACGCGCGCTGCAACCCGGTCACCAACCAGAACGTGGTGACCATCTCGCAGCGCGCCTTCCCCAGCAAGAACATGTACCCCGGCTATCGGTGGAATATTCCGCTGGTGCTGAAGTACGGCGAGAACTTCTCGCAAACCCAGACCCTGATGTTCGACCAGGCCGGCACGCAGATCTCGCTGCCGACCTGCTCGGCGGTGCTGGCCAACCCGACCGGCCTGGACTACTACGTCACCAACTACAGCCCGGCGCTGTGGAGTGATCTGATGGCCCAGGCCGGTGCGATCACCGACAAGGCCACCGCCGCCAACATCGCGGGGGACGCGACGCAGCTGTACAACGCCGGGCTGATGAGCCAGGCCCTGTACAGCCAGATCACCGGCATCCGGGCCTTCCAGCCGGCGCTGCAGACGCTGCGGACCCAATCGGTGGGCGTGGGCATCGGCGCGCAGCAGATGCCGCCGCTCGAGACGCCGGTCCACAGCATCAAGTACCAGGGCGTGATGAAGCATCTGAGCGACCTCTCGCAATAAGCACGCGCCATGCAAACGGGCCGCACCTTCCGGGGCGGCCCGCTGTCATGACGGTTGCGGCGGACAATGTCCGCCGCTTTTTCTTTCTGCGTCAGCCGGTACGGTGCAGGAAGGTGGCCTGCACCACCTCCGTCATCCAGATGGCGCTGTCGCCGGTCTGGCCGTGCTCCAGCACCTTGACGGCGGCATCGAACATCTGACCCGCCAGCACATCGGACACCACGATCTCGATGCGCACGCGCGGCACGAACTCCGTCAGATCGTCCTTGATGGAGTGCGCGCCCGCCTGCGGCGCCGTCGGCGGATAGCCGCTCACCTCGCCCACGGTCATGCCGGGGAACCCGGCACAGCCGCGCAGTGCCTCATGCATGCGCTCGAGCAACTGCGGGCGCACCACAATGCGGATTTCCTTCACGTTCTGGCCTCCTCATCGAACCATTTGTAGAGCGTGGGCAGCATCACCAGCGTCAGCAGCGTGCACGTCATCAGGCCGCCGATGACGACGATGGCCAGCGGGCGCTGCACCTCGGAGCCCGGGCCGGTGGCAAACAGAAACGGAATCAGGCCCAGCATGGCAACAGTAGCCGTCATCATCACCGGGCGAAAGCGCAAGCGCGCACCCAACCGCACGGATTCGTCGACCGACATGCCCTGCTCGCGCAGGCTGCGGATCGTGCTGACCAGCACCACGCCGTTGAGCACCGCGATGCCCCACAGCGCCACGAAGCCCACCGACGCCGGCACCGACAGGTACTCGCCGGTGACGAACAGCCCGAGGATCCCGCCCACCGAGGCGAACGGCAGCACCAGGATGATCAGCGTGGCGTAGCGCACCGAGTTGAACAGCAGGAACAGCAGGAAGAAGATCGCCGCCACCGTGATCGGCACGATCACCTTCAGGTGCCCCATCGCGCGCTCCATGTTCTGGAACTGGCCGCCCCACTCCAGGTAATAGCCTTCCGGCAGCTTGACCTTCTGCGCCACGGCGGCCTGCAGCTCGGCCACGAAGCCGCCCAGGTCGCGGTCGTGCACGTTCACGCCCACCACCACGCGGCGCTTGCCGAACTCGCGGCTGATCTGCGCGGGGCCGTCGGTCACCTCGATGCGCGCGAGGCTCTCCAGCGGCACCTGCGCGCCGTTGGGCGCGGCGACGATCAGGTTGCGGATCGCCTCCACGCTGCCGCGGTACGCCTCGGGCAGCCGCACCACCGCACCGAAACGGCGCTCGCCCTCGAAGATCTCGGTGGCCTCCTTGCCGCCGATGGCGGTCTCGATCACGTTGTGCACGTCGGACGCGTTCAGGCCGTGGCGCGCGATGGCCTGCCGGTCGATGGCGATCTGCAGATACTGCTGGCCGGTGATGCGCTCGACCCGCATATCCTGCGCCCCCTGGATGCCCTGCGCCACGCGCGCGATGGCCTCGGCCTTCTCGCGCAGCACGGCGAGGTCGTCGCCGAACACCTTGATGGCGACGTCCGAGCGCACGCCGGTGACCATCTCGTCGACCCGGTCGGAGATCGGCTGGGCCATCACGATCTGCACGCCGGGCAGCGCCTGCAGCGCGCGGCGCATGCCTTCGGCGATGTCGTCCTGGGTCCAGCCCTTGGGCCACTGGTCGCGCGGCTTGAGCGAGACGATCGGGGTCGATTCGTTCTGGCCCTGCGGGTCGGCCGGCGACTCGCCCCGGCCCACGCCCGACACCGCCGACCTCACGCCCGGCACCTGCATCACCAGGCGCATCGCCTCCATCTCCATGCGGACCGACTCTTCCAGCGAGATGTTGGGCGCGCGGTTGATGCCCGGCACGATCGAGCCCTCCTTCATCTCGGGGATGAACGCCGTGCCCAGAAAGGGCATCAGCGCACCGGCGGCCAAGAACACCGCCACGGCCACCGCCACGGTCTTGCGGCCGTTGTTCAGGCTCAGCTCCAGCAGGCGCAGGTACGGCTTCTTGAGCTTGCGGATCAGCCAGGTGTCGTGCGCGTCGTGCTGTGCATGCGCGTCGTCTGCGTGATCGCTTGCGGCATGCTTCGCCGCCTTCGGCTTGAGCAGGTACGACGACAGCACCGGCGTCAGCGTCAGCGACAGCACCAGCGAGATGAACAGCGCAATCGCGATGGTGAACGCCAGCGGCGCGAACATCTTGCCCTCCATGCCCTGCAGCGTCATCAGCGGCAGGAACACCAGAATGATGATGCCCACCCCGAAGATCACCGGCGTGGCCACCTCCGTCACGGCATGCAGGATGATGCGCACGCGGCTCTCGTTCGGATCGCGCGGCTTGGCCAGATGCGCGAATGCGTTTTCGACCACCACCACCGAGCCGTCCACCATCAGGCCGATGGCGATCGCCAGCCCGCCCAGCGACATCAGGTTGGCCGAGATGCCCAGCCGGTTCATCGCCATGAAGGTCAGCAGCGGCGTGAGCACCAGCGTGCCGACCACGATCAGCGAGGAGCGGATATCGCCCAGGAACAGCAGCAGCACCAGCACCACCAGCACCACGCCCTCGAGCAGCACCTTGACCACCGTGTCGAGCGCCGAATCGACCAGCTCGGAGCGCTCGTAATACGGCACGATCTTCAGGCCGTCGGGCAGCATGCCGTTGTCGTTGATGGCCTTGACGCGCGCCTGGATACGCGCGACGACTTCCTTGGCGTTGCCGCCGCGCATCATCATGACCACGCCGCCGACCGATTCGGTCACGCCGTTCTTGACCACCGCCCCCGCGCGCGCCGCCGTGCCGATCTTCACCTCGGCCACGTCGCGCAGGGTCAGCGGCGTGCCGCCCACCTCCTTGAGCACGATGGCGCCGATGTCGTTGATGTCGCGCACCAGGCCCACGCCGCGGATCAGGTACTGCTCGGCAAAATGCGGCAGCACGCCGCCGCCCGAGTTGGCGTTGTTGGCGGCCAGCGCCTCGAACACCTGCTGCACCGTCACGTTGTGGTGGCGCAGCCGCTCGGGATTGACCAGCACCTGGTATTGCTTCTCGTAGCCGCCCTGCGAGTTGATCTCCGCCACGCCCGGAATCGAGCGCAGCAGCGGCCGCACCACCCAGTCCTGGGCGATGCGGCGGCGCGTCAGCTCGTCGGCCGACAGTTCCCGGCTGCCGTCGTCCGGACGATCGAGCGTGTACTGGTAGACCTCGCCCAGGCCGGTGGACACCGGCCCCAGCACCGGCGTCACGCCCACCGGCATGCGCGACTGCACTTCGATAATGCGCTCCATCACCAGTTGGCGCGCGAAGTACACGTCGGTCTCGTCGCTGAACACCAGCGTGATCAGCGACAGGCCCGGCTTGTTCAGCGAGCGCATTTCGGTCAGCGCCGGCAGGCCGGTCATCGCCATCTCCACCGGCACGGTGACAAAGCGCTCGACCTCCTCGGGCGAGCGCCCGGGCGCTTCGGTGGCGATCTGCACCTGCACGTTGGTCACGTCCGGAAACGCATCCAGCGACAGCTTGCGGGCAGCATCGATGCCGAAGAACAGCAGCACGGCGGCCACCACGGCCACCACCAGCCGCTGCTTGAGCGCGCCGCGTATCAATGCGTCGATCATGCGCCCTCCATCTCGGCGCGCTTGCGCTCATTGTTGAGGTGGAAGCCGCCGTCGACGACGATGGGCTGCCCGGCCTGCAGGCCCGAGGTCACCGGCCGCACGCCGTTCGATTCGTCGCCCAGCTTCACCGGCACCAGCCGATAGTCGGTCGGGCTGGCCTGCACGAACACGTAGTCGCGGTTGTCTTCGCGCACCACGGCCGAGGTCGGCACCACCAGCTTCTGCTCGGGGCGCGACTCGATCAGCAGCGTCGCCAGCATCGACGGCTTGAGGGCGCGCTCGGGGTTGTCGACCTCGGTGCGGACCGTCACCGTGCGCGTCTGCGGATCGACGATGTCCGACACCCAGATCAGCTTGCCCACGATGCGCTCGCCCGGCGCGCCGGTCTCGATCTCCACCGCCTGGCCGGCACGCACAAGCGGCGCAGCGCTCTCGGGCACCTGCCCCACCACCCACACGCGCGACAGATCCGCCACGGTGAACAGCGCGTCGGCCGGCTGCACCACCTGGCCGCGCGTCACCTTGCGCTCCACCACCGTGCCGCCGAGGCTCGCCACCACCGGCGAGATCGAAGACATGCCGCCGGTGCGCATCGACACGCCCATCACACGCAACTGATCCACTGCGGCACGCACTTCGGCTTCCGCCATGGCCAGCTCGCTCTGGCGCTTCTGCAGCTCGGCCGAGCCGATCACGTCGGCCGCCAGCAGCAGCTTGGCGCGCTCCAGCGCCCGGGCCTGCAGGTCGCGCTGCGCGACGGCCTTCTGGTAGGCGAGCTGCGCGGTGCCGAGCTCGGTGCTGTGCAGCTGCGCCAGGATGTCGCCGGCCTTGACCTGCTGGCCCGGCACCACGAGCAGCTCGGTCACGCGGCCCGTCACGGAGGCGCCGATGCGGGCGACACGCTGCTCGTCAAAGTCGATCTGGCCCGGCACGCGCAGGCGCTCGGAAACCGCCTGCTGCCCGGCGGGCGCCACCTTCAGGCGCGCGGTCAGCGCGGGCGGGGCGACGACCACGTTCGGGTCGGCCGCCTGCTGCGCGGCCTTGGCGGCATCGGTGCCGTCCTTGCCGCAGGCGCCGAGCAGCAGCACCGCTGCCGCGGCCACCGCCGCAAACCGCCGCGAGGGCCACGAGGAAAAGAGAGAAGAAGAACGATGTGTCATGGTCAGGCCAGGTTCGGGAATTCGGGAAAGCGTCGGGCGGCTCACGGGGCCTCCGCGCGCAGGCGGTCGAGTTCGACGGCGGCCGCGCGCAGGTCGGCGCGGGCGGCGATCAGGTCGTTGCGGGCCTGGCGGAACACGCGCTGGGCATCGAGGTAGTCGAGAATGCCGCGCTCGCCGTGGCGGTACGCGGCCTCGGCCACCCGCAGGGTCGATTCGGCCTGCTTCACCACGCCGGACTCCAGCGCGCCGACCTGCGACTGCGCAATCTCGTACTGGCGGTACGCCGACTCCACCGCCTGCCGCATCTGCAGCTCGCGGTCGCGCAGCGCGGCACGGGCACGCTCCAGCCCGGCCACGGCTTCGCCCACCGGACCGTCGCGCCGGTCGAACAGCGGGATCGACACCACCAAGCCGACGCGGCTGTCCTGCAGATCGGGCTGGCGGTCCACCGAGCCGCGCAGCGCCAGCGACGGCCCGCGCTGGCTGCGCTCGTGCGCCAGGCGCGCCTCGGCTTCGCGCACGGCGGCGCGGTCGGCCTCCAGGTCCGGATGCGTGGCCAGCACGCTGCCGACCAGATCGGCCAGCGGCGGCAGGTTGTGGATGGCGGCGGATTCCGCATCGGGGTCGGCGTCCACATCGAATGCGGCGGGTAGCTCCGCGCCCACGGCACGGCGCAGCTCGGCCAGGGCCTGCTGCACGCGCAGCGCCGCGGCCTGATCGGTCCGCTGCGCGTTGAGCAGTTCGGCATCGCCGCGGATCAACTCGTAGCGCGGTGCCTCACCCGTCTCCACGCGCACGGCAACGCGACGGCGGATCTGCTCGACCAGCGTCACGTCCTCGCGGGCGCTGCGCTGCTCGGCTTCGCGGCGCAGCACGTCGTAGAAACGCAGCTTCAGTTGCGCTTCCAGATCGCGGGCGGACGAACGCGCCTGCGCCTGGGAGCCCTCGAACGCGGCATCGGCCGCCTGCATGCGTGCCGTGCGCTGCCACGGCAAGTCGAGCTTCTGCGTGACCGACACGCTGTTGGTGCGACCTTCCACCGCACCGGGCATGCGTGCCCGCTGGCGGCCGGTCATCGCTTCAACCTCGGGGTTCGGCCATGCCCGGGCGGTGGTCATGCCGGCCTGGGCCGCCTGCACTTGCGCGCGGGATGCGGCCAGGGCCGGGTGGCCGGCCCGCGCCAGTTCGAGCAATTGCGGCAGCGAATAGCGCGGCAGCGGCGCCGCTTCGTCATGGGGCGCGACCGCCCGTGCCGCCAGAGAAGCGGGATAAGCGGGATCCGCGACAGGCGGCGCAGCCGTCGCCGGCATCGCCATCCAGGCGAGCATGGTCGCCAGCAAGACACGTTTCGGCACGCGCACCACGGGGCGCAGCGAGGCCGCCTCCTGAAAAGACAACATCCGAACCATCCTGAAAAGAAAAGGGAACAGACAAGCGCCAGCACTCCGGCACGCGGGCCGGTGCTGCACTATTGATCTTTACCTAAATCATGACAACCGATCGTCCGTAGGCGCGTTATATGGTCAGCACCGTGTATGGAGGATCGGTTCATGACCAAGATGGACGAAGCGACGCGCAAACGGGTACGTGCCGGACGCTTGATGCTTGCGGGCAAGACGCCGGCCGAAGCGGCGAAGGCGGTGGGTGTGGCACGGCAAACCGCGTACACCTGGAAAGCCCGGCTCAACGAAGGTGGCATTGACGCATTGCGGACAATGAACGTAGGTCGTGCAGCCCAACTGGATGCGTGCCAGCTCGAAGGCTTGCGCGTGGCACTGCTGCAAGGTGCGCTGGCGCACGGCTTCGGCACCGAGCTGTGGACCCTCAAGCGCGTGCGCATGCTCATCGAACGACTGTATGGCGTCACCTTCAGCGAGGTGCATGTCTGGCGGCTGCTGGGTGCGTTGGGCTTCAGCCCGCAAAAGCCTGAGCGCCGGGCCATCGAACGCGACGAAGACGCGGTACAGCGCTTCAAGCGCAAGACTTGGCCCGCGCTAAAAAAAAGTGTGCCGCCGAGCGACGGCTAATCGTCTTCATTGACGAGTCGGGCCTGTCGGAGCGGCCCACGCGCGTGCGCACCTGGGCGCCCAAGGGCTGCACGCCGGTCATCCAGTTCCACTTCAACTGGAAGCACGTCTCGGTCATCGCCGGCCTCACGCGCACGAACTTCGTGTTTCGACTGCACGACGGCGCGATAAGAGTGCGCAGATCATCGAGTTCCTCAAGGCGCTGCGTGCGCAGCTCAAGCGCAAGTTGCTGATCGTGTGGGACGGCGCGCCACAGCACAAGAGCCGCGTTGTGCGCGAGTACCTCGACAGTACGCGAGGCGCCGTACAGATGGCGCTGCTGCCCAGCTATTCCCCAGACCTCAACCCGGTCGAATACCTGTGGGCCTGGCTCAAGCGGCACGCGTTGGCCAACTTCTGTCCCGATACCCTCGCCGAACTCAAACACACCGCCCGCCGCAAGCTCAAGAGCGGCCAGAAACGCCCATCGATCATCGCCGCGTGCTGGAAGCAGGCTGAGTTGTGGTGATGTCATGGGTTATGTAATTCTCAATAGGCGATCAAGGGGAAGGGTTCCGGCGCGGGCCGGAGGTCAGACGTGCGCGGGCGGGCGCAGCATCGGCTCCGGTGCGGGACCGGGCCGGAAGAGAGGCAACGCAAGGCGGGCACGCGCCACGCGCAGCGCGGGCGCGAGCGGCAAGGCAGGCGGCGGTAGCCAGAGCTCCGGCGCGTCGCTCGGCGCGTCGGAGGTCACGGCATTGCTGGAGGAGGTATCCGATACGGCCTGCGCCTTGGCAAACCAGGGATGCGAATCGGCGCATTGGCCGGGCAGCGTGACCGTGGTGTCGGAGAGCGTGCGCTCGAACACGGTCTTGAACGCGGCCGGCTGCGTCAGGTCACCCAGCGGGCCGTCGAACACGGCCTCGATGGTGTCGAGCGCATCGTCCGCGGCCTGCCCATCGGGGAAATGCGTGGCGGAGAACACCGACACCGTGAACAGCAGGCACCAGACCACCATGATCCATCGCACGCCGCGCAGACGCGTGCCACGCGCAAACGCGCGCACCGACAGCAGCGACGGAGACAGGATGGGGGCGGACATGGGCACGAATACTAGCAGGATCGTGCTGCGCCCGTACAAGCCAAGCTTGCGAATGCCTGCGCATCGGAGCGAAGCGCTTTCGATGCGGAAAGCCAGCCGCGATCGCCCCGCGCCGCTTGACGCGCATCGAATCTGTATCCATACTGGTTACAGATTTTGCCAGACCACCCCATGTCCACCAGCAGCCGCTTCGCCGTCGCCGTGCACATCCTGACGCTGCTCGCCAGCGCCGAGGAGCCCGTGCCGTCATCGCTGATTGCCGGCAGCGTGGGGACCAACCCGGCGCTGATCCGGCGACTGGTGGCGCTGCTGGCGGAGGCCGGCTTCGTCACCTCGCAGATGGGCGCCTCGGGGGGCTCGACGCTGGCGCGGCCGGCGGATCGCATCACGCTGCTCGATGTGTTCCGCGCGGTGGAATCGCCGGTGCTGATCGCGCTGCCGCACAGCCAGCCCAATCCGGCCTGCGAAGTGGGCCGCGAGATCACCGGTGTGCTGGCGCGCGTAACGGCGCGGGCACAGTCCGCGATGGAAGCCGAGCTGGCCGCGCAGACCATCGCCGGCATGCTGGCGGAAGTGGGACGTGCCCAGCGTCGGCGGGCGTAGCCCTTTTTTTGCCCTGATATGTAACCACCTTAATTACATATTCGGAAAACACAGCGCCGGCATCCCGGCGCCCTTTTGTAAACCGTTCGATAGGAGTTGAACATGAAGATCGCAATCATCGGCGCCACCGGGCGCGTCGGCACCCGACTGATCGACGAAGCGCTGCGCCGCGGCCACCAGGTCACGGCCATCGCGCGCACGGCGTCCAAGCTGCCGGCCCGTGCCGGACTGACGGCCAAGGACGCGGATGTGGCCGACCAGGCCGCCCTGGTCGCCGCGCTGGCGGGCCATGACGTGGTATTCAGCACCGTGCGCTTCCTGCAGACCAGCGCCGACCAGATCGTCGGTGCCGTCAAGCAGGCCGGCGTGCCGCGCCTGCTGGTGGTGGGTGGCGCAGGCAGCCTGGAAGTGGCGCCGGGCGTGGCCTTGATCGACACGCCGCAATTCCCGAAGGAATACTTCGACGAAGCCTCGGCCGGCCGCGACTTCCTGAATGCGCTGCGCAAGGAAAGCACGCTGGACTGGACCTTCGTCTCGCCCGCCGCCTTCTTCGAGCCTGGCGAGCGCACCGGCCACTTCCGTCTGGGCAAGGACACGCTGCTGGCGGATGCCGCCGGCAAGAGCTGGATCTCGATGGAAGACTACGCCATCGCCTTCCTCGACGAAACCGAGCGTCCGGCGCATTCGCGCCAGCGCTTCACGGTCGCCTATTGATTGGCGGGATTGGAGGGCGGCATGGGACTGGCCGGCCGGCGCGAACCGGTCTGGCCGATCCCCTGCGAAGCCCGCTGAACGACGCGTAGCGCCATCGCGGGGGCCGACCGGGGTCACCGCATGGCGCATCCCGGTGCCGCTCGGTGCTAGCGGGTCGGCGCATCCGCCGTCCCCGGCGGCTCGTCCTGCGGGTCGAGCGGCTCCGGGACGCTGGTCAAGGCAGGCAGCCGGATCACGACCGCGCAGCCCTTGCCACCGCGCCCGTCCTCGATGGCCACCGAGCCCTTGCCCAGTTCCACGATGCGCCGCACGATGGCCAGCCCGAGCCCGCTGCCCTGCGACTGGCTGTCGCGCGGCCGGTAGAAGCGTTCGAACACGCGCTCGCGCTCTTCGGGCGAGATGCCCGGGCCGGTGTCTTCGATGCGCAGTTCGATCATCGGCCTGCCGCCGACCTCGAGCCGCTGCACGCCGACCTGGACTTCGCCGCCGTCGGGCGTCTCGCGCACGGCGTTGTCGAGGAGGTTTTCCACCAGCGTGGCGGCATCCTCGTGCGACACCGGCACCCACGCCTGGTTGGCCCCGTCGTACGACAGGATGACATTGCGCCGCTCCGCACGGGACGCCTGCTGGATCACGCCGCTGCGGGCACAACCCGCCAGATCGGACAAGGTGCCCTGCGCCAATTGCGCCTCGACCCTGCGCGCATCCAGCCGCGCCAGCGCCAGCAGCTTGGACAGCGATTGCGTGGCGCGCGAGATGCCGCGATCGAACTCGCGCAGCGCGGTCGAGCGGTCGTCTTCGCTGTCGGAATGCGACACCACATAAGCCTGCGCCTGGATCGCCGCCAGCGGCGTGCGCAACTCGTGGGCGGCATCGGCGAAGAAGCGGCGGTCGGCGTCGATGCTGCGCTGCACGCGCTTGAACAGGCCGTTGAGCGCCTGCACCAGCGGCTTGAGCTCGGCATGCTCGACGCTCTGCACGGGCTCCAGGTCGGCCGTGTCGCGCGCTTCGACCTGGCGGGTCAGCGCGCGCAGCGGCTTGAGGCCCTGGTGCGCGGCCCAGCCCACCATCACCATCAGCACGGCCGCCAGGAACGCGATGGTCAGGGCGACTTCACGGTACAGGTCGCGGATGGCGCGCTCGTAGGCGGACATCGGCTGCGCGACAGTGGCGGTCAGCTTGCCGTCGATGCTGTCGACGGTGTAGGCGCGCCAAGGCACGCCTTCGAGCATGATCTCGACCACCTTGCCGTGTGCCGTGCCGCACGGCATGGTGGGCGCGCCGGGCAACGCCGCGACGACCTTGCCGGCGTGATCGCACAGCACGTAGCGGAATTCGCCGGGCAGCAGATCGGGCTGCGAAAGGCCCAGCCGGATGTCGGTCAGCCGCTGCAGGAATTCCTCGCGGCGCAGTTCGTCATCCATGTTCAGCGTGGTCAGGTCGGCATAGGCCTGGGCCGACATGCGCAGGTCGCTGACCACCTGACGGCTGTTGGAGCGGGAGATCTCGAGATAGGCGATGACGAGCTGCACCAGCAGCATCAGCACCAGCGCCAGCAGGATCAGGACATAGAGGCGAAACGACAGCGAGCGGACCCGCAGGATCGCGGGCACCGAAAACTTCACCGGTTGCCCCCGATCATGTAGCCGACACCGCGGATGGTCTGGATGACGCCTTCGCCCAGCTTGCCGCGCAGGTGGTGGATGACCACCTCGAGCGCATTGGCGCTGACGCGGTTGCCCTCGCGGTAGAGGGCGTCCATCAAAGTCTCGCGCGTGACCCAGCGGTGGGCACGGCGCACCAGCTCGAACAGCAGCTGGTACTCGCGCGGCGTGAGCTCGACCACGTTGCCGTCCTGCGTGACGCGCTTCTGCGACGGCTCCACCACCAGCGAGCCGACGTTCCAGCGGTTGGTGCTCTGGCCGGCATGGCGGCGCAGCACGGCGCGCAGGCGGGCGATCAGTTCATCCACGGGGAAGGGCTTGACGAGGAAATCGTCCGCGCCCTCGTCCAGGCCCTTGAGGCGCTCGGACAGCGCGTCGCGGGCGCTGGCGATGATGACGGGGACGTCGCTCTGGGCCGCCCGCAGCGCTTCGAGGAAGAGGTGGCCTTCGCCGTCGGGCAGGCCGAGGTCCAGCACGATGGCGTCGAAGGCGTTGGAGGTCATCCACTTCTGTGCGTCCATCAGGCGGCGCACCCAGGTCGTGTTGTAGCCCGCCTGCCGCAGGGCCCGCGCAAGGGCGGTTCCGAGGGGCAGGTCATCTTCGATCAACAGGACGGCATTCATGCGCAGCAACCCAGGCAACAAAAACAAAACGCCAGCGACGCTCGCCGGCAAACGTAAGAATCTACCGTAAGGATCTGAACGGCGCGTTAAGGTTACGTAAGAATTTTATGCTAATGCAAGCATATATCGGCGTATCAGACCCGTTGCCGCGCCGCCCGCAAGCGGGCCAGTCCGGCCTGCCAGCCCGTGCTGACCAAGGCAAGCACTGTCAGCACACCAGCCACTACCTGCAGCGCAAGGATGCCGGCGATGGGGCTGTCCGGGCCCGCCAGCCCACGCACGATCAGGACCGAATACAGCATCAGCAGCCCCATCCCGATCAGCCAGACATAGCTCATGCCGAAGGTCTTGCTGTTCGCCAATGCCGAGCCGAACATGTCGACCACGGCGCATCCGGCGATGAACCAGCCCCAGCCGAACACGGCGGCCAGCACCGGAAGATCTGGCGCCAGCAGCAGCTGCACCGGCACCAGGGCGGCCCCGCAAGCCAGCAGGATCAGCCTGGCGCGCGTGTGCCGCCAGTCACGCCGGTAGACCCGGTGCAGGATGTCCCGCAGACCGAAGAACACGGTGTCCGCCAGCAGGAGCACCAGGAAGCCGCGGGCATAGAACGGCGTGAACGCGTACCACATCAGCAGTCCATAGAACATGGCGGCCAGCGGGAACACCACCAGGGTCCGGCCGCGCTCGAACAGCAGCAGCAAGATCGCCTGCATCAGGCCGGTCAGCACCAGCGCCGCCGTCACGGCCTCGGCGTACCAGGGCGGCAAGGCGGCCGCGAAGAAAGCCAGCACCGGCATGGCGGCCCGCACGCCGTACCAGATCAGTACATTGACGGGGCGACCGCCGAGACGGGCCTGCCAGCGCCGCACGGCGGCCTGCGGCCATAGCGGATACAGCGAGCGCAGCACCACCGGCAGCACGGCAATGCAGAGCGTCACGCACCACGCGAGGGTGTCGCCGAGATCGCGGTACCAGTCGGGCACATCCAGCCGCTTGCCGGTGGACCAGAACAGCAATGCGCCGAGCACGCCCGCCGCCGCCATGCCGACCAGCCCGCTGAACGTCGGCCAGGCGCGGTGCGCGGCCTCGCTCCAGGCGCGCAGGGATGCGCCGTCCAACCGGTATTGCAGGACCTGGGGCCACTGCGTCTGCAATTGCTCCAGGAACCGGCGGGCGTCTGCCAGATAGCTCGGCACAAAGAAACGCAGGAGCGCGATGCGCGGCTGCCCGGGCGCCAGCATGTGCCGCACCGCGGCCGAATGCCTGGCCAGGCGCTGCACGGCCTGGTACTGCCGATCGCCGGCAGCCTGTTCCGTGGCCGCCAGCCAGCGCTGGCGCTCGTGCGGACGCAAGGGCATCGGCGCCCGGCTCCAGCCGAACACCGCGTCGCAGGCCAGACGCAGCGCACCGACCGTGCGCTCGCTCGCGCAGACTTGCAGCGCGGCCAGCTCGAAGGCTTCGCGGGCTTCGAAGTTGATCAGATCCGGATGCCGCAGGGTCTCGCGCAGTTGCGCTTCGATCCGTGCCGCGCTGTCATCGGAGACATCGTCGCCGTCCTGCGGCGGCAGCGCGGTGCGAAACGCGCGCCAGAGCGCTGCGCCGAGCGCAGGCGCCGGCACCTCCGGCACCGCCGGCGGCGCGCGCCGATAGACGATGTGCTGCTCGTGCGACCGGCGTGGGGAGTAGTCGGGCGACGGCGTGGTCGCTGCCGCCTCGTCCTGCTGTTCGTCCTGCTGTTCGTCCTGCTGTTCGTCCTGCTGTTCGTCCTGCTGTTCGTCCTGCTGTTCGTCCTGCTGTTCGTCCTGCTGTTCGTCCTGCTGTTCGTCCTGCTGTTCGTCCTGCTGTTCGGCGGGCGGTGCGGCTTCGGCCGGCAGCGGCGGCGAGGCCACCGGGCCAACCTGCAGGAACACCACCGGCCGGGCCGGCGCGGTATCGCATTGCGCCAGCGCCCACTCGTAGGCCTCGCGCAGCGCCTGGAAGCCGGCCGCGTCCTCGTCGGGGCGGACCGCCTTGAGGCGGGCGGCATAGGCGCGCCGGATCTGGCGGGCATCCTGCGTGGGCGCGATGTTCAGCACCGCCCACGGGCCCTGCAAGGAGGAAGTCATGCGCGGCCCGTCAGTCGAACATGGCGCCGGACTCGACCTGGTCCAGCAGGCGCTTGACGGCGGTGCGCACCTCGCGGATGCGCTCGGATTCCTGCCCGTCCAACGCGCCCTGGAACACGGCAATGGCGTTGCCGACGGCGCCGCGCTGCGGCCCCAGCAACTGCTCGAAGACGCGCTCGGCGCGCGCCATCACGGCGCGGTTCTCGGCCTGGTCGCGCGGGTGGATCTTGATGGCGGTGAGTGCCGACAGCCGCTCGCGCACCTCGGCGGGCGTCATCACGCCGGGGTTCTCCTCGATGACGAGCACGTGCGTCTCGCCGGTCTCGACCACCGTGCCCTCGGCCTCGAGGATGCCGTTGACGTCGTAGGTGAAGCGCACGTCCAGCTGCACCTGCCCCGCCGGCCTGGGCTGCACGGGAATGCGCAGCTCGCCGAGAAACACGTTGTCGGCCACGCGTGGCGATTCGCCCTGGAAAACGCGCAGGTTGATCGCGGCCTGGTTGTCGGCCACCGTGTGCAGCCGCTCCACCCGGCTGACCGGCACCACGCTGTTGCGCTCGATGATGGGCATGAAGTGCCCCTCGCTGAAGCGCTGCGCCGACACCTGCTGCACGATCTCGACGCCCATCGAATAGGGCGAGACATCGGTCATCACCACTTCGTCCAGTGCGGCGTCGCGCATCTTCAGGCCGGCCTGGACGGCCGCGCCCAGCGCGACCACCTCGTCGGGGTTCAGGTCCACCACGGGGAAACGCCCGAACATGCGACTGACCAGCCGACGCACCATCGGCATGCGGGTGGCGCCGCCGGCCAGCACGATGCTGTCGAGCTCGGCCGGGCGGATGCGCGCATCGCGCAGGGCCCGCTCGACCGGCGCGCGCAGGCGCTCCAGCAGGGGCTCGGCGAGGCCGACGAAGGCGTCGGCGGTGACCTCCCAGGTGTGCGTCTCGCCCTCGTGATCGACACGCAGCGTGGCGGCGGCGGCGTCCGTCAGCGTGCGCTTGGCGCGTTCGGCGGCGGCGCGCAGGCGCTCGGCCACGGCGGCGGGCAGGTGCTCGACGCTGGTGCCGACGCGCTGGCCCAGCGGCGTCTTCTGCAGGAAAGCCTGCATCAGCAGCGTGGCGAAATCCTCGCCGCCGAGGAAGTTGTCGCCGGCGCTGGCGCGCACCTCCATCACGCCCTCGAACAGCTCCAGGATCGACACGTCGAAGGTGCCGCCGCCGAGGTCGAACACCAGGAACTTGCTCTCCTCCCGCGTCTGCAAACCGTAGGCGAGCGCGGCGGCGGTCGGCTCGTTGAGCAGGCGCTCCACCTTCAGGCCCGCCAGCTCGCCCGCCACGCGCGTGGCCTTGCGCTGCGCATCGCTGAAATAGGCCGGCACGGTGACGATGGCCTCGGTGATGGGCTCGCCCAGCAGCGCTTCGGCATCGGCCTTGAGCGCGCGCAAGACGAATGAGGACAGCTCCTCCGGCCGGAACGTCTGCGAGCCGAGCCGGATCTTGCGGTCGGTGCCCATGTAGCGCTTGAACAGGGCGGCGCTCAGGTGCGGATGCGTCTGCAGGCGCTCGCGCGCGGCCTCGCCGACGACGAGCGTGCCGTCATCCAGAAAGCCGACGCACGACGGCGTGAGCGCATGACCGAGCGCATTGGGCACGATGCGGGCCGCGCCGTCGCGCCACACGGCGACAAGACTGTTGGTGGTGCCGAGGTCGATACCGACGATCACGATGGTCAGATGAAGAAACGGAAACAAAAGAAAAGCGGCCGCGCGCGGACCGGAATCTTCCGGCATGCGCGGCGACCGGGCATGCCGCGCAGCTTACCGAAAGCGGACCGCGGCGGGCATGCCACGAAGTGGGGGCGTCGTCGAATTGCCACGGGCCATGGCAGCGCGGCGCGCGGGGCTTGGCTATCATTGCGCGATCCTGATTGCGCTTGAGCGCGCCCGCCCGTTCCATGTTCCGCCTGCCTGCCCTGCCCCGCATCCCCACCGCGCCGTTCTGCCCATCCGAGGTACGCGGCTCCGTCGCCATCCCGCCCGACCTGCCGTTGTGGAAGAAGCTGCTGCGCTTTGCCGGGCCCGGGCTGCTGGTGTCGGTCGGCTACATGGACCCGGGCAACTGGGCCACCGACATCGAGGCCGGCTCCCGCTACGGCTATGCGCTGCTGTTCGTGGTGCTGCTGTCCAGCCTGGCGGCGATGGTGCTGCAGTGCCTGTCGGCGCGGCTGGGCATCGTCACGGGCAAGGACCTCGCGCGGCTGTCGCGCGAGCGCTACCGGCCCGGCGCGGTGCGCGTGCAGTGGCTGCTGGCGGAGCTGTCCATCGTGGCCTGCGACCTGGCCGAGGTGCTGGGCTGCGCGCTGGCCTTCCACCTGCTGCTGGGCGTGCCGATCCTGGGCGGCGTGGCGCTGACGGCGCTGGACACGCTGATCGTGCTGGGCCTCAAGGGCAAGAACTTCCGCCAGCTCGAGGCCATCGTGCTCGGACTGATCCTGACCATCGGGCTGTGCTACTTCGTCGAGCTGGCGCTGATCCGGCCGCACTGGCCCTCGGTGGCCGGCGGGTTGGTGCCGTCGTGGCAGGCGCTGAGCGCGCGGGAGCCGCTCTACCTGGCCATCGGCATCCTGGGGGCGACGGTGATGCCGCACAACCTGTATCTGCACTCGTCGATCGTGCAGACGCGCGTGGTCTCGGAGACCGAGCCGGCGCGGCGCGAGGCGGTCGGCCTGTCGCGGCTCGACACCATCGTCTCGCTGTCGCTGGCGCTGCTGGTCAACGGGGCCATCCTGGTGCTGGCGGCGGCGGCCTTCCACGCCAACGGCCACCAGGACGTGGCCGACATCCAGGACGCGCATCGGCTGCTGGAGCCCATCGTCGGCACGGCGGTGGCGGGCGTGCTGTTCGGCATCGCGCTGCTGGCGGCCGGACAGAGCTCCACCTTCACCGGCACCATCGCGGGCCAGATCCTGATGGAGGGGTTTCTCGAGCTGCGCATCCCCTGCTGGCAGCGGCGGCTCGCCACACGGGCGCTGGCGCTGATCCCCGCCTTCGCTGGCGTGGCGATGCTGGGCGACCATGCCATCGGCAAGCTGCTGGTGATCAGCCAGGTGGTGCTGGGCTTCCAGCTGCCGTTCGCGATGTTTCCGCTGATCCGCATGACGGGCGACCGCGCGCTGATGGGCACGTTCGCCAACGGCCGGCTGACATCGGCGGTGGCGTGGTGCCTGTTCGCGGTGATCAGCGTGGCGAACCTGTGGCTGATGTGGCAGGTGCTGGCAGGCTGACGCGCCCCGGGGTAGCCGCGGCGCGGCGCGCGCATCGCCCCGGCTCCCTCAGTGGTGGGGAAAGCTCAAAAAACCCCGCACATCGTGGCATGCCGCCGTTAGAATGCGCCCTTCGTAAGCGCACTACCCCGGCCAAAGCCCCGGCGCCCGAATCATCTGTCCGCGCCAGGACGCAGGTCGAACACCGACCCCTGTCTTGAGCGCGACTCCTCCCCCCTTTTCCGTCCTGCCCGATGCGCGCGCACGTTCGCGTGACTACCAGGCGCGCCACTTCGTACCGCTGATCCTCGCGCTCAGCAAGTGCGGCGTGCTGGCATTCGGCTTTGCCGTGCTGCTGGGCCGGGCGGCGGGCCTGCTGCACTCGCTGGCGCTGCCGCTGGCGCTGCTGGCGCTGCTGACGACGATCGCGGCCATGGCGCACCGCCGCCGGCATGACGGCGTGTGGGAGCGGCTGGCGCTGATGCATCTGCTGGCGCAGGAGATCGCGGTGATCGTGTTCGGCCACCAGGCCGGGCTGCATTGGGTGCTGCCGGCCTTCTACCTGATGCCGCTGGCGACCAGCCCGGCGTGGCTGACGCGCCGCGATTTCGTGATCGCCATGTCGCTGTGCACGGCCGGGCCGCTGGCGGCGCTGCTCACCGCCAACGAGCCGGCGCCCGTGGTCCGGCATGCGTGGCTGGGGCTCGCGCTGTACCTGCCGATCTGCATCGCCGCCGCCGCGGTCATCCACCGCTATCTGCTGCGCGCGATGGAGCGCCACTTCGCCGCCGAGACCAAGCTGGCCGACCGCGCCAACACCGATCACCTCACAGGGCGCCTGGCCCGCCAGCGCTTCTTCGAGCTCGGCGCCTTTGCGGTGGAACGCGCCCGGCATCACGGCGAGCCGCTGTGCGCGCTGTATATCGACGTCGATCACTTCAAGTCCATCAACGATGCCTGGGGCCATGCCGCCGGCGACGATGCGCTGGTGGCGCTGGCCGATGCACTGGCCGGCGTGCTGCGTCCGCACGACCTGTTCGGACGCCTGGGCGGCGACGAGTTCGCCGTGCTGCTGCCGGATTGCGACCTGGCGACCGCGCTGTCGGTGGTCGACCGCCTCAAGGCGGCGGTGGCCGTGCACCGGCACCCCGTGGGCCCGCTGACCGTCAGCGTGGGCGCGGCACCGCTGCGCCCGGGGCAGGAACTCGCGCACCTGCTGGCCGACGCCGACCTGGCGCTGATCGAAGCCAAGCGCCGCGGCCGCAACCGGGTCTGCGTGCCGTCGGGCTGCGCCAACGATGCGGCGGGCATGGCGAGGGACGCCGCTTCTGTCGGCTGACCATCGGGACGCTGCCGGCTCGATATCTGACATCTGTTTACGAGGACGGCACGATCGCGGAGGGCGATGAGACGTTCATCGTGGACGGCCGGCCCGCCGCGTTCAACGGCGCAGAACATCCTGCGACGTCGTGCTGATCGCCACGACCAACCACTTCGGCACGGCGTAACCGACCGCTCCGGGCCTCCCGGTACCACGCCAGGCACGTTTCGTGCAACACCCGCCCCAGTCATGGCAATCCGGGGATAGCTTCATGGAGTGGCTCAACACCCACACGTTCCTGCGCGTGCCCGCGCGAGACTGGGCAGCATCGGCCACGACCGTCGTCGTGGCCTACCTGGTGCTGTGGAACCTGCTGCGGCTGATCGTCAACCGGCTGGAGGCGCGCGCCCGGCGCAACGACACGCGCTTCGATGCCATGGCCGGGGCGGTGCTGCACGACACGCATCCGCTGTTCGTCGGGCTGGCGGCGCTGCTGGCCGGGTCTTACTTCATCGACCTGCCGGTGCGCATCGCCGGCAAGCTCGATCACATCTGGTTCGTCATCATCGGATTCCAGATCGCGCTGTGGCTCAACCGCGGCGTCAAGCTGTGGACGCGCGAGAAGCTGGCGGCGCAGGACCACGCCACGCGCAACCCGGTCATCACGTCGATGATGGCGTGGGTGCTGCGCTTTGTGCTGTGGTCGGTGCTGCTGCTGGCGATCCTGGCCAACGTGGGGATCAACGTCACGACCTTCGTCGCCAGCCTGGGCGTGGGCGGCGTGGCGGTGGCGCTGGCGGTGCAGAGCATCCTGAGCGACCTGTTCGCGTCGCTGGCGATCGGGCTGGACAAGCCGTTCGAGATCGGCGACTTCATCGTCTTCGAATCGATCGCGGGGACGGTGCAGCACGTCGGGCTGAAGACCACGCGCATCCGCAGCCTCTCGGGCGAGGAGATCGTCACCTCCAACACCGCGCTGCTCAAGAGCACCATCCACAATTACAAACGGATGTCGGAACGGCGCATCGTCTTCACCTTCGGCGTGACCTACGATGCGCAGGCCGCGCAGCTGCGGCAGATTCCGGACATCATTCGCCGTGCGGTGGAGAGCGCCGGCAACACGCGCTTCGATCGCGCGCACTTCAAGGAATTCGGCGAGAACGCGCTGACCTTCGAGACGGTGTACTTCGTCACCGATCCGGACTTCAACCTCTACATGGACATCCAGCAGCGCATCAACCTGACGATCCTGGACGGCCTGGAGAAGCTGGGCACCGCCTTCGCCCTGCCGACGCGCACCATCCGCGTGGAGCACGCCGGCGACGACGCCGACCTGCCGGGCACCGGTGCCCCGCGCGGCGGCGCCCGGCACGGCAACAGCATGCCGCCGCGCGCTAACGCGTGAGCGGCGCCGGCATGGCCCGGAAGGCGGCGTCGATATCGCGCCACAGCGGCCGCGAGCGCGGCACCATGTCCTGCCGGAAATACCACCAGAAGTAGCCGCCGACGTAGCGCGGGTGGTGGACCGCCAGCCCGTAGTAGTGCGCAATCAGCGCGCGCTTGCGCTCGGCGTGCCGCGTGCCGACCTCGCCGAAGCCCAACGCCGCGTGCGGGAACAGCCCGCCCAGCCGGACGAACACGGCGTCCCAGTCGGGCGGCGCGATCTTGCAGTCGTCTTCGTAATAGCTGATGAGCACGTAGTCGACGCCGTTGCGCAAGCGTGCCGGCAGGTTGCGCGCGGCCCATTCGAACATCGCGCGATCGGGCTGTCCGGCGCAGCCTTCGTTGTAGTACAGCGTAAGCGCAGTGCGGGCGCCGCGCTGCCTGGCGGCGTCGTAGGCGGCCAGGGTCTTGTCGACGACGTCGCGGGTGCGGCCGGTCCATTCGCCGTTGATCTCGTTGCCGATTTCCCAGAGGTCGACGCTGTCGCCGAGCACGTCGAGGTAGTCGGTGGCGCGGGCATGGACCTGGCGCACCGAATACAACCGCAGCGTGGACGAATCGATCAGCTCGCCCATCACGTAGGCCACGCGGCGGACGGCGGCGACCGGCGCGGCATAGTGCGCAGCGTCCATGCCCTCATCGAACACGATGCGCGCGGTGGGCGTGCGCGACAGGTGGGCCAGCGCATCGACCACCCCGCTCACATCGTCCACCGCATCCACCGTGACGCCGAACAGCGGCGCCACGCCGGCCGGCATGGCGCCGACCGGCCCGGCCGCCTGGCCGGACACGCTCCATGCCAGCGCCGCCATCGCCAGCATCGCGCGCGCGCGCTGCATCGCTATTGCACCGTGGCGGCATCCACCCAGCTGAACCCCAGCGCCGAGATACCGTTCATGACGGACTGGAAGTCGGCAAAGCCCGGCTCGTTCAGGTCCGGCTCCAGCCAGAACGGGTGGAAGAACCACGAGGCGAAGCCGTCCCGCACGACCACGGCGTACTGCGCGTTGGTCAGGATGTCCTGCGCGGTGTAGGTCAGGCACGAGGACGGATCGATGTTGCAGATGTTGTACTCGATGTTGCCCAGGTTCTCGGGGATGACGCGCTGCCCGTAGTAGTCCTTCGCGATGATGTAGGGGTAGAACTGTCCGACCGAGAAATCGTGGCCGGTCGCCGTCGAGTTCAGCGTCTGCGGGTTGTCGGACGTGTAGTAAACCACCCGCTGGTACACCGATTTGAAATACCGCGGCACGGCCTTCATCGACAGCGGCGACGACTGGTAGTGCGGCGCCTCGAACGCAAACGGCTGATACCCGCTGAGCTGGAATTCTTGCAGGCCCGACGACAGCCGCTGCGACGCCCACTGGGTCGAATCCTCGTTCACCGGGCGGTTCTGCGTGGCGAGCCAGAACTCGAAGTCATTGGCGCTGACGGCGTTGATGCGGTTCGGGATGTTGCTGTACTGGTGCGTGTAGCCGTGCATCAGCACCTTGCCGCCGCGCACCTTGGCGTAGTTGAGCGAATCCTTGAGCCCGGCGGCATTGGCCAGATGGATGGTCTGCGACACACCGCCGTTGTAGACGCCGTTCGGGTCCTTGTAGAGCGGAATGGCGGCAACCGAGAACGGGATCTTCTTGTCGTACATCCAGTCCGTCAGCGTCTTCATGGTCGACACCGAAACCGTCGCATCCACGTCCTCCAGGCGGATCATCGCGCGGTGCAGCGTCGGGGCATTGGTGCCCAGGATGTCGTGCAGCAGATCGCAGACGACGAGGTAGCGGTCGCGCGGCCCGATGTACGAGAACGGCATGTCGGCGAAGTACCAGAAGTTGCCCGAGCGGATCACGTACGGCGCGGTTTCGTGCGTGGTCGCGTTGGTGATGGTCACCAGGCTGCCGGCCTTGGTCGCGTCCGCGACCGAGGTCACGCCGATGTCCGGGTCGGCGCTGATGGCGCCGGTGGCGGCATTGAAGGCGTAGTACTTCGTCATCGACAGGTTCTTGTAGCCCACCGTGTCGAAGAAGCCCGGGTTGGGATTGCTCGACGACGGCGCCACGTTCATGCCGCGCAGGCCGGAGAAGCTGATGCCGTAGCGCGAGGTGAACGGATAGGCCGTGTTCCAGGCCAGCTCCCACAGGTTGTACTTGAACCATACGATGGTCTTCTGCGTGGTCGACACATCGCTCAGGAATGCGGCGGGAATCGGGTTGTTGTAGTAGCTCCCCAAGTAAAACGTGGCCGCGTACGACTCGGTCATGCCGGCGGTGTAGCTCTGTACCGGCAGCAGGGTGACCTGCGTGTTGAAGTGGCCAAGCAGGTTGTACAGCATGATCGCGTACGCGAAGCCCAGATTGGTGTACTGATCGTTCGGCGGCGCGTCATACATGACCAGGACCTTGGCCGTGGTGGTCTGGGCCCGCGCGGGCGAGCCTACCTCCACCGACGCGCAGATCGGTCCGAGCTGCGGGGTGCAGGCCTGGCTCGGGGTCCGGACGATCGAGTTCAGCGACAGCGAGGCGCAGAACAGGCTCGCCCCCAGCGTCAGCGCCACGGCGAACTTGCGCAGAAATGTCTTCATGATGGCCCTCCGGCTCAATCGCGGTGTACCGAGCCGTCCGCCTTGCGGAACTGCCCGACGTTGAAGTTGCTCCCCCGCTCATGATCGGCCTCGGTGAGGTCCTCGTTCGGCATGCCGGGATGGACGTGGGTCACCACGCCCGGCAGCGGCGGCGGCATGACCCGTCCGTCCGCGCCCATCACCCCCGGACCGGGCTTCTGCGGGCCCTTGCCGTTGTTCTGCACATCGCTCTTGCCGCCGGCATCCGCTGCGTGGATGGGCGCCGGCAACATCCACCCCGCGGCCAGAGCGGCCGCGATCAGCCATCCACCCGCGAATCGATTCGTTTTCATCGAAGCCTCCTAGCCGTTCAGGCGTTGTATCGACGGCCCTGGCGCCATGGCGCGTGCCGCCTCCAGATTGATCACTTGCGCTGCCGCATCGACATGAACCAGCCGCGGACCGCGCTGCACGTCCTGCGCCGGCGCAGACAGCGCCGTCATCAGTGCTTCGACGATGCGCCGGCAGGCCTGCCCATCGCCATAGGGATTGTGGGCGTGCGCCATGCGCAGATAGGCCGCGCTGTCGTCGAGCAGCGTCTCGGCTTCGCTCACGATGCGGGCCGTGTCCGTTCCCACCAGCCGCGCGGTGCCGGAGGCGACGGCCTCGGGCCGCTCGGTGGTCTCGCGCGTGACCAGCACCGGCTTGCCGAGCGCGGGCGCCTCTTCCTGGATGCCGCCGGAGTCGGTCACGATCAGGTAGGCGCGGTCCATCAGGTAGACGAACGGCAGGTAGTCCTGCGGATCGATCAGGTGCACGTTGTCGTGCCCGCTCAGGATGGCGCGCACCGGCTGCTGCACGTTGGGATTCAGATGCACCGGGTAGACGATCTGCACGTCCGGATGGCGCGCCGCCAGCAGCCGCAGCGCCACGCAGAAGCGCTCGAACGGCTCGCCGAAGTTCTCGCGCCGGTGCCCCGTCACCAGGATCAGCCTGCGGCCCGGGTCCAGGAACGGATAGGCCGAGGCGACGCCCGCGGCCAGCGCCGGATCCGAATCGAGCCGGTACTTGATGGCGAGCAGCGCGTCGATGACGGTGTTGCCAGTGAGCGTGACGCACTGCGGCTCGACGCCTTCGTCCAGCAGGTTCTGGCGGGATTCGGCGGTGGGCGCGAAGTGCCAGGTGGAGACGGCGTCGGTCACGCGCCGGTTCAGTTCTTCCGGCCACGGCGACCAGACATTGCCGGTGCGCAGCCCCGCCTCCACGTGCCCCACCGGAATGCGCCGGTAGAACGCCGCCAGACTGGCGGCCAGCGTGGTGGTGGTGTCGCCGTGCACGAGCACGGCATCCGGCGCATAGGCATCGAGCACGCCGTTGATGCCGTCCAGCACCGACGACGTGACATCGGACAACGTCTGCCCGGAGCGCATCACGTTCAAGTCGAACTCGGGCACGATGTCAAACAGCTGCAACACCTGGTCGAGCATCTCGCGATGCTGGGCGCTCACGCACACCGACGAAGCGATGCCCTGCTCAGCCTGCAGCGCCTGCACCAGCGGTGCCATCTTGATGGCCTCCGGGCGCGTGCCGAATACGGTCAAAATCTTTTTCATGGTTGGCTCCCCCCCTGCTGTCCGCCTGTCTTGATGGCAGTGCGGTCTTGTGCGCGCCCGGCTGGTGCCGGACGCAGACTCAGATCAGAGCGAGGGTCATGCCATGTCTGTCGGGCCAGCGTCGCGACGCCCTTGCCGGACAGCTGCCGCGACACGCTTCGCCGAATGGCGCGCCCGCGGCGTCAAAACCGTTTCATCCATGACACGCGACGGCGTCGCGCAGTCTCAGAACCACAGGATGGCGCGCGCCACCACACCCTTGGCGCGGTCCGCGTGCGTGAGCGGCATGCGGAACTGCACCGTCAGGTCGAGCCAGCTTGCCGGCGCGGCGTACTTCGATTCGCGGAACCAGTAGCGGAAATTCACGCCCGGCCCGATGCCCGCCGCCAGTTGGCGGTCGGCCTTGTTGTCGTGATCGCCCGCCAGCACGATGTGCGGATACACGGTCAGCCGGTCGCTGATGGAATCGAGGCGCCAGGTATGGCCATAGCGCGCCTCGCCGCTCACGATGAGACGGCCGGCGTTGACGAAGTACGCGCCCTCGGCAAACACCTGCCAGGTCTGCCAGCGCGGCTTGGTGACCTGCAGGTCGATGCCCTCGTCGCTGGAGTAGCCGATGCGCAGCAGCGTGTCGTTGACGGACTGGTTGCCGATCTTGACCAGCCGCTCCGCGGTGAAGACCAGATTGGCGTCCTTGATGGGCTTGTAGCGCGCGCCGACGGAGCCCTGCGCGGTCGGCATGCCGATCGGCGCACCGGAGCCGTCGTGCAGGTTGTCGTACCCGCGTGCGAAGAATTGCAGGATGCGGCCGTCCTGGTAGCCGATGCCGGGGGGCTGCCAATACACTTCCGCGCCGCCCTGCAGGATGCTGCGGTTGGAGGGCAGGCCGAACGCCGATGCCTGGTAGGCCGAAGACAGCACGGCGCCCCAGGTGCGCTGCATCTGCTCCACCTCGCGCCGGTAGCCGAAGCGCCGGTCGGGCGGAAGCGGCTGGCTGCCGGTCGGATCGCCGCCGCCGGCTCCGTCGTCGGCACGGTCGGCGTCGGCGTGGTCGAGACTGGTGCGGAACAGCGAGATGGCCGTGGGGTTGTCGCCCAGGCGCTTGGCGGCGTAGGCGGCATCGGCATAGTGGGTCCAGTTGCCCTCGCCGGTGGCGAAGCCGCGCTGGAAGGCATCGAGCGCGGCGCGATCGTCGTGCGCGCGCAGATGGCCGTACGCCTCGTTAAGCGCGCGCTGGCCGATCACGCGCGGATCGTTGGCGGGCAGCGCGGCGGCATCCTGCGCTGCCCCGGCATCCGTAGCCTGGGCGAACAGTGCCCGGGCATAGCCCTGGCGCACCGGGTCGTCCGACTGGGCGCCGGCCAGCGCGGCCGCGTGCGCCGCGCCCTCGCGGTCACCGGCCTGCAAGCGCGCCTGCGCGAGCCGGATCTGGATGTCGGGGTCGGGCTGATCCTGCAGCGGCGCGAGCGCCCGCAGCGCGGCGTCGGCGTGCTTGGCGGCATAGGCGCTGTCCGACCACGCCAGGCGCAGGTTGCGCTGTTCCTGCGGGGTCCAGTCCGTGCCCTCCAGCGCCCGGGCGAAATCCTGCTCCGCCACCTCGGGCTGCTGGGCGCGCTGCGCCAGGAAGCCGTGCTGCGCGTAGACCCGCGGCTGGTCCGGAAAGCGCGCCAGCACGGCATCGGCCTGGGCCCGCGCCGCCTCCAGCTGGCCTTTGCGGGTCAGCACGTCGAGCAGCAGCAGGTTGAGCTGAAGGCTGTCGGGCTGCACCCCCAGCGCCGCGCGCGCCGCGTGCTCGGCCGCATCGAGCTGGTTGGCGGCGATCGACTGGTAAGCGCGATCGGCATAGCGATAGGCATCGGGCGACAGCGGCGGCATCGCCGCCGACTCGGCCAGCGCGCCGTGGCAAAGCGCCCAGACCGCCATCGCGATCGGCCAGCGCAGCCGCGCCGGCAAGGGGCGGAGGGTGTGTCGAGCGGCGTTCATGCAACACCTCCGGCAATGTTGGGGTTGGGATGCGGCGACTCCGCGGAGGGCCGACTGGCCGGCGTGGGCGCGGCATCGTCCGGCGCCGGCGCCGGACCGACCGCGCCCTGGGCCGCGCTTGCCAGCGCTTCCACCGCCAGCGTGGCCGAATAGGCGGACGGCCCGAACACCACCGTGGCGCGCCGACTCGGGTCGGTCATCCATGCCAGCTCGGCCGACATCTCGTGATCGCACGCCATGAAGCAGGTGACCTTGCGCCCGGCTGCCCGCGCCAACTCTTCCAGCACCTCGCCGTCGGGCAGTTCCGACACGGCAATATTGAGCGAGCCATCCTCGCCGATGGAAAACGGCACGACGTGATGGCGCACCGCCAGATCGCGCGGCAGGCAATCGACCAGCGCGCCGAGCACAACGTTGGTCAGGCTCACGCGCGGCAAGTCGGCCTGCTCGGCCAGCGCATCGGCCAGCGTGTCGGGCGTCACCAGGCCCTCCTGCAGCAGGACCTGGCCGAGCCGCGTGCCGGTCTGCCGCTGGATCACCAAGGCCTGATCGAGCTGCGCCGGCGTCAGCGCCTCCCAGCGGATCAGCGTCTCGCCCAGGCGGCAGCGCACGCGCCCGAGCGCATCGTTGGACAGATAGGTGTGCTGGGTCTTGTCCCAGGCGATCGGCTTGCCGGTCATGCGGTAGATCAGGAAGATCTTCCACGCCCGGCACACCGCGAAGAAGTTGATGAAGTTGTTGACCACCAGCCTGGGCAGACACAGCACGCCCTGCAGCGGCCCATTCAGCCGCCCGACGAAATACACCCGCTGCGCCAGCCGGTTGACCAGCAGGACGGCATTCACGGCCAGCACCAACTGCATCCACGGCGCCGTCATCGCAATCTGCGCGCCGTCCAGGTGCAGCCAGCCGGCGCGCCACGCCCAGGCCAGCAGCAGGTAATTCAGCGACAGCGCATACGCGATGATGGAGAACAGCGCCGTCACCACACCCTTGCGGTCACGGAAGAGGAAGTAGCGGGCGATCAGGTCGCCGTCCCACCCCATCTGCAGCCAGCCCTGGAAAGCGATGCCCAGGATCCAGCGCGCGCGCTGCCGGTACGCGGTGCGGAAGGTGCTCGGAAAATATTCGCGGGTGGCCAGCAACTGCGGACGCACACCGCGCCGGTGCCCCACGCGCCAACGCGTGCGCGGCTTGCCGCTCGCATCGTTGGCCGGCGCCGCGCTCTCGCAGATCGGAAAGCGCACGAACGCCTCGCGCATGCCCAGGTCGTGCAGGCGGAAGCTGAAGTCGTAGTCTTCCGTGAGCGTGCCGGTATTGAACGGCGCATCGCCGCGCGCCTTCATCACGGCCTCGATGGCGCGCCGGCTGTAGCACAGCGCCACGCCCGCGCCAGGCACGGTACCGGTCAGCGCCTCGCGCGCCACCAGGTCTTTCTGGTGGGTCTCGCTGAAGTCGTCCATGTAGGTGCCGGCCACCCACTCGTACCACTTGCGCTCCAGCGACAGCACGGGCAGTTGCACCAGGTCCTGGTCACCGATGAAGTAGTTGAAGTACTTCAGCTCCAGCGGGTGGATCACATCTTCGCAGTCGTGCATGATCACGCCCGCGAAGCGGATGCCGTGCCCCGCCTCATAGCGCACGATGGTCTGGATGAGGGTGTTCAGGCAGTCCGCCTTGCAGGTCGGGCCATCGTGCGTGACGGTGGCGCGCACCACCCGGCCGGGATAGCGGCGCACCATGCGGTCGACCTCGGTGGTGGTCTCGGCATCGTTGCGGTAGGCGCCGGCGAAGATGATGTAGCGGGTGTACTCCATCGTCGCCAGGGTGTTCTCCACCATCTTGGCGATGACGTCGTATTCCTTCCAGGCCGGCACCATGATGGCGAGGTAGCGCTCCTCGCGCTCGCGCAGCGTTTGCGCGGAAATGGTGGCGGGCAGGCGGCTCGCGCTGCGCCACAGCCAGAGCTCGCGCACCCAGTAGAAGGCGTCGAGGAAGAAGTCGTCGGCGGTGCTGATGAGAATGACGAGCGCGGTCGCCACGGTCATCGTGTTGAGCAGCGCCAGGTAGGCCTCCCACACCGCGTGACTCATGACGCCTCCCGCCTACCGGCGCCCGAACGGTATGCGTGGTTTCCCCCAGTCTGCGCGATGGCGCTCATGGCTTCCCCCGTTTGTGCTTGTTATGGGCACGTGGCGCAAACGCTCTGCGCCACGGCATCGGACCACCTCAAGGGGCGATCGCTGACGATGCACGTTCTGTGGCTCGTTTCCGGGGCAAGCAACGCGAGGACCGTACCAAGCGCCGCCAGGGCGCATGGTTATGCGGTGCAGCGCAAGGTGGCACACCACTCGCGAGCGAGGGCCATGCGGGTTTGTTGCACGGCTGAACACTGGGGCACTGCCGATGCGCAGAGCAGTGCAGGGCCGCGTCGCCAAGATGGCGGTTGGGTCATCCCGGCCGCGTAGAAACCCGCCCTACGAACGGCGGAGACGTGTCGGCACTCCGCGCTGGGCATTTGGGGGAGAGGTGCGGACCGACACAGCCCGCATGGGAAACGTGCCGGCAGCCCGCCGATGCCGGCTCCGGAGAACAGCCTTGCCGGGCAAGGCTTTGCGGCAAGCGCAAGGAAACGCCCGCCGCCAAGCAAAACGGCGAGGCTCGCGCGCGAACCTCGCCGGACGGCAAGCACTACCCTGGGCACACACCCCGCTCCGGCACGCGGGCCGAACCGGTTGCAGCGCTGAAACAGCGCGGCGATGACAGCGCGGGTTTAGCGCGCCGTCAGGCAATACAGAGTTGGAGACCGTCCGTCAGAACTGCGCCCAGTCATCCTGATCGACCGCTGTCGACAGGGCCAGCTTGCCGCCGGCCTGTTCCGTCGGCGTCGGCGCCGGCGATGATGCCGCCTTGGCAACCGGTGCCTCGGCAGCGGGTTTGCGCGGCGCACGCGCACGCACCGGTGCCGCCGGCTTGCGGACCGCCGGCTTGGCGACGGTCGCCGCCGCGGCAGGCTTGGCTGCCACGGCACGCACGGCCGGCGCGGCGGCACGCACCTCGCCGCCGCCTTGCGGCAGTCGGAACGAGGCCACCGTCTCGCGCAGCAGGCGCGCCTGCTCTTCCAGCGATTGCGCGGCGGCCGCTGCCTCTTCCACCAGTGCCGCGTTCTGCTGCGTCACCTCGTCCATCTGGTTCACGGCCTGGTTGACCTGCTCGATGCCCGAGCTCTGCTCGTCCGACGCCGCGCTGATCTCGCCCATGATGTCCGTCACGCGCTTGACCGCCACCACCACTTCGTCGATCACCGTGCCTGCCTCGGCCACCAGCGTGGTGCCGTTCTCGACCCGGCCGACCGAGTCCGAGATCAGCTCCTTGATCTCCTTGGCCGCGCCCGCCGAGCGCTGCGCCAGGCTGCGCACCTCGCCCGCCACCACCGCGAAGCCACGACCCTGCTCGCCGGCACGGGCCGCTTCCACCGCCGCGTTCAGCGCCAGGATGTTGGTCTGGAACGCAATGCCCTCGATCACGCCGATGATGTCGGCGATCTTCTTGCTGCTGTCGTTGATGCCGGCCATGGTCTCGACCACGCGGCCCACCACCTCGCCGCCCTTGACCGCGATGTCCGAGGCATTGACCGCCAGCGTGCTCGCCTGACGTGCGTTGTCCGCGTTCTGCTTCACGATCGAGGTCAGCTCTTCCATGCTGGAGGCCGTCTCTTCCAGCGAGCTGGCCTGCTCTTCCGTGCGCTGCGACAGGTCCATGTTGCCGGCCGCGATCTGCTTGGTGGCGCTGGCGATCGAATCGCTGCCGCCGCGCATCGTCTCGATGGTCCGGATCAGCCCGCGCTGCATGTCCTGCAGGCCACGCGTGAGCGCGCCCATCTCATCCTGGCTGGTGACGACGATCTGCTCGGTGAGGTTGCCGCGCGAGATCTCGCCGAAATTGCCGAGCATGCGGCTCAGCGGCACCGAGATCGCCCGGTCCAGGCCGAACGCGCAGGCCACCGCCGAGAGAATCCCCACCACGATGGCACCGATGATCAGCCACAGGAAATTCTGCGAACGCGTCACAGCGCCCTCGTAGGCAGCCTTGGCCTGTTCGGCCTGGTTGCGGTCCAGCGCATCCACGGCGGCCGACAGCGCGACGAACATCGGCGGAATCACGATCATCACCGCCTTGTCGACGGCGGCGGCGTCGCGAGCACGCAGCGCGGCGACCAGCGGCTCGATGCCATCGCGGAACAGCGTGGTGCGCTTGGCGTCGACGTCGGCGGCCAGGCGGGCCTCGTCGTCGCTCATCGGCAGGCCCTTGTACTGTTTCCAGGCGTCCTCGGACTTGGTGCGGTACGCAGCGGCCTTGTCGATGACGGCCGGCACATCGGCGGCATCGATATGGAACACCGCGCGGTCCAGCGTGGTCCGGATCACGGCGGCGTTCAGCTGGGCCTTGGAGACCAGCGAGGTCGAAGCCAGCTGATTGCTGTAGATCTCGCGGATATTCGCGTCGGAGGCGCGCATGCCGATCACGCCGATGGTGCCGATGATGGCGAGCAGTGCGCCAAGCAGCACAAGGGCGGCGTTGAGTCGGAAGCGGATGGAAAGTCGGTTCAGCATGGCGGTCGGGGCGGGTTGGGTCGCTCCGACTTATATCGGCGGGCCGATTCGGTTTCTGAAGCCGAACCGGCCGCCGCCGCCCGCCTTGCATCGGCGCGGCGGGCTTGATGTGCTCAGTACGGCACGGCCATGCCGTTTTCGATGCGTGCCCGATCCCCCACGCGCAGGCCGTTGGGGTTGCTCTGCGTGAGCGCTGTCACGGAATTGTCATTCAGACGCAGCACCACGCGGTACGCCTGCCCGGTCGCAGTATTGCCCTCGATGGTGTTGCCGGCCAGCGCACCCGCCACGGCCCCGCCGATGGTGGCCACCGTATTGCCACGCCCGCCGCCGATCTGGTGGCCGACCAGCCCGCCGACCACGCCGCCCAGCACCGCGCCCACCCCGGTCGGCGTTCCCCGCACCGGCACCATCTCGATGCGGTCGACCACGCCGTAGCGGTTGTCCGCCGGCGCCTGGTAGGCCGGAGCACCGCCGTAGCCACCATTGCCGCCATTGCCCGGATACGGGGAATAGTTCGGCGAGGAATACGCCGGATACGGCTGCGGAGTGTTGGGCGTGTCGGGCGTGCCCGGATTGCCGTAGCCGTTGTTGTAACCACCGCTGTTGTAGCTGCTGTCGTACCCGCTGCTGTAGCCGTTGCTGTAGGGCTGGCCGCTGATGGTCGTGCCACCGTAGCCGCCGCCGTAGGCCGGGCTGCTGCCCGCCGCATAGCCTGCACCGTACCCCGCGCCATACGCCGGATAGGGCGCGGTCACGCAGCCGGCGAGTCCGGCCGCTGCCGCCGCCATCGCGGCCACCGCCGTCCATCGTCCCACCCGTCCTGTCCAGCTGTTACGCGCCGGCTTGTTTGTCGCTTGCATGATTGATCCCGTCGTTGTACCGAGGCGGCCGTCCGGACCGCACGCGGAGCGTCCGCGGCCGGGCCGCCTCTTGCCGCGAAGTCTATGCCGCGCCCCGGTGCCGCCGTGCAACCAAACACGCTCATCGGTAACGGCATGTAACCGCACGCACGGCAAGGCGATCGGCATGGCCGCGGACCGCCACGCTATGATCGCTGGCGCCGCGCGGCATCCGCAAGACGCGGCGCGTTCCCGCCCCTCCTCACCATGCAACCCACACTGCTGATCCTGATTGCCATGGCCGCCGATCATCTGGCGCACATCGGCCAACACTTCCACGTCATCTACGCCCCCACCCGTGCCGAGCGCGACGCAGCCGTCGCGCGCGATGGCCACGCCGTGCGCGTGGTGCTGACCAACGGCTCGACCGGCCTGAGCGCGCCGGAGATCGCCGCCATGCCGGCGCTGGAACTGGCCTGCGCGCTGGGCGCCGGCTACGAGAACATCGATGTGCAGGCCGCCCGCGCGCGCGGCGTGGTGGTGGCCAACGGCGCCGGCACCAATGACGCCTGCGTGGCCGACCACGCGATCGGGCTGCTGCTCGCCACCGTGCGCGGCATCCCCAAGCTGGATCGCGCCACGCGCAACGGCATCTGGCGCGACGACATCCCGCTGCAGCCGGGCGTGTGGGGCAAGCGGCTGGGCATCGTCGGCCTGGGCACCATCGGCCTGCAGATCGCGCGGCGCGCCGCCGGCTTCGACCTGCCGATCGGCTACCACAACCGCAAGCCGCGCGAAGACGTGCCCTACCGCTACTTCGATGCGATCGGCGCGATGGCCGAATGGGCCGATTTCCTGATCGTCGCCACGCCGGGCGGCGCGCAGACGCGCCACCTGGTGAACCGGGACGTGCTGGAAGCGCTGGGCCCCACCGGCTACGTGGTCAACATCGCGCGCGGCAGCGTAGTGGATACGGCGGCACTGGAGGTCGCCATCCGCGCCGGCAGACTGGGCGGCGCGGGGCTGGACGTGTACGAGAGCGAGCCCGCACCGCCGGCCGGGCTGCTGGACCTGGAGCAGGTCGTGCTGACGCCGCACATCGCCGGCTGGTCACCGGAGTCGATCGCGGCGACGGTGGATCGCTTCCTGGAGAACGTCCGCCTGCATTTGGCGGGCGAGGTGGTGGTGTCGCCGGTCTGAGCCGCGCCTCGGCCGGCCAGGGACTATGCGAAGGGGCCGTCGTGCACAGCACGGCGCCCTTCCCTCAGAAATCAACATTGCCAATCGTCAGCAATGGCAAGCCGGCCACCCTCTGGGGCGATATTAGGGCGCTACGCCGGAACCCCAGAACAGTCCGTCGTTCCACACTGTGAGCATCAATCGGCTTGTTGCCTGACGGCGCACCTTGATGCCGGCCAAGGGATTGGCCACAACATCGTGCTGCCCCACCAGCCAGCGGAACCTGGCGCTGAGCAGGGCAAGCGTATGGGCAATCGACCGGGCCGAGAGGCTGTCGACACACGGGCGCCAGTCCGGTGATGTGCGCCGCCGCGGTGGAATCGGGGAAGCTGAATGCCGTGCTAGCCGGCAGGGCGGGATTCCACTTTCATCCGAAGATCAGTTGATCGCGAAACGGCGCACTCCAAGCAGCGCGATTGCGCTTGCTGTTGACGCTCTCCTTGGTCTGCTGATGCTGCCTGATCACGCTGAGCGCGATGCGGTTGATCAGGGCGACATGCTTGGCGCCCTCCGGGTCAGTGATCGCGGTGGCATCCTCCTTGAAGGCCACATCGAGCACCCAATGCAAGCCATTCTCGATCTGCCAGTGATCGCGGATGGCTTGCGCCACACGCTGCGCGTCGATCTCCAGCGAACTGACGTACCACCGTGAATCGAAGTAGGTCTGGCCTTTTTCAGTGCGCTCGCTGCTCACCTCGATCAGACTGCGAATGGAGGGCCAGCGTGTTTTCAACTCCGGTGGCAAGTGCGCGGGGATTTGCATCACGACGCGCCTCTCCTCCCGGCCATGGCCGCGATTGACTTGCTCGTGGGTCGCCGTGCCACTGACTTCATAGGTCGCGCAGAACGCCTGTTGGACCCACTCGTGCAACGTCTTCTGGTTGGCTTTCACACCAACGATGTAGTCGCTTTTCTTCTCGGCGATCCGTTGCAGCGTCTCGCTCTGGCAGTGCAGCGCGTCGAGCGTCATGATCTTGCCCTTAGCGGCCACGACATCGATGATGTTGCGCGCGAGCTTGATCTCCTCGCCCTTGCTCTGCGCCGCTTGCTGATACAAGGCCACGCCATGTTCGACATCGTAGGCTGAGACGACATGCAGCGCTTTCTGTACGTCCTCCTGCCATGCGCGGCGCATGGTTTTGCCGTCGATGGCGATGGTGCCCTTGCCTGCGAGTTTGCGTCTTTCGTTGATCCAGCCGAAGAGCGCTTGCATCAATGCGTCCGTATCCAAGCCCTTGACGATGTTGGCGATACAGTGCCGGCGAGGCACGCCGTTGCCAAAGGCCCGATGGTGTCGCAGCCAATCAAGCTGCGCGTCGCCAAACACTTCGATCGCTTTCCAGCCCGTGGCACCGCTGAGCACGGCGCTAAAGACGAGGAAGATCACGTCGATCAGGTCGTGCTTCTTGTTGATGTTCTGCCTTCGGTCGGGAACTACGCTCAGGCGGGCGAACAAACTCATGGCGCAAATCGGCTCTTGTTCGCATCAACTGGGCCGCGTGTCAAGTGGAATCCCGCCCTGCTCTGAACGGAGAGTCGAATATGGTCACATTGTTGTCGCCGCAATTTGTGAAAGAATCATGGGGTAAGCAAGCGACAGGGTGCTCTCAAGAGTCAAGTGCAACGTTTAGCCAACTCAGCCTTTTCCAACTCTTTGGCCATTGCTTCCTCGGGCGTATCCCAACCGAGCGTCTGGCGAGGCCGACCATTGAGCAATTTGGCGATGTCATTGAGCTGGGTCTGTGTGACAGCGGAGAGGTCCATGCCTTTGGGCAAAAACTGGCGCAGCAAACCATTGGTGTTCTCGTTGCTGCCACGCTGCCAAGGCGCATGCGGGTCGGCAAACCAGATATCGAGATTCAATCGCTTGGCGAGTTCGACATGGCAGGTCATTTCCGTTCCGCGGTCGTAGGTCAGGCTCTCGCGCAGAAAGGCTGGCAACTTCTTCATCTGGCGCGTGAAGCCTTCCAGGGCATCCTTGGCCGTGCAGCCGTCCATGCGGCACAGCACGACGAAGCGGGTCTTGCGCTCGACAAGCGTGCCCACGCAGGAACGATTGAAGGCGCCTTTGATGAGGTCGCCCTCCCAATGCCCCGGCCACTGCCGCAACTCGATCTGCTCGGGCCGATGCACGATGCGCAGTTCCTCTGGCACGAAGCCCGTGCCGGCAAGCGTCGTGCGTCGACGTCCACGCGCGTGCTTTTCCTGGCGCAGCGCTTCAATCATCGCTTGCTTCAATTCGCCGCGCGGGTGGGCGTAAATGGCGGCGTAAATCGTTTCGTGGCTGACTCGTTGGCCGGGATCATCGGGATGCATGCGGCGAAGTCTGGCAGCAATCTGCTGCGGCGACCAGCGCCAGTAGACCAACCGGTCATGCACATGCCGATACAGCGCATTGTCGACACGCAGCTTGCGCTGACGCACGCAACCTTGGCGACGAACGCGGTACGCCGACGAAGCCTGCGTCGCATCGTAATGCCGCGCGGCTGTATTTCCGTTGCGCACCAGCTCTCGCGAAATTGTCGAGGCATTTCGCCCAAGCAATCGGGCGATCCCTCTCACGCTGCTGCCTTTCCGATGTTCGATCATGATGACCGCACGTTCCTCCGCGCTCAGATGCTTGTACTTCTTCATCGCAACACCTTACCTCCATCAGGGTGTTGCACTTGGGACTAGAGACTAAGCAGAACTGGCCATATCGCAGATCCCATTCAACGATCTAGATGTGCTGGGTGCGCTCAAGGAATATGCGGTGTGCGCAAACGATATTCGATCGCGCAACGCTCAGTCCGAGGCCATCACCGTTGTCAATGGAAAGCGCACATCTGAGCCGCGCACTGATTTTCTTTCGCTTCCAACCGATAACACAATCGAAGATTATGTATCGAGAATTGAGCGTCTTGCCGGCAACGACGAGTGGGCGGTCATGTACTATGGGCTTCATGCGGCAAGCCCCATCATCTGGGATGTCGCAAAAGCTTTTTCAGACCAGCTCGCCAGGTCAATAGGCTATCGGCCTGGCGGCCGCGTCGATATTGATTGCTTTATCGGGCGATATTCATCCACCTATATTGGAATCCATGTGGATCATGCCCATAACTTCGGGTTCACCTTGCGCGATGGGAAAACGATGTTCACCTGGCCCGGAACCCGGTCGGATCTCGCCGGCGTGCGATTTCCAGACTATGAATCATTCAAGTCCGAAGGCATTCCGCTTGAGAACAAAACAAATCGAGTCACCTATTTTCCAGATGACTGGCTTCACGTTGCCGAAACAAAATCCGACGTTTCAGTCAACGTGAATATCGCTTTTTGGGAAACCGGCAACGATTCTCAGCAAAACGCGAACTACGTGAAGGACCTGCTCCAGGCACCCGATCGCACCCGCCATGACGTGCGTTCCTCAGGCATGGCGAGCCTGAACCCCGACGATGAGCTTCTGCTTTCATCCCTGAAGGCCTTGCTTGACGGCGCCTCTCTGAAAAGACGCATGATGATTTCTCAACTCATCTCGGACACCAGTAGCCGCTTGAATGTCGGCCGTCCAATCGTCGAAGTCGAAGCACTGGACGATGTCATCGCCCTCAACGCCGTCAGCACCCTGCAGTGGATGCCGGTATTGCAGGACGGGGAGGTCCTGGTCGCGGCCAACGGCCACTGCGGCAGCTTCAGATATAGCCGCGCATTGCACGACTTTCTGAATTGCCTGTCCACCGGTCAGCCAGTGAACCTGTTGGAGGTATCGAGCGAGAAAGACAGGCAGCTGAGCGATGATCTCCTGAGTGTTGCCGCATCGCTGGCGCGGTGGGGAGCGCTTTGATGGACATCAGAGGTCGATGGGCGCTCGTTTTGATTGGGATCGCCCTGTCGTTTGGCACCTTCGCCGATGAAGCGGCTCAAGTGACCTTTGCCCTGAGGCTGGCTGACCACACTTCCTCGGTATCGATATTGCTCGCCGCCGGCCTCATCGGCGGCATGCTTTCCGGCCCGATCTCACCCATGATCCTCCGGCGGATCGGGCCTCGCAAAACGATTCCCGCGGTATTTCTCCTTCAGTCGCTTCTGATCGCGGTCGCATCCTTGGCCAATCAGTTCTGGAGCTACGTCGTCGTGTCAATGGCGCTCGGATCCACGGGGTCCCTTCAGTGGGGTGCAATCATGGTCGCCATTCCAAGCTACACGAATGACGAGCGCTACATCGATCGTGTCAACCGGATTACGCAATCGGTACGGAACATGGGTTACGTAGGCGGCCCGGCGCTCGGCGGACTGCTGTACGGCATGGCCGAGCGTTCACGGGGGCTGTTGCTGCTGGCATTGTTGGTGTTGGTCGCCGCGCCTGTCACCGCGCTATGTTTCAAGGTGCTGGCGTCTTTCAGTCAACCATCCGATCAGGCGCCCACGCAAGAAAAACAGAAGGGGCGATTCGACTTGCCCGATCTCTTTCGCACAGCCGGCGTGATCCGGGCGGTCGCCCCGTTGTTGATGACGGTCGTGCTGACATCCACGCTCAATGTGCTGTTGATCTTTCGAATTCGCACCGAACTGCAGTTCAGTGCCGAGATCTACGGATTCGTGATCAGCGCGTTGAGTGTGGGGCTGATCGTCGGTCCCGTGGCGTTTTCCGGGATGTTGGCGAAGTTCGGCGATGCCGCCGGCGCCTCCATTGCCGCCAGCATCATCGGCTTCGGCATTGTATGGCTCGCATTGAGCGACGCGGCATGGATCATCATGTGCGCCACGTTTCTGATCGGATCGGCAAACGGCATCCAGAACGCGCTCACGGCCAGTTTCATGATGAAGGCGATCGATCCGCAGCGGCGCGTCAACCTGATGCCGGCCTACATCTTTTGCATCCAGACTTCGGTCTTTCTCGGCTTCCTGAGCGCCGGCATGATCAGTACGGCGCACGTGAGCATGGCGCTCATGGCTGTTGGCGTCGCAACGACGATCATCGGTGCATGCGGCTTCGCGTTGAATGTCAAAAACAGACCAAGCATGGTGACAAAAGGAGCTTGATGATGGATGGCATAGGACGCTTCGGATCGAAGCCAAACGATACGAAATCAATCAAACTGCAAGCCCCTTTGGATCGCATCGTGACATCGGGCATAGCGGATCTCAGAGTCAGCCACTACTACTTCGACGAGCCGTTATTCGACGAGTATGAATTGACGACAGTCCGTGCGACATGGGATTTCTCCGCCGCGGAATCCATTGTCCGGGATGGGCACAGTATTCTCGATCTAGGCTGCGGCGATGGTCGACTGCTCCTGCACCTCGCCGAACGATTTTCGCTGAAGGAGAGCTTCGGCATCGACATCTCCCCCATCGCCATCGGCCGCTTCAATGCGGCCATCCATCACAGCCACATTCACGCGGTCCAGGGCGACATATTTGATCTGCCGACGCCGATCACACAACGACGCTTCGACGTCGTGACGTTTGGCGATGCGACCGTCAATTTCATTCTGGACGACGACACGCTCGAAGTGCTGTTGCGTAGCGCGAAGGCGCAGTTGCGCGACGCCGGATCGAGGATCATGGTCGCCGTCTTCGGTGACGGAACACCCGAGCGTCTTTCGTTCATGGATAAACGATGCACGGTGGTGCCATTTCGGCGGAGCAACGGGGAAGCCGCGCTCATCTGGTGGGCCTACAAATACGACAGCGACAAACTGATCATGCATCGATCGGTCTTTGCGCAATCGGGACGGAATGAGAACGGGAATATCGAAGGCGTCGTATGCGATCTTCGAGACCGGATGTGGACGCCGTCGGCACTCATCCCCATCGCGAAGGCCAGCGGCCTCACGGTCGAAAAAGTGATCGCATCCGAAGTGCAAGACGGGACTGCCGTGGGCATGGCAACGGCAATTGTCATCTTGAAATCGGCTTGAACCACCATGAGAACGGATCCGATTCGACCCAACTTTTATCAGGGCACGGGGGGATATGCCTGGCAGCTCGCCGAATATCTCCAGGGCGACAGTGCCGACGGAAATGGCAGCTACACGCTCAGCAAATCAATGCCGCCGGCATTGCGGAACCCGCTCGCGACCTGTCCCGAATGCCTGGCGCCAGACTGCTCGGTCAGATGGTCCAAGTCAGCGCGCATGACGCGCAATACGCCTCGGCTTGTCGGTGCGCGGGGGATTCGATCATCGCTTGTCGTGGTTGAAAGCGCGCAGGCGTTTGGAGGGTTTCGCCATGAAGACGTTCAGGCGCTCGCGGAAGGGACCACAGTGGGCGCGTTGCCGGGTATGGAAATCAATGGCGTGGTACATGAGGCGGGCACGCTATTGGTCGCGCTCTATCGACATGGGTTCATCGAGACTGACCAGGCGTTCCCGGCATCGCCTCCGGTCCGCTACATGATCGAACCCACCTGCATCGTTGCCGACGCCCCCGGGATCGGACGCGTAGCCATCAACCAGCTCAACGGTCGCACCATTCGATTGAGCGAAGCTTCTCAAGGCATCTTCTCCTCGGACAAGCGTTTGAACGAGATACCGGAATCACTGCACCCGAACATCGTCCACTTTGTGGAAGCCGGCATGTTGCGATTGATTTCTGGAGGGAACGCCCGTGCACATGATTAGACCCGGAATGGGTACCGAGCACAGCGCCAGTCTGATCTCGGCGCTCATCCGCATGACCCGCCCCGCAACCATCGTCGAGATCGGTGCCGGCGACAGCACGATCTTCATCGCGAAGGCGCTCCAGCAAGCGCGGCAGGATTGGCAACACGACAAGGATCTACTCGATGCCTCGACATGGCAGGAGCGCAGCGCACTCCTGGATCCGACCGGCATTCCCGATCGCTATCAACCCAGGCTGATCACCATTGACGACTTCACAGCCGAAGGCTCCTCGGCCGAAGAAGCATGGGATGCATTGAAGGGGCACGATATCGACAGGGGCCTCGTTACACTCGTCAACAGCAACTTCTACGCACTCGACGAAGCCACCATCGCTTCATGGGGAGCGATCGACATCGCATGGATTGATGCGGGCACGCCGGCCGACGATGTCCGCTTCGTCGCGACGCTTTGGGAACACATCGCGCCTGGCGGATACCTGTGCCTGCACGAGCCAACCATGTTGACCACCGTCAGTATGGAGGGCACACAACGCGTTCGCAGAGTCAGAACGCCGATCTGGGAAGAGCTGTTTCGCAGGCTGGACGATTCATTCGAGCTGATCACGCTGCCCGAGTTGCACAAATACCGCCAGAGTGGCTTGGGCATCGTCCGGAAACGTCAACAAAATGAACGCGTGCTCCGTTCGCAGCCGCTGCAGTCCGAACTGGTCGCACTGGGAGAAATCCCCATTCGCAGCAGCTATTTGCCGATTGGCGAGGAGGCGTTGAACCAGCGTCTTCGCAAAGACGCCATCATTGCCGCGATGACGTCGCGCGAAACGCGCTCCGTCTATGCTGCGATTGTCCTCGGCGTCAATCGCTTGGCCGATATCGTGGAGCGCGTCGGCATCGATGCGAAGGCCGTCAGCAAAATCGTAACCCGGTTGCTGAGCATCGGCCTGATTCAGCGAGATGAGCGTGGATTTTCGGATGTCGACACGGTGTGGGGAGAGATTGCCGATCGACAGCATCGCAGCGCTGAAGATTTGAGCGATCGACAACTGGAAACGGATCTCACCATCGAAAAGATCGCGACGGCTTTCGCCCCGGATGCCCACTACTCCGAATCGGAGATCTCCAAGATCTGTCAGCTATTCACAACCGATTACGCCCGGCTGAGGCGATATCTTGTCGATCGCGGTGTGCTGCAACGTCAAAATAACGTGTATCGACGGGTTCTGTCGTAATGAGGCGGACGACATTCTCAACGGATTGCTAGTCTTACTGTGTCACAAATATGATTGATTAGCCAGACGCGCAACACGGGCAGAGGCCAAGGCTACGCATCAGGTGGAAGCTATTGAGAATTACATAACCCATGACATCACCACAACTCAGCCTGCTTCCAGCACGCGGCGATGATCGATGGGCGTTTCTGGCCGCTCTTGAGCTTGCGGCGGGCGGTGTGTTTGAGTTCGGCGAGGGTATCGGGACAGAAGTTGGCCAACGCGTGCCGCTTGAGCCAGGCCCACAGGTATTCGACCGGGTTGAGGTCTGGGGAATAGCTGGGCAGCAGCGCCATCTGTACGGCGCCTCGCGTACTGTCGAGGTACTCGCGCACAACGCGGCTCTTGTGCTGTGGCGCGCCGTCCCACACGATCAGCAACTTGCGCTTGAGCTGCGCACGCAGCGCCTTGAGGAACTCGATGATCTGCGCACTCTTGATCGCGCCGTCGTGCAGTCGAAACACGAAGTTCGTGCGCGTGAGGCCGGCGATGACCGAGACGTGCTTCCAGTTGAAGTGGAACTGGATGACCGGCGTGCAGCCCTTGGGCGCCCAGGTGCGCACGCGCGTGGGCCGCTCCGACAGGCCCGACTCGTCAATGAAGACGATTAGCCGTCGCTCGGCGGCACACTTTTTTTTAGCGCGGGCCAAGTCTTGCGCTTGAAGCGCTGTACCGCGTCTTCGTCGCGTTCGATGGCCCGGCGCTCAGGCTTTTGCGGGCTGAAGCCCAACGCACCCAGCAGCCGCCAGACATGCACCTCGCTGAAGGTGACGCCATACAGTCGTTCGATGAGCATGCGCACGCGCTTGAGGGTCCACAGCTCGGTGCCGAAGCCGTGCGCCAGCGCACCTTGCAGCAGTGCCACGCGCAAGCCTTCGAGCTGGCACGCATCCAGTTGGGCTGCACGACCTACGTTCATTGTCCGCAATGCGTCAATGCCGCCTTCGTTGAGCCGGGCTTTCCAGGTGTACGCGGTTTGCCGTGCCACACCCACCGCCTTCGCCGCTTCGGCCGGCGTCTTGCCCGCAAGCATCAAGCGTCCGGCACGTACCCGTTTGCGCGTCGCTTCGTCCATCTTGGTCATGAACCGATCCTCCATACACGGTGCTGACCATATAACGCGCCTACGGACGATCGGTTGTCATGATTTAGGTAAAGATCAATAAGTTGATGACGGAGTGTGGTGATTGAATTCGTCACGTGTCGCTGCGCGCGCAGGGCTGCCGCGGGGGATGTAATCAGCGGGAAGCGGAGGTATCTGGCGTTCGAGGAAGTTTTTTTTATTCCCTTCGGACTTCACCGCAGCGAGTCGTTCAGCCATCAGGAAGCCATAGGCTGCGATACTCAGCGTCGCATGATGGTGGAATCCGCGCCAGCCTCGACCTTCATAGTGACCAAGACCAAGGTCTTGTTTCAAGTCCTGGTAATCGCGCTCAATCCGCCAACGCATTTTTGTCACGAACACTAGTTGTTCAATCAGCGCATCGGCTGGTGCTGTGGACAGGAAGTACTTGGTTGGCTCCGCTTCGCCCTCGGGCCACTCGACAAGCAACCACTCTTCGTCGCGCAGGATGCTGCGCCAATAGTCCCGATGTGCCGGGCGAACCCGCACGGCCGCAAAACCGCGATGAAAGGGCCGTATTGGTGCCTTCCCGCCAAGTCACCACTTGGTAGGCACTCGAGGGTAAAGCCATCGCCAAGGTCTTCACAGATACCGGCTCATGGCCCGGTGCGCGACGTAGCAACTTCGGAGGCCTGCCCCGGCCGCTTGCCGGCTTCGCCGGCAGTGGCGAGACGCCTTGCGGCCACACCGTCGTCATGGAACGAATCCCGACGGCGTAGAGCAGACCCAATGCGGTCAGGCTTTCGCGAAAGCCGGTTTCATCGCCGTACGCAGCGTCGGCTAGGACGATTCCGGCGGGCACGCCGGCTGCGATCGCCTCGCGAACTTGCGCCAGAGCAATCTCCGGCTTGGTAGCGAACGCGATATCGTCTGGCACGCCGGCCTTCTGGCGGCGAGTCGCATTGTCGGACCATTCCTTGGGGAGATAAAGCTGATAAGCAATCGGAAGGCTGCCTTGCTCTGTGGCGAGCGACAGGCTGACTGCAACCTGGCAGTTGTCCTGCTTTCCGAGCTGGCCGCAATATTGGCGCGCCACACCAACCGAATGTTTGCCCTTCTTCGGGAAGCCCGTGTCGTCAATGATCCAATAGCGACCGCTTGGTGCTTCCAGCAAGGGCTGAACCCAGTCCCGGACACGCCTCAACAATACCGCGTCCGCCCAATCGGATTTGGAGACGAAGTGGTGCAGTGCTTGATGCCGGGCACTGGCATGCAGTGGATCAACCCGTGCTGCCATCGGTTCGACGCTCTTGCGCGACAACGGCAGCATCAGGCCAGTGCAGTAGCTTTCCAAGCCGGCCCGGCGATCTACGTGCCCCAATCCCTCAGCCAAGTAGTTCATGTATTCCGCAAATCGGTCGCGTGTGCTCATGCACTTCCACCTTGAATGAAGAAGCACATATAATGCACCAATTTTTATGACACAGTAAGACTAGTATGTTGAGGCGCCCGAATGTGCCTGCGCGTCGCACCGGGATTGGATTTCCGATCATCCATCATGGCGCAGCCCCTCAGGTTGCCCGAGGCCCGCTGTCCGATTGCGGGTGGCTGCGACGCTCTTCATCGGCATTGCCATTTTCATGGCTTGCTTCATGTTCGGCGAGGATCGAATGGATCGCCAACGCCTCCCCAGGCAGCCCTCGCAACCAGATACAGAAAGGTACAGAAACCTGTCGCACCGGATTCACGGCAAGCGCGGGACAGCCGTGCAGCAAGCCCGACAAGAACGCAGTAACTGCTGGCCAGCGCACCACCTGCCCCGATACGCTGGAATGATTCGTGCTCCTTCGCGCGCATCCCGCCCCGCCGGATGCGTCGTGATGCCCGATCCCTCATCCGCTTCCCCGATCCACACTTCCGATCTGCCCGGCCGACCCGACCGCCTGCCGTTGAGCCGCGTCCATACGCGCGCGGTGATCGCGCTCGGCATCACGTGGCGCTGGACGGGCCGGAAGTGACGCCAGCCGCCCGTCACATATACTGCGCGCTACCTTTTCCCGTTTGCCGGAGACATCCCATGCCTGACCCGACGTACGACAACCAGAACATCTTCGCCAAGATCCTGCGCGGCGAGGCGCCTTGCATCAAGGTCTACGAAGACGAGCACACGCTGGCGTTCATGGACATCATGCCGCAGGCCGACGGCCACGTGCTGGTGCTGCCCAAGGAAGGCGCGGCCGAGCTGTTCGACCTGTCCGACGATGCCGCCGCCGCCGCCATCCGCACCACGCGCAAGCTGGCCCGGGCCGTGCGCCGCGCCTTCACGCCGCCCGGCATCGCCGTGTTCCAGCTCAACGGCAGCGCCGCCGGCCAGACCGTGCCGCACGTGCACTTCCACGTGCTGCCGCGCTACACCGACACGCCGCTACAGCCGCACGCCCGCGTCCAGGCCGACACCGACCGGCTCAAGGCCCAGGCCGAGCAGATCATCGCGGCACTGCGGGCCGACTAACGGGCTAACGCCGCCTACCGCACGGCGGATGCCGCAGCCGCGTCCGCCGGCGCCGCCACACCATCGCGGCTGTCGCGGCTGTCGCGGCGGTAAGCCAGCCGGTACAGCACCGGCAGCACCAGCAGCGTCAGCGCCGTCGACGACAGGATCCCGCCGATCACCACCGTCGCCAACGGACGCTGCACCTCGGCGCCGGTCCCGGTGGCCAGCGCCATCGGCACGAAGCCGAGCGAGGCGACCAGCGCCGTCATCAGCACCGGGCGCAGGCGCGTCAGCGCCCCTTCCCGCACCGCCGCGTCGACCGGCTTGCCGTCTTCGCGCAGGCTGCGGATGAAGCTCAGCATCACCAGCCCGTTGAGCACCGCCACACCCGACAGCGCGATGAAGCCCACCGCCGCCGAGATCGACAGCGGAATGCCGCGCAGCGCCAGCGCCACGACGCCGCCGCTGAGCGCGAACGGAATGCCCGAGAACACCAGCAGGCCGTCCTTCAGGTTGCCGAACATCATGAACAGCAGCGTGAACACCAACGCAAGCGCCAACGGCACCACCACCTGCAGCCGTTCGGTGGCCGACTGCAACTGCTCGAACTGGCCACCCCACGCCATCCAGTAGCCGGCCGGCAGACGGATCTGCGCATCGAGCGCGCGCTGCGCTTCCTGCACGAACGAGGCGATGTCGCGCCCGCGCACGTTGGCGCTGACCACGATGCGGCGCTTGCCGTCTTCACGGCTGACCTGGTTCGGGCCGGTCACCTCGTGCAGCGTGGCAACCTCCGACAGCGGCACGTAGCCCTGGCCGTTGGGCAGCGCCAGCGGCAGGCGGCCCAGCGCAGCCGGATCGCTGCGCGCCGCTTCCGGCAGGCGCACGACGATGCCGAAGCGCCGGTCCCCCTGGAACACCGTGCCCGCGCCCTTGCCGCCGATGGCGGCGGAGACCGTGTCCTGGATCGCGCCGATGGCCAGCCCGTAGCGCGCCGCCTTCTCGCGATCGATGTCGATGTTGAGGAACGGCAGGCCGCCGGTCTGCTCGATCTTCACCTCGGCCGCGCCCGCGAGCCGGCCGAGCTGGGCGGCAATGGCCTGGGCCTGCTTCTCCAGCACGGTCATGTCGTCGCCGAACAGCTTGACGGCCACGTCGCTGCGCACGCCCGAGATCAGCTCGTTGAAGCGCAACTGGATCGGCTGCGAGAACTCGTAGGCGTTGCCCGGCAGCGCCTCTACCGTGGCGCGGATGTCGGCCAGCAGTTGGTCGCGATCGCGCCGCGTGCCGTCGGGCCCGGCCGGCCAGTCCCGCTCGGGGCGCAGCATGATGTAGCCGTCGGAGATGCTGGGCGGCATCACGTCGGTGGCGATCTCGGCGGTGCCGGTGCGGGCGAACACGCGCGCGATCTCGGGAAACTTCGCCTTGAGCGTGCGCTCGATCTGCATCTGCATCTCGAGCGACTGCGCCAGGCCCGTGCCGGGCACCCGCATGGCCTGGATAGAGAAGTCGCCTTCGTTCAGGTTGGGCACAAACTCGGCCCCCAGGCGCAGGGCGGCGACCAGCGACACGCTCACCGCCACCGCTGCAAAGGTCAGCACCACGGCGGGCGCGGCCAGCGCGCGCTCCAGCAACGGCGCGTACAGCCGGCGCGCCCAGCCCATCAGGCGGTTCTCTTTCTCCGCCACGCGCTCGCCCATGCCCAGCGCCACCGCCGCCGGCACGAAGGTGATCGACAACACCATGGCCGCGGCCAGCGCCAGCACCACCGTGATCGCCATCGGGTGGAACATCTTCCCTTCCACACCCGACAGCGCAAAGATCGGCAGGTAGACCACCATGATGATGAGCTGGCCGTACAGCAGCGGCCGGCGCGCCTCGCGGGCGGCCTGGAAGACCTCTTCGAAGCGCTCGGCGCGCGTGAGCGGCCGGCCGAGCGCGTACTGCGCATGCGCCAGCCGGCGCACGCAGTTCTCGACGATCACCACCGCGCCGTCGACGATGATGCCGAAGTCCAGCGCGCCCAGGCTCATCAGGTTGGCACTGACCTTGGCCGACACCATGCCGCTGAAGGTCATCAGCATCGACAACGGAATCACCAGCGCCGTCAGCACCGCCGCGCGCAGGTTGCCGAGGAAGAGGAACAGCACCGCCATCACCAGGATGGCGCCCTCCAGCAGGTTCTTCTTGACGGTGGCGATGGCCTTGTCGACCAGCACGGTGCGGTCGTAGACCGTTTCCACGCGCACGCCGGCCGGCAGCGTGCGGCGGATCTCCTGGATGCGCTTGTCCACCGCCTGCGCGACCGTGCGGCTGTTCTCCCCCATCAGCAGGACGGCCGTGCCGAGCACGACTTCGCGGCCGTTGCTGGTGGCCGCGCCGGTGCGCAGCTCGCTGCCGCTTTCGATGGCGGCGACGTCGCGCAGGCGCACCGGCGTGCCGTTGGGGCTGGCGATGACCACGTTGCCGATGTCGGCCGCGTCGCGCAGCTGGCCGGGCGCGCGCACCAGGTACTGCTCGCCCCTGCGCTCGATATAGCCCGCGCCGACATTCGCGTTGTTGCGCTCGAGCGCGGTCACGATATCGGCCAGCGTCAGCTTGTAAGAAGCCAGCCGCTCCGGGCTGGTCGCGACCAGGAATTCGCGGGCAAAGCCGCCGATGGTGTTGACCTCCGTCACGCCCGGCACGTTGCGGATCTGCGGGCGGATCACCCAGTCCTGCAGCTCGCGCAGGTCTGCGGGCGTGTAGGCGGCGCCGTCAGGCTTGCGCGCGCCGGCGTCCGCTTCGACGGTCCACAGGTAGATCTCGCCCAGGCCGGTGGAGACGGGCCCCATGCCCGGCGAGATGCCGTCGGGCAGCTGCTCCTTGGCAGCCTGCAGGCGCTCGCTCACCAACTGGCGGGCGAAGTAGATGTCGGTGCCCTCCTTGAAGATCACCGTCACCTGCGACAGGCCGTAGCGCGACAGCGAGCGCGTCTGCTCCAGCTTCGGCAGGCCCGCCATCGCCATCTCCAGCGGATAGGTGATGCGCTGCTCGGTCTCCAGCGGCGAGTAGCCCGGCGCCGGCGTGTTGATCTGCACTTGCACATTGGTGATGTCGGGCACCGCATCGATGGACAGGCGCGTATAGCTGTAGACGCCATACGCCGCGGCGCCCAGCACGGCCAGCAGCACCAGCCAGCGCTGAGCGATCACAGCGCGCAACAGACGTTCGAACATGGCGCCTCCGTCAGTGGCCGTGGTCGGCGGACTTGCCGGCTTCGGCCTTCAGCACGTAGCTGTTGGCGGCGGCATAGCGGGTGCCGGCGGGCAGGCCGTCGAGGATTTCCGTCCAGGTGCCGTCGGAGCGGCCGGTCTTGACGGGGCGCACTTCGAAGCCGGCCGGCACGGGCACGAACACCGAGGGCTTCTCGTCGACGGTCTGCACGGCATCGGCGCGCACGGCCACCGGCACCGGCACCCGGCCCGACTCCACCGATACGCTGACGAACATGCCCGGGCGCCACGCGCGCTTGGGGTTGTCGAGCGTGACGCGGGCAGGCGCGCTGCGCGTCTGCTCGCCCAGCAGCGCGCCGACGTATGAGACTTTGCCCTGCACCGCCGTGCCGGTGGCCGTGGCGCGCACCGTGGCCGTGGCGTGCGTGGTCACCGCTTCCAGGTCCTTGGCCGTGACGGCAAAATCCGCCCACACGGTGCGCAGATCGGCAATGGTGAACACCGCGGCTTCCGCCTGCACCGCCTCGCCCTGCGACAGGTGCCGCGCGACCACCACGCCATCGAACGGCGCGCGCAGCTCGAAGCGGTTGAGTGCCGTCCCGGCCGGTGCCGCGCCGATGGCGGCGAGCTTCTGGCGCGCGTTGTCCGCGGCGATGCGCGCTTCCTGCAGCGCGGTGCGCGCCTGCTGGTAATCCTGCGCGGCGGCGATGCCCTGCTCCCACAGGCGCTTCTCGCGCGCGTGCGCTTCCTGCGCGAGCGCCAGGCGCTGCTGCGCAGCCTGCAGTTCGCTGCGCTGGTCCGACAGGGCCGGGCTCGACAGCACCGCCAGCAGCTGCCCGCGCGTGACCGCCTGGCCCAGCTCCACCGCCACCTGCTCGGCCACGCCCGCCACGCGCGGCACCACGTGGGCCGTGCGGTCGTCGTTCAGGCGGATCTCGCCGGGCAGGACCACCTCCGTGCGCAATTCCGCCGCCCCCGCCGCCTCCACGCCGATGGCCGCGTTGGCGATGGCTTCGGCGGTCATGGCGAGGGTCTCGGCGTGCGGCGCCTCGGCGGGTTCGGCCTTCGGCGCCTCTGCGTGCTCAGCGTGAGCGGCCGGCTGCTCGGCCTCGCTTTCGGCATGGGCCGCTTGCCGCGCGCCCATGCCCCACCACAGTGCAGCGCCGGCCAGCGCGCCCAACGCGACGATCAGTGCGATCGCGCGCCGTTGTTGTCGAGGAAGTGTCATGTCGGAAAAAAAAAGAAAACACGCCGGACTACCGGCCAAGGATGCGATCGATGCCCGCCGCCGCCTGGTGCGCGCGCGACAGCGCCGCCAGGTACTGCGCGCGCGCCTGGAACAGCGTGCGCTGGGCGTCCAGCACATCGAGGAAATTGAACTTGCCGGCTTCGAAGCCGATGCGCGCGGCGTCATAGGCACGCCCGGCGCCGGGCAGCACGTCCTGCCGCAATGACCGGACCGCCTGGCGCGCGGCCTCCAGCCGGGCGACGTCCTGCGACAGCACGGCCGCCTGCTCCAGCTGCAGCGCGCGGTAGTCTTCGGTGGCCTTGTCGGCCAGGCGCTGCGCCTCCAGCAGGCTGCCCTGGTTGCGGTCGAACAGCGGCAGCGGCACGGCGATGCCCACCACGGCCATGTTGGCGTTCGCGCCGCTGTCGCGCTTGGCGCCGACGCTGAGCGTCACGTCCGGCACGCGCTTGCTGCGCTCCACGTTGACCAGGGCCTGGCGGTGCTCGATCTCCAGGCGCGCGCGCTGCGCACGCGGCGTGGCAGCCAGCGCCACGGGCTCTGCCGCCGTGGCAGCGGCCAGCACGCGGTGCGCCTCGGGCGGTACGGCGGGCAGGGTCTCCGCGCTGCCGTCGGCCTCGGGCACCGCCACGGCGCCGCCCCAGAATGCCGACAGCGCCCGCTGGGCCACCAGCAGATCGGCCTGCGCATCGCGCAGTTCGATGGCGGCGCCGGCGCGCGCCACCGCCGCCTTGGTCTGCTCGACCGGCGACACCTTGCCGGCCTGCACGCGCCGCACGGCGGCCGCCTCGGCCTGCGCGGCAAGCGCGTCGGATGCCTGCGCCAGCCGCAAACGCTCCTGGGCAATGGACAGCTCGAAAAAGGCGCGCGTGACATCGGCGCGCAGCTCGGCCGCGAGCACGGCGGCATCCTGGCCGGCGGCGTCGCGCGCCAACTCCGCCGCGCGTGTGCGCGCAGCGCGCTTGCCGCCGAGCTCGAGCGGGATATTCAGTTGCGCCGTCATGGTGGCGCGGTCGCGGCGCACGTCCTCGGTGAGGAACGCTGCCTCGGGATTGCGCAGCCGGCTCGCCTGGTCGACGGCGCCTTCGCTGGCACGCACCGCATAGCCTGCGGCGGCCAGCGCGGGATGCGTTGCCAGCGCGCGGTCGATGGCCTGCTGCAATGTCATGCGCTCATGCGCGGCCCCCGGCACCGACGCCGGCGCGGATTGCGCAGCCGGCGCGGCCGTATCGGAGGCGGCTGCCGCCTCCCCAGCGGGCGCGGCCGCCAGCCCGGACCGGACCAGCAGCGCGCACGACAGGGCTACCGCAGCCCGGATACATGGATGCTTCACCACAAGCCTCAGGCGGCTTGCGCGCCATCGGTGTACGGATCGCGATCGCGCGGAGCGCCGGAGCCGCTCATGCCGCCGTCGCTATACGGATCGCGCGGCCCCACGCTCGCCTGCAGCGTGGCTTCGGCCTGCGCGCCGCCGTCCGTGTAGGGATCACGGGTACCGCGTGCGCCGTCCGTATAAGGGTCACGAGCACCGCGCGCGCCATCCGTGTAGGGATCGCGTGCGCCGTGCGCCTGCAACGGAGACAGCGCTTGTGTCGAAACCGAAGCGGCCGTGGCGGCACCGCACGCGAGGAATGCCGCGGCGGCAGCCAGCGGCAACAGGCAATTGCGTCGAACAGACATGTTGATCTCCTTTGAAAGCACGACACCTGTGTGTCGATGCGTGCAGTCTAGGGAGCAGCCCGCCACGCCAGCATGACCCCAACATGACAAAGTTGTCATCCTCTGCCGGGCCGGACACCCCACCGATCCAGGCAGACAAAGGCACGGTCCCGCCATGCCAGTGCGACGGCCGCTGGGAAGATGACAATCCCGTCATGTTGACCCACGCAGCGTCCGGTCATGGCACCATTGGCCACCACACAGAGGGCGCGGCCCCGTTTTCATCATCATGCGACTGCTCATCGTCGAAGACGAGCCCAAGGCGGGCGACTATCTCCTGAAGGGCCTGACGGAATCCGGCTTCGTGGCCGACCTCGCCCGCTCCGGCCCCGATGGCCTCTACCAGGCCATGGAACACGACTACGACCTGATCGTGCTCGACGTCATGCTGCCCGGCATGGACGGCTGGCAGGTCATCCGCGAACTGCGCCGCCGCAAGACCACGCCGGTACTCTTCCTCACCGCCCGCGACGAGCTGTCCGACCGCCTGAAGGGCCTGGAGCTGGGCGCCGACGATTACCTCGTCAAGCCCTTTGCCTTTGCCGAGCTGGTGGCGCGCGTGCACACCATCCTGCGGCGCGGGCCGATGCGCGAGAGCGAGGTCCTCGAAATCGCCGACCTGACCATCGACACCATCAAGCGCCGCGTCACGCGCGCCGGCCGCCGGATCGACCTGACCGCCAAGGAATACGCGCTGCTGCACCTGCTGGCGCGCCGCACGGGCGAGGTGCTGTCGCGCTCGCTGATCTCCTCGCAGGTGTGGGACGTGAACTTCGACAGCAACACCAACGTGGTCGACGTCGCCATCCGCCGCCTGCGCGCCAAGGTGGACGACCCGTTCGAACCCAAGCTGATCCACACGCTGCGCGGCATGGGCTACGTGCTGGACACGGTGGCCCGATGATGCCCTGGCCAGCCTCCCTCGCCGCACGGCTGGTGCTGGCGTTCGTGCTGGTCGCCGGCGTCATGCTGACCGGTGCCGGCACCTATCTGTACTACGCGCTCAACGCCCAGCTGCGCGCCACCGACGACGCCATGCTGCTCGGCAAGATCGTGCAGCTGCGCCACTGCGCCAAGGACACGCAGTCCGTCGATGACATCGTGCGCGACGCGCGTCGCTATACCGAGGTGGTGTCGGGCCACGAGGGACTGATCCTGCGCGTCATCGGGCCGGACGGCCGCACGCTGGTGGAGGCCAACCCCGAGGGCGAGCCGGTCGCCGCGCCGGCAGCGGTGCCGCCCGACGTGCTGGCATCGGAATCGGCCCTGCATACGTGGTGGTCGCGCACCGGCATTGCGTCGCGCGCGATCGCCGCGCAAGCCAGGCTCGGCAATCACCGCGATACGGTGACGGTGCTGGTGGCCCAGGACGGCGACAGCCGCGCCGCGCTGATGGCGAGCTACCGGCGGCATATCTTCCTGGCGGTCATCGCGGGCGTGGCGGCCGTGGCGCTGCTGAGCCTGTGGCTGGTGCGCAGCACCCTGAAGGGGCTCGCGCGCATCGGGCGGCAGGCGGCTTCCGTGGTCCCCAGCCAGTTGGATACGCGCCTGACGCTGAAGGGCGCGCCGCGCGAGCTGTCCGACCTGCTGGCCGCGCTCAATGCCATGCTCACGCGGCTGCAGGACGGCTTCGCGCGGCTGTCGCAGTTTTCCGCCGATCTGGCCCACGACTTCCGCACGCCGCTGGCCAACCTGGTCGGCCAGACCGAGGTGACGCTCGCGCATCCGCGTCCGGCCGGGGAGTACCGCGCGGTGCTGGAATCCAGCCTGGAGGAATATGCGCGGCTCTCGCGCATGATCGAGGACATGCTGTTCCTGGCCCGCGCCGACCACGCGCGCGTGGCGCTGTCGGTCGCGCCGCTCGATGCGCGCCACGAGATCCAGGTGCTGGTGGATTACTTCGAAGCGGTGGCCGCCGACCGCGACATCACCATCCAGGTCTGCGGCAACGGCCGCGTGCGCGCCGACCTCACGCTGCTGCGCCGCGCGATCAACAACCTGCTCGACAACGCCCTGCGGCACACGCCCGGCGGCGCGCGGATCGACGTCGCCGTCCAGGTGCTGCCGCACAACACCACCATCGCCGTGCGCAATCCGGGGCCCGGCATCCCGGCGGCGAGCCTGCCGCTGCTGTTCGACCGCTTCTATCGCGGCGACCCGGCGCGCGCCAACTCCGAGCGCTCGGCCGGCCTGGGGCTGGCCATCGTGCAGACCATCATGGACCTGCACGGCGGCACCGCGCAGGCCAGCAGCCCGCCGGGCGGGCCCACCGAATTCCGGCTGACCTTCCCGGCGTAGTTCCCCCCATTCGCATCGATGCGGTTCGCCTGCGGCAATGCGCGGGCTGGTCCTTGCCGATACGGTTCCGGCCCGGGCGCCGCGCAGACCGGCCGAGGCATCGTGGCGGCCGGCCTCAAACTCCGGCGTCGGCCGCCTGGTGGATCAGCCGGTGGTAGAAGCGGATCAGCTCCACCAGGTTCGCCTCCGAGATGCGCTCGTTCGTGCCGTGGAAGCGCGCCAGATCTTCCGGCCGGGCGCGCACCGGCGAGAAGCGGAAGACGTGGTCGCTGATGCCGATCATGTGCCGCGAATCGGTCGCGCCCACCATGAGCCCCGGCGCCACCACGGTCCCCGGGAACACCTCGCGCACCGTCCTGCCGATAAGCTGATAGGACGCCGATTGCGTCGGCGAGACGGGCGCAGCCTCGCTCACGCCGGGCAGCGCGGCCAGCTCGAACTGCCCCTTGGGCACGGCGGACCGCACCGTCTGCTCCACGTGCGCGATCACGGACGAGGCGCTGTCGCCGGGCAACAGGCGGAAGTTGACCGTTGCCTCGGCGCGGCCGGGCAGGACGTTGTCCTTGTTGCCGGCCTGGACGATGGTCAGCGCGGTAGTGGTCTGCAGCACAGCGTTGGTGCTGGGCGACGCCTGCAGTTGCTTGCGCACCAGCGGCTCGAACAGCCACAGGTTGGACAGCGCGACACGGTTCAGGCCGTTCATCTCCGGCGCCAGCGTCTCGAACATCTCGCGGGTCACGCCGCGGATGCCGGCGGGCAGCTGCTGGTCGTCGAGGTGCTTGAGGGCGGCGCTCATCATGGCGATCGCGCTCTCGCCCGGCGCCGGCGGCATCGACGAATGGCCGGGCGTCGCGGACACCTTCAATGCCACCGACAGGAAGCCCTTCTCGGTGACGCCGATCAGCGCGGCCGGCTTGGTCAGCCCCGGCACCACGCCCTCGGTGATCAGCAGCCCCTCGTCGATCACGAAGGCGAGCTGCTCGCCGCGCGATTTCAGCAGCGCCGCAATTCGCGCGGCACCACGCTCGCCGCCGACCTCCTCATCGGCACCGAAGGCGAAGTGGATGGTGCGGCGGGGGCGGAAGCCGCTCGCCACCAGCAATTCGGCGGCTTCCATCTGGGCGATCAGGTTGCCCTTGTCGTCCCACGCGCCGCGGCCCCACACCATGCCGTCCTTCACCACGCCGGCAAAGGGCGGCTCGGTCCAGTCGCCCTCCATGCCGGGCGCGACCGGCACCACGTCCTGGTGCGCCATCAGCAGGATCGGCTTGAGCGACGGATCCGAGCCCTTCCACGTGTAGAGCAGGCTGAAATCGCCCACCGGCTCGCGCTGCATGGCGGCGTGCGCCTTGGGGTAGCGGGCGGCGAGCAGCGCATGCAGCTGGCGAAACTGATCGGCGTTCTGCTGCGCGTCCGTGAAGCTGGAAATCGTGCGGGCACGAATGGCCTCGCCCAGGCGCGCGGCAGCGGCGGCCCCATCGACCGCCAGCGGTGCGGCGGGCGGCACGTCGAGCTGGCGCGAATCATGGCGCCATGTATTGAATGCGATGCATGCCGCGAGCACCGCCAGCCCGACGACCAGCACAAACAGCAAGCGTCCGACAGCCCGCCGGATCGCGGCGCCACGGCCGCGCAAGGGTGCATCCATCTGTGAGTCCTCTCCTGCGAAAGCATCCATGCCATGTGTCGCGCATCGCATGCCGATGCGCGTGTCCGCTCGGGGTCGGCACGCCGCGCGCTCCGTCCATGCGGCAGCATACCGGCCCGCGAAGACGCCAAGACCGGCCGGCCGCCGACCCGCACCGCGCGGATGGGCTCGACACACTGCGAGCACGGGCGCGCCCCGATGGGGAGGTAATGAGCGACCGCGCTCCGCCCCGGCCATGTCGACGTCGTGAGCATCATGGAAATGGAATCGCCCGAGTGCAAGCACCACGGCGCGTGCCCACACCGGATTGACCGCGGATTGAGAAAAATTGAAGCGGAAAGGCGCCCGCCAGGCACGGCAGGCCACGCCACCGACGCCAGCCGCATGCCGCAAACCGCCACCCACGCAGCGCCCATGAAAACGGGCGGCCACCGCCGGGCGGCAAGGTGTGACGCTGGCGCCGGGCAGCGGCTTCGGTGCAACGGGATCGCCATCGCCGCGCATCCATGCCGGCACCGGCATGCCTCACACCATCCGGCTGCCCGGCGGACAGCGCGCAGGCGCGCCTGGATCAGCGCTTGCGTGAGCGCCGGCCCGTCACGGGAACCCGGCGCTCGACGGATCGGCCCAAGCCATTGAAGCGGCCGTCAGTCCGCCGCGCGACCGCCGAGCCGCTCGCACACACGGCACCGCGCGGGCTGCGCAGCGGGCACGGCCATTGCGGCATGCCAGGCATGCGCCCCTCCGCCCGCGCCCATGCCGAAGGAGCCCGTCATGCACGACGACACCCCGCCCCCCATTCCGCCGCCCGAACCTGGGCCGGACGCACCCGACGCCCACGCGCGCCGCGCCGATGACCCGGTCCGCCTCGCGGCCCGGCGCATCCGCTCGGTGGACGCGGCCGGCACCGAGGCCAGCGACGACACCATCGACACCGACGGCAAGGGCCTGGAAGCCGCCCGTGACCGCTCGCCATGGCAAGACAACGTGATCTTCTCCAACGCGACGGCGGCCAACCATCTCCCGGAGACCGACCCCGATCTGGCCGGCGTGGACAGCCGCACCGGCCACGGCGGGCTCCTCATCACGACTGCGCCGGGCCATGCGGTGACCTACGAGGGCACCGTGAACGTGGCGACACGCACGGGCACGCGCACCGCGCTGCGCTTCAGCATCGGCGAGGCGACGCCGCGGCCGCCGCCAGGCAAGCCCACCCGCTGATGCGAGCCCCGCACACGCTGCCCGGCAACGGGCTTGCAAGCCGCGCCGGAGCCACATGCCGCATGATGCATGTCCGCACCGGCTGGGCTAGAATCGCCGGCCCGACCGGGCCAGCCCGTTCGTTGCCGGAGCGGACGCCCGCATTGCCGCCCGTCCCACGACCAGCGCCGGCGATGGCCGTGTCCCCCGATGCCCGCTTGCGTCCGCCCTCGCAGCGCGCGCATTCGCCGGCTGCGGCGGCTCTGGACAGTCGCTCAAGCGCCACCACGACGCGCGCGCCGTGGCCAGGAGCGGATCCGGCGCAGGAGACATCGAACCGGGACCGTACCTCGTCGGCCCGAAAACCATCGCGGCCCGCCCATGAAGGAACGCACGATGCACAGCCAACTGATCGCCCTGGATTTCGACGGCACGCTGGCCGACTCCTTTGCCTGCTTTCGCGCGTCGCTCAATGAGCTGGCGGCCAGGCACGGCTTCCGCGCGCTCGACGACGCGCTGCTCGACCAGGCGCGCGGCCTGTCCGCCCGGGAGGTCATGCAACTGCTCGGGGTGCCGCTGTGGAAGACGCCGCGCATCACCGTCGAGATGCGGCGGCGGATGAGCGAACGCGCGGCGCAGATCCGGCTGTTTCCGGGCGTCGACGACACGCTGCACCAACTGGCCGCGCGCGGCGTGCGGATCGCCATCGCCACCTCCAATGCCGAAGGCCTGGTGCGTACCACCCTCGGCGCGGCCGGCGGCCTGGTCACCGACTTCAGCTGCGGCCTCTCCGTGTTCGGCAAGAAGCGCAAGCTCGAAGCCTTGATTGCCTCGGCCGGATTGCGGCCGGAACAGGCCCTGTATGTCGGCGACGAGATCCGCGATGCGCAGGCCGCGCAAGCGGCCGGCATCCCGTTCAGGGGCGTCGCGTGGGGCTACACCGCGCCGTCGGCGCTGCAGCCGCACTGCGACGCGCCGCTGCTGGAGCGCCCGGAGGACTTGCTGGCCGTGTGACCCGGGCACGCGCCACCCCGGCGGGCAGCGCGCTCCCGGCCCGCTCAGCGCGCCGCCAGATGGATGCCGGCGATCATGCAGCGCACCGACCCGCCCGCCAGCTCGATCGTCGGGACCGGCAGGGCGACGATGCGCGCGGAACGCTCGATGATGGCCCGCTGCGCATCGGTCAGGCTGGCCGCCGCGCGCGCGGACATCGCCAGCAGGCGGCCATTCCGCCCCGACAGCTCGATCGCATTGCCCGCGAACGCGGCGATCTGCCCGTTCTCCAGCGCAACGATCTCGCGGCCGGACTCCTCCAGGCGCGCGCGGATGGCATCGGCGCGGCGCGGATCGGCGAACAGGCCGAAGCCGACCATGGCGAATTCGGTGGCCACGGTCATCAGCACGTTGGTGTGGTACACCGGCCGCCCGGCTTCGTCGGCGGTGTCGAACACCATGGGCTCGAAGTTGAAGTGCGTGCAGAAGCGTTCGAGCAGCACCGGATCGGCGCGGTTGGAGCGGGCCACGTAGGCGATGCGCGCCATGTGGTCGAACACCATGGCGCCGGTGCCCTCGAGGAACAGGCCGTCCGGCTCCAGCCCGGTGTAGTCGATCACGTCCTGCACGCGATAGCTGGCCTTGAGCATCTCGATCACGTCCGCGCGGCGTTCGCGGCGGCGGCTGGGCGAGTACATCGGATACAGCGCCACGTGGCCGCCCGGGTGGGTCGAGAACCAGTTGTTCGGGAACACCGAATCGGGCAGGTCGCGCTCGCCGGTGTCGTCGAACAGGTGGACCCGCACGCCCTCAGCCTCGAGCCGCTCGGCCGCGGCGGTGACCTCGTCGTAGGCCGCCTGGGCGGTGCGGGCAGCCGCCTCGGTGGCGGCCTGCTGGAACGCGTTGTCGGCGGCCGTCTCCGGGTTGGGGGTGAAGCGGTGCGGCCGGATCATCACCACCGCGGCCGGCGCTTGGATGGAACGCACGCCCGGCACCCGGGCTGCAAATGTCGGCATCGTCGTCATGCTGCGCGGCGCATCGTGGCGCGGTGGGCGTTGGAACGGGTGTGGCTGAACAGGTCCTTGGGATCGTCGGCCCAGGGCACCAGTTGCACGGTCTCGCCAAGATTGCGGCGCTCGGCCTGCTCCAGCACGTAGCGCAGCGTGGAATAGTCCTCCAGCGCGAAGCCCACGGAATCGAACACCGTGACCTGCTCCGCGCTCTGCCGCCCCGCCACCTCGCCGGCCAGCACGCGCCACAGATCCACCACCGGGAAATCGGCCGGCAGCTGCTGGATATCCCCTTCGATGCGCGTCTGCGGCTCGTACTCGACGAACACGCGCGCGCCGCGCAGCACGTCGGCGTGCAGCTCGGTCTTGCCGGGGCAATCGCCGCCCACGCCGTTGATGTGCATGCCGGGCTCGATCATGTCCGGCGTGATGATGGTGGCGTGAGCCTTGTCGGCGGTGACGGTGGTCACGATGTCGGCGCCGCGCACTGCCTCGGCGGTCGAGCGGGCGCGGACGATCTTGAGCGACGGCCAAGCCGACAGGTTGCGCACCAGCTTCTCGGTGGCGAGCGGATCGACGTCGTAGACGGCGATCTCTTCGATGCCCAGGTGATGGTGGAACGCCAGCGCCTGGAATTCGCTCTGCGCGCCGTTGCCGATCAGCGCCATGCGCCGCGCATCCGGACGGGCCAGCGCGCGCGCGGCCATCAGGGACGTCGCGCAGGTGCGCAGCGCCGTGGCCAGCGTCAGTTCGGACAGCAGCACCGGGTAGCCGGTCTCGACCTCGGCCAGCACCCCGAACGCCATCACCGTGTACAGGCCCTGCCGCGTGTTGTTCGGATGGCCGTTGACGTACTTGAAGGCGTAGTTCTTGGCGTTCGCGACCGGCATCAATTCAATGACGCCGATCTCGGAATGGTTCGCTACCCGCGCGCATTTGTCGAATTCGGGCCAGCGGATGAAGTCGGATTGGATGCAATCGGCCAGTTCGCCAATCAATCGGGTCAGACCGACCTCCTGGATCAGGCGGGTCATGGTGGAAACATCGACAAAGCGTGTCACGTTCAGGGCTCCGGCAGAGAAAGGCCGCTTGGCGCGGCGGACCGGTGTATTGTTCGGGCCCTGCAGGCCAGTTTGAATCAGCCAAGCTGCGCAGAAGTTGCAGTAGACTGCGCAAAATGACTAGCGCTTGGAGCAATCATGTCCATCTCGTCCCTGGATGACACCGATCGCGAGCTGATCGGCCTGCTGCGCGACAACGCCCGCCTGTCGATCGTGACGCTCGCCAAGAAGCTGCGCGTGGCCCGCGCCACCGTGCAGAACCGCATCGCCAAGCTCGAGCGCGACGGCGTGATCGTCGGCTACACGGTGCGCCTGCGCCCGAACGTGGATACCCAGCGCATCCGGGCCATCACCAGCATCGCGGTGGAGGGCAACCGCGCCACCGAGATCCGGCGCCGGCTGACGGGGCATCCCAATGTGGTCGCCCTGCATACCACCAACGGCCGCTGGGACCTGGTGGCCGAACTGCGCACCGATACGCTCGAGGCATTCGATACGGTGCTCAACGAGCTGCGGCTCATTGACGGCATCGCCAACACCGAGACGAGCATCCTGCTGTCGACCTACAAGCTGTAGGCCGGCCCCGCCCGCCGCCGCACCGCCCGTGTGCGCCAGTCTGCCCATATGACACATCGCCAGTTTCATCTGGCGATTTGTCATTTTTCAGACCGATTCGTTTCACTTCGCTCCGTTTTCGTTAGCGTCATCCGCCCGCAGACTTTGCCTGCCATGCACGGTGCATTCCGTTTCAGTTAGGCCATCCGCACCCTGGCCTTCGCGGATTTCGCCGGCAAGGCACACCTGCCAGAGACGCCACCCCCAACCCTTAGAAAAGCGAATCCATGAAACTCGCCACCCAACTGTTTGCCGCGCTGGCCCTGCTCGCCAGCATTGCATTGCCGGCCCAGGCCCGGTCTTATGAGGAGATCAAGCAGAGCGGAAAGCTCATCGTCGCCACCGGCGGAGAATTCCCGCCCTTCAACTACTTCGCCGGCAGCAAGCTGACGGGGTTCGAGATCGAAGTCGCGCAGGCCGTGGTCAAGAAGATGGGCCTGGCGATCGAATGGAAGACGCTGAGCTTCGACTCGCTGCTCGCCGGGCTGCAGCAGAATCGCTGGGACCTCGTGATCTCATCGCACGGCGTGACGGAGGCGCGCGCCAAGGCGGTCGATTTCACCTCGCCGCACTACTGCTCCGGCAGCTCGATCGTCGCGCGCGACCCGGCCATCCACACCGCCGCGGACCTGACGGACAAGGTGGTCGCGGTGCAGACCGGGGCGACCTACCTTGAGAACGTGCGCAAGCTCGCCAAGCCCCGCGAGATCAAGAACTTCCCGCAGGACCGCGATGCGCGCACCGCCCTGTCCTCCGGACGCGCCGACGCCTGGGTGACCGACAAGTTCGTCGCGCTGGCCGCCATCCAGTCCAACCCCGGGGCCGGCCTGAAGCTGGGCAGCCCGCTGTTCGTCGAGCGCATCGCGGCGGCCGTGGCCAAGGGCAATACCGCGCTGGCCGCCAGCTACAACACGGCCCTCGCCGAAACGCTGGCGGACGGCACCTACGCCGCCATCTCGAACAAGTACTTCCACGAAGACATCCGCTGCCAATAAGGCACACACGCGGAGGAGACAAGCATGACTTTCATCTTTGCAAGCTGGCCGGTCGGGTGGAGCCGGCAGCAGCGCAGCACGCTGGCGATGGCCGCGGCGGCGGCGCTGCTGCTGGTGCTGCTGTGGCTGATCGCCATTCCGCTGGCGGCGGCGCCCGAGCCGATCGCCGCCAATGCCCAGATCTTTGCCGACGGCACGCGCACCACCGTCAAGCTGACGCTGGCGTCGGCCCTGGCGGGCGTGCTGCTGGGCGTCGTGGCGGCGCTGGGCAAGCTCTCGCCGGTGCCGCTGCTGCGGCAGGCGGCGTCGTTCTATATCTGGGTGATCCGGGGCACGCCGCTGCTGGTGCAGATCCTGTTCGTCTTCCTGGCGCTGCCGGCCTGGCTGCCGTGGCTGCAGATGGACGACTTCACCTCGGCCTGCGTGGCGCTGGCCTTCAACGCCGGCGCCTACAACGCCGAATCGATCCGCGCGGGGCTGCTGGCGGTGCCGAAGGGCCAGCTGGAGGCCGCGCACTCGCTCGGCCTGTCGCGCTGGCACACCTTTGCCGACGTGATCTTCCCCCAGGCGTTCAAGGTTGCGCTGCCGCCGCTGGTCAACAACTTCATCTCGCTGCTCAAGGATTCCTCGCTGGCGTATGCGATCGGGGTGGTGGAGCTGACCAACGTCGGCAACCGCCTGCAGGCCGCCACCTTCCAGCCGCTGCCGGCCCTGGTGACGACGGCCGTCATCTATCTGGCCCTGACCACCGTGCTGACCCAGTTCTCCAATGCCGTGGAACAGCGCATGGACGTGGAGGGCCGTCGGCGATGAGCACACCCCTGATCCAGATCGAGCGCGTCAACAAATCGTTCGGCGCGCACCATGTGCTGAAGGACGTCAGCACGGCATTCCATGCCGGGCAGGTCGCGGTGATCGTCGGCGCCTCCGGCTCCGGCAAGAGCACACTGCTGCGCACGCTCAACCGCCTGGAGCGGCACGACAGCGGCCGCATCACCGTGGACGGCATCGAGGTCGACGACCACCCGCGCCACCTCGAAGCGCTGCGCCGCGAGGTCGGCATGGTGTTCCAGCAGTTCAACCTGTTCTCTCACCTGTCGGTGCTCGACAACGTCACGCTGGCCCCCCGGCGCACGCGCAAGATCGGCCACAAGGAGGCCAACGACCAGGCCATGGAGCTGCTGCGCCGCGTCGGCCTGGAGGCCCACGCGCACAAGCATCCGTTCGCCCTGTCGGGCGGGCAGCAGCAGCGCGTGGCCATCGCCCGCGCACTGGCCATGCAACCGCGCGTGATGCTGTTCGACGAGCCCACCTCGGCGCTCGACCCCGAGATGGTCAAAGAGGTGCTCGACGTGATGCGCGGCCTGGCCAGTTCAGGCATGACCATGATCGTGGTCACCCATGAGATGGGCTTCGCGCGCGAAGTGGCGGACCGGGTGCTGTTCTTTGATCGGGGGGAGATCGCGGTGGATGCGGCGCCGGGGGTGTTTTTTGGCAAGGAGCATGTGAATCCGCGGGTGAATGCGTTTTTGGGGAGGGGGATGTTGGTTGCGGCTTGAGGGTGGAGGCCGGGGCGATGGCAGTGTCGCGCCGGCGCCGGTGCCCGTCTTCATGGCAGGCGGTGGCGCGGCCCCGCCAGCAACGGCCCCATGCCGGCAGCGATCTCATCCAGCACCGATCAGCAAGCCTCCAGGCACGAAGCTCACACGAAGGCGAAACCGGCGTTGAACGCTAGCACCACACAACCACCCCATTTCACCTCCGCTGCACCAACCGCTCCCGCAGGAACTCAATAAACCGCTGCGTCTTAGCCGGCAGCAAACGGGTTTCAGTGATGGCATAGACAGGCATCGGCTTACCGTGCCAGCCGGGCATGACCTGGCGCAGCCGGCCGGCGGCCAGATCGTCGGCGACGATTTCCTCCGGCACCAGGATGATGCCCATGTCGAGCGTCGCCAGCCGGCGGATCATGCCGACGCTGTTGAGCGTGAAGCGGCCGCCGACCGGAACGGTGACCGTGTGCGCCCCCTCGTGCAGGGTCCATGAACCCACCTTCAGCATGCCCAGGCACTCGTGCCGTCCGAGGTCGGCCGGCGTGCGCGGCTCGCCCGAGCGCTCGAGATAGGCGGGCGAGGCATACAGGTTCGCCTGGAGCGAGGCGAGCGGGCGCGCGATGAGCTGGGAGTTCTCGGGCTCCCCCATGCGGATCGCCACGTCGAAGGGTTCGCTCACCAGATCGACCTGGCGCGGCGTGAGATCGAAATCGAAGGTGATGCCGGGATACAGGCTGGCGAACTCGGCGATCAGGGGCGCCAGGTAGGTCACGGCGAAATCCACCGGCAGCGAGGCGCGCAGCACGCCGCTGGGTTGCGCGAGCAGTTCGCCGAGCTGTTCGTGCGCGAGCCTGGCTTCGTCGACGATGCGCTTGCAGCGCTCGAAGTAGATCAGGCCGGCCTCCGTCAGCTCGATCTTGCGCGTCGTGCGATGCAGCAGGCGCAGCCCGATCGCCTTTTCCAGCGCGCCGATCCGGCGCGAGAGCGTCGAGTTCGGCATCCCCAGCGCCTCCGCCGCGCCACGGAAGCCCTTGGCTTTGACGACCTCCACGAACAAGGCCATGTCGTTCAGATGGTCCATCACATTGCTCCATATTTAGAGCAATGTTATCCAAAGCACCATATTTATTCCACCATGTAAGCAGAGGATGATTCCCCTCGAAACACCAAGGGAGTCACCATGAAGCGAGACAGGAACCTGACATGGCATCACACCAATGCCCTCCGCCCGAATCTTGAAGGCCGGCAGGTCGCCGTGATCGGCGGGACCGGCGGCATCGGGCGGGCGCTGAGCCGCCACCTGGCCTCGCTCGGCGCCCGGGTCGTGGTGGTGGGACAGACCTTCCGCGATGCCGACGTGCCCGGCATCCGCTTCATCCAGGCCGACCTGAGCCTGATGCACGAAGCCCAGCGCGTTGCCGGGCTGCTGCCGGCGCCAACCCTGGACCTGGTCATCTTCACCACCGGCATCTTCGCCGCGCCCCAGCGCCAGGCAACCGCCGAGGGCATCGAGCGCGACCTGGCCGTCAGCTACCTGAACCGGCTGGTCATGCTGCGCGCCATCGCGCCCACGCTGGGAACGCAGCGCGCCAAGCCGGCGATGAAGCCGCGCGTGTTCATCATGGGGTATCCCGGCAGCGGCCAGACCGGGGCGCCCGACGACCTCAACGCCGAGACGTCCTACAAGGCCATGGCGGTGCACATGAACACCGTCGCCGGCAACGAGATGCTGGTGCTCGACGCCGCCCGGCGCTACCCGCAAGCCACGTTCTTCGGCCTGAATCCCGGCCTCATCAAGACCGGCATCCGCGACAACTTCTTCGGCAAGGGCTCCGTCAAATCGCGCATCGCCGAGACGCTGATCGGCTGGCTGACGCCCACGGCCGACACCTATGCCCGGCGCATCACGCCGCTGCTGATGTCGCCCGACCTCGAAGGCCACAGCGGCGCGATGTTCAACAGCAAGGGCCAGACCATCCTGCCCTCGCCGGGACTGAGCGAGGCGCACATCCGCAAGTTCATGGCCGCTTCCGAGGCGCTGGCGAACCGCACGGGCATCCATCCGATCGGCCTGGGAGACCGGCCATGAGCGTCGACGCGAAGGATGCCGGGCGCAAGCCGCGCCGCGCCCGCCGGGTCAAGCGCGCCCTGGCCGGCGCCCGCTGGCCGCCGCTGTCCTGGTCGACCCGATGTACAGCTTGCGCAGCGGGCGCAAGCCGCTGATCGATTTCACCGCGCACGCCACGCAGTAGACGGCATGCCCCCCTCGGATCTCACCCATCCGCTTTCCAAGGAGTACGCACATGAACGCACTGTTCGCCCCCGTCCGCGTCGGACGCCACACCCTGCAGAACCGCCTGGCCATGGCACCGATGACCCGCAGCCGCGCCGAGTTCGACGGCACGCCCGGCGAACTGGCCGCCGACTACTACGCCCAGCGCGCCAGCGTCGGCCTGATCGTCACCGAAGGCACCCAGCCCTCGGACGATGGGCAGGGCTATCTGACCACGCCGGGCATCTACACCGACGCGCACGTCGCCGGCTGGAAGACGGTCACCTCGGCCGTGCACGCCAAGGGCGGCCACCTCTTCATCCAGCTCATGCATGCGGGGCGGATGTCGCACCCGGATAACACACCGCATCATCGCCCGGGCGTCGCACCCTCGGCCATCGCGCCGGGCACGCCGATGTTCACCGCCACGGGCATGCAGGACATCCCCGCCCCGCGCGCGCTGACCACCGAGGAAGTGCGCCGGACCGTCGACGACTTCCGCCTGGCGGCGCGCCGCGCGATCGAGGCCGGCGCCGATGGTGTCGAGATCCACGGCGCGAACGCCTACCTGATCCAGCAGTTCTTCGCCCCGAGCGCCAACACCCGGACGGATGCCTACGGCGGCGCGATCGAGAACCGCGCGCGCTTTGCCATCGAGGTCGCCACCGCCATCGCCGACGAGATCGGCGCGGACCGGACCGGCATCCGCCTGTCGCCCGGCACCACGATGTGGGGCATCGACGAAGGCGCGGAAGGACCCGACCTCTACCGCTACCTGGTCGCCGAGCTCGACAAGCTGGGGCTTGCCTACCTGCACGTCCTGCACCAGGGCGACGAGCCTCTGCTGGCCGACCTCCGCAACCGCTGGAAGCAGCCGCTGATCGTGAACCGGCCGGGCCGTCCGCGCGAGCAGGTCGGGACCGACGTGGCGTCCGGGCTGGCCGATCTGGAAGCCTATGGGCAGATGGTGCTGGCCAACCCGGACTTCGTCGCCCGGCTCAAGGCCGATGCGCCGATGAACGAAGCCCAGCGCAACACCTTCTTCGGCGGCAGCGCGCCGGGCTATACCGACTACCCCACCCTGAGCGAAACCGCCGGCGCCGGCGCCTGAGGCACACCACCATGCCTGCCATCGCAACACTGCAGCGCGCCAACCACGGCAGCCACTTCCGGGCCTACGGCCTGCGTGGCGCGGCCGCGCTGATCGATCCGTTCATCGGGGTCGATCACGCCTGGATGAGCGCGCCCACTTTCCCGCCCCACCCTCACGCCGGCTTCTCGGCGGTGTCGTACCTGTTTCTCGACTCGGAGACGGGGATCGACAACCGCGACTCGATCGGCACCCACAACCTGATCCGGCCGGGCGGCCTGCACTGGACGACGGCCGGCCGCGGCATCGTGCACGAGGAAGTGCCGGCCGAGACCGGCAAGACCGTCCACTCGCTACAGATCTTCGTCAATCTCCAGCAGCAGCGGCGAGACATCGCGCCGTTCGCGCTGAGCCTGGCGCCGCAGGACATCCCGGTGGTGCAGTTGCCGGGCGTCAAGGTGCGCGTGCCGGTCGGGTGCTTCGGCGAGGTCCGCGCGCCGCTGGATCCGCCGACCGACGTGACGATGCTCGACATTTCGCTGGAAGCCGGCGCCGCGCTGGCCTTGCCCATCGCGGCGGGCCACAGCGCCTTCGTGATGCCGATCTTCGGCACGGTCGTGGTGGACGGCGAAGACTTCGGCCACGACGACCTCAGGCTCCCGGTCTTCACACCGCGCGAAGCGCCGCGCGCCATCACGCTCCAGGCGCCCCACGGCAGCGCCAAGGTCATGCTGTTCAGCGGCGCGCCGCTGCACGCCGGCGCAACCTGACGCCAAGGCATTTCACGTTGCCGATCTGAACATGACCCCACGTGGCCCGCACAGGGCTCATGTGGGGTCTTCTTCAGGCCTTGGGGACGCCGAATGCGGCCATGAAGGTCGTGACCGCCAGCTGGACCCAGTGATCCAGCTGGGCGGCGGACGGCTGCGCATCCGGGTGGGTCAGGCTCTCGAACTGCCCTTCGGTGCGAACCAGGCTGATGAACAGTGTCGCGGCCGCCTCGACGCCCACCGCCTGAATGTTGATCTCCCCGTCCTGCGCGGCCTCTTTGAGCCGCGCGGCCACCATCGACGTCACGACCTTGGGGCCGGCCAGATAGAACCGCCGCGCCAGGTCGGGAAACCGGGGCGCCTCGCCCACGACCACGCGGTACAGCGCCAGCGCGGTCGGCGCGAGAACGAACCTGAGATAGGACAGGCCGATGTCGGTCAGCGTCCTGGCGATGTCGCCCGGCGCGGTCTGGATGGCCCGGATCGTCTCGGCCATCACGGCGCATTCCCGTTCGATGACGGCGGCGAACATGGCCTCCTTGTTGGGAAAGCAGGCGTACATCGTCGCCTTCGAGACACTGGCCCGGCGCTGGATCATGTCCGTCGTGGCAGCGCTGAAGCCGTGCGCCAGGAACACGGCCGTGGCGGCCTTCAGGACGGACGTTTCCTTATCGTTCTGCTCAGTGCGGCGGGGTTCTGACATCACGTGCGGCTCGGATGGAAGTCTGGCCCTCGACTATACCGATCGGTTCCTGAGATCGCAAATCCGCCGCGGACCCGCCCGCCATGTCCACCACTTCCCCACTGTATTTGACTTTCCCCTTCGATTCCCCCTACAGTACCGATCGGTACTGATGCGGCAGATTTTGACCGAGTTCGTGCCAGGTGCCCCCCATGAATCAAGGACTCGTATGAACCGTGCTACTAAACGCTGGGACCTTCGCCGCGCCGCATGCAGCGCGCCAGTGCTGGCCCTGGCGCTCGCCGGCTGCGTCACCGCACCCGACGTTCGGGGGCCCGCCCTTGCATCGCCCGAGGCGGCGCTGCGTGCGCGGGCAGCCGTCGTGGCGGGCGAACCAGCCTTGGCCGAGACCGCCGTGCCGTCCCAGTGGTGGGACCTGTTCGGCGACGCGACGCTGATTGCCCTGGAGGCCGAGGCCACCGAATCCAACCTGGATCTCCAGAGCGCCGCCGCGCGCATCGAAGAAAGCCGGGCACGCCTGGGGCTGGCCGATGCCGCACGCCAGCCGCAGCTGGCGGCCGATGCCGGGTACACCCGCTCGGCCATCAGCGAGCACTCGCCGCTGGCCACGCTCGGCGCGCCGACGCGGGCCTCCGATACCTGGCTGCTCGGCCTGGAGGCCGGCTGGGAATTGGACCTCTGGGGGCGCCTGCGCCATCAGAGCGAATCCGCCGAAGCCAATCTCGAAGCCAGCGGCTACGGCGAGGAAGCGGTCAGGGTGTCGATCGCGGCGGAAGTGGCGTACACCTACCTGCAGCTGCGCGGCGTCCAGGCCCAGGAATCCGTTGCCGAGCAAAACCGCCAGCTCGCGGACGGCTTGGTTCGCATGGCCGAAAGCCGGGAGCGCCATGGCGTGGCCACCCGCTTCGACGCGGCCGCGGCACGCGCCGATGTGGCCGGCATCGATGCGCGGCTCTCCCAGCTGCACCACAAGCGCGAGGCCCTGATGAACGCCCTGGCGCTGCTGCTGGGCAAGCCGCCGCGGGAACTGGACGGCCGCCTCGCCACGGCGACGCTGCCGGCCATGCCCAAGCGCCTGCCGGTGGGCATCCCCTCTGAACTGGCCCGGCAGCGCCCGGACATTCTGCAAGCGGATGCGCGGCTGCGTGCCGCCGTCGCCGACATCGGCGCGGCCGAGGCCGACTTCTACCCCCGCATCAGCCTGACCGGCAGTGCCGGCGTGCAGGCCTTCGATTTCTCGGACCTGGGCAGTTGGGCGTCCCGGCGCTACGCCTTCGGGCCGACGCTGTATCTGCCGATCTTCGAGGGCGGCCGGCTCAAGAGCAACCTGGCCTTGAGCGCAGCGCGCCACCGCCTGGCCGCCATCGCGTACCAGCAAACGGTGCTGCGCGCCTGGCACGAGGTGGACGACGCCCTGGGCGCATACGCCAGCGAGCTGAGGCGGCACGCGCAGCTGCAGCTCGCGCTGGACCAGAACCAGACGGCGCTGGCGGTGGCGCAGCGCGCCTACCAGCAAGGCACGGCCGACTTCACCGCCGTGCTGGTGGCCCAGCGTTCGCTGCTGGCCAGCCACGCCGAGCTGATCGACTGCTCGACGGCCTCGGCGCTGTCGGTCGTCGGGCTCTATCGTGCCCTTGGCGGGAGCTGGTCTGCGCAACTGCGCGCAGACGCCGCCCCCGCGGGAAGCGCGTCATGACCCAGCCCGTGTCCACGCCCACGCCCGGGCCGGCGGGCACCGCCGCCCCGCCTTCCGCGTCGCCGCCGCCGGCGTTCGGTGCCCGCCTCGCCGCCGGGCTGCTGGGGGTGCTGCTGGCGGCCATCCTGTCCGGCCTGAACAACCGCGTCCCCGGCCTGGCGCTGGCCGATGTGCAGGGCGCCCTGGGCTTTGCGCAGGATGACGCCTCCTGGCTCAACACCGCCTATGCCGCGGGCGAACTGGCCGCCATGCCCTTTGCAACGTGGTTCGCCGTCACCTTCTCGATGCGGCGTTTCCACCTGGCGATGCTGGCCGGCGCCCTGGTCCTGTCCGCGATCCTGCCGTTCGTGCAGAGCCTGTCGCTGCTGCTGGCATTGCGTGCGCTCCAGGGGCTGCTCTCTGGCGCGCTGATTCCCATGCTGATGATGTCCGCGCTGCGCTTCCTGCCGCCGCCGATCCGGCTGCACGGATTGGCGCTGTACGCGATGACCGCCACGTTCGCGCCGAACGTCGCGCTCTGGCTGGCCGCCCTGTGCGTGGATCGGCTGGAAGACTGGCGCTGGGTCTACTGGCAGGCGATCCCCCTCGGCCTGGTCGCGATGGGGCTGGTCGCCTGGGGCGTTCCGAAGATGCCGCCCGCGCTGTCGCGGCTGAAGCAAGGCAACTGGTTCGGCATGGCGCTGGGCGTGCCCGGGCTGGCCCTGGTGGTGGCGGGGCTGGACCAGGGGGTGCGCCTGGACTGGTTCCACTCCCCCCTCATCGTCGCCGCGCTGGGCGTCGGCATCGTGCTCACGGCGCTGTTCCTGGCCAGCGAGTGGCGCCATCCTGCGCCCTTCATGCAGCTGCAAATGCTCGGGCGCCGCAACCTCGGCGTCGGCTTCAGCGTGTTCGTCTGCCTGCTGATGACGATGGCCACGGCCGTGACCCTGCCCGCCAGCCTGCTCGGCCGTCTTCAGGGGTTCCGCATGGAGCAGATGGCTTCGATCGGGCTGATCGTCGGGCTGCCGCAGCTGGTGCTGGGCCCCGCCGTCGCACTCCTGCTGTACCAGCGATGGGTCGACGCGCGCCATGTCTTCGCCGCGGGGCTCGCCTGCATTGCCGCGGCCTGCTGGCTCGGCGCCGGCATCACGAGCGAATGGATGGTGCCGCAGTTCATGTGGGCCGAGATCCTGCAGGCCATCGGGCAACCCATGGCGGTGATCGCGCTGCTGTTCCTGGCCACCAGCGTGGTCCAGCCGATGGAAGGCCCTTATGTGGCGGGCATCGTCAACACGTTCCGCGCATTCAGCTCGGTGCTCGGCGGCGCGCTGATCGGCCAGCTCACGACCGTGCGCAGCCATTTCCACGCCGAAATGCTGCTCGATCACGCAGGGCACCTGCTGCCCCGGCTGCCACCGTCCGATCCCGGCGCGCTCACGCTCGCCGCGGTGGTCGCCCAGCAGGCCGGCGTGCTGGCGGCGGCCGATGTCTACCGGGTGTTCGGATGGCTGGCGCTGCTGCTCATCCCGATCGTCCTGAAGCTGCAGTACATCCCCGCGCTGGCGCAAACGCGCACGCCCCAGGCCACGCCGCCGGCAGGCACGCAGACCGGTACGGCGCATTGATCCCTTGTTTCAGAACAGCGGTATCCCATGACTACACACGCTCGCTTTCGTGCATTTGCCTGCCTCACTGTTGCTGCCACGCTGGCCGGCGCCTTCCTCGTCCTGAATCGCCCGGAGTCCGAGGCTTCCGAGCAGAGCACCGACGATGCCTACGTGCAGGCCGACTCCACGGTGATCGTCTCGCAGGTGGCCGGCACCATCACCCGGGTGGAGGTCGCCGACCACCAGGAGGTGCAGGCCGGCGCGCCACTGGCCAGCATCGATGAGCGCGACCTGCGCATCGCCGCCGACAACGCGAAGGCGCACATCGCCAGCGCCCAGGCCACCATTGACGGCCTGCAGGCGCAGATCGCCCGGCAGCAGAGCACGATCGAACAGGCGCGCGCGGCGGTCGCCGCCACCGGCGCCAATCTGAAGCTCGCCGAGGCCAACCGAAACCGCTTCGCCAATCTGGCCCGCGATGGCTCGGGCACGGTCCAGGCCCAGCAGCAGGCCGACGCGCAATGGGATATCCAGCGCGCCGCGCGCGAGCGTGACCTGGCCGGACTGCACTCGGCCGAGCAGCAGACCGCGATCCTGCGCGCGGACCTTGAAAAAGCGCGGGCGAGCCTGCTGTCGGCGCAAGCGGAAAAGGCGACCGCGGACCTGAACCTGTCCTACGCCCGCGTGATTGCGCCCGTCAGCGGCGTGGTCGCCCAGCGCAGCGCCCGCGTCGGCGGCTATGCCCGCGTGGGCCAGCCGTTGCTGACGCTGGTCCCGCTGGACGCGGTCTACGTGGAGGCCAACTTCCGCGAGACGCAGCTCGCCCACATGCGGGTCGGGCAGCCGGCGACCATCACCGTCGATGCGCTGCCGAACGTCCGGCTCAAGGGCCGGGTAGAAAGCCTCGGGCCGGCCAGCGGGGTCAGCTTCTCTACGACCCCGCCCCATAACGCCACCGGCAACTTCACCAAGATCGTCCAGCGCCTGCCCGTGCGCATCCGCATCGAGCCGGGCCAGGAAGACGCCCGCCTGCTGCGCGTCGGCATGTCGGTGCGCCCGTCTATCGATGTGCGCGTCCAGGAGACGCAGGCGATGCATCCGGGGAACAGCCCGGCGAAGACGGTTGCGTCGTCGTAAGGGTGAGGGCTTCCGGACCCGCGCTGCCGACACGAACCCACGGCATGCTGATCGTGGACATTGCGCGATGACAGGGCTTGGTTGGCAACGCTCAATGTCGAAGCCCGCAACTGCGGCGACGCGGGCAACGGACATGGCGTCTTGAGAAAACCAGCCGTCCCGCACATCGCCCTTGAAAAAGGCCGATACCTGTATATATTTACAGTGTGCGTATATACAGTCATCGCCATCATGGACGACCTGATCCGCATCGAGAACGAATACGACCGCCAGACCGTAGCGTGGCTGCGCGAGCGCCTCGGTGAACAAGCCCTGAACGAAGTGGTGCTGCGCATGCAGGGGCACGACAAGCCCTATGCCTCGGCTGTCTGCCGCGCGCTGGGGCTGGCGCCGCCGCCGCGCAGGCGTGGGTCGGGCGCCATCAACCGGGCGGTCGGCGAGGCTTACCTGGCCAGCATCCGAGCGCTCCTGGCCGGCCACCGCACTGGCGGGCATGCCCCCGCCTGATCCCTGCCCCGCCGGCACGCGCGGCGGCGCGTCGTGAATCTCGTCGTCGGCGCGATCCTGATCCTGCCGGGAGGATGCTATGCATTGCTCGGCCGGCGCGCGACGCAGGCGGTTCCGCACACCACGGACGGCATCGGCCGGCGACCGCCGCAAGCGATGCAACGACCAGCGCACACACCGACAGGCCCGTCACGGGAAAGTGACGCATCCCGCCTCTACCGCCGTCATGCGATTGAGGGGCTCGGCATCTTGCACTACCTTGAAGACAGCAGCGATCGCACGCCGGGCCGGTGCGCGATCGCTTTTCGTTTCACGGCGGGTCGCTTCAAGGAGGCTCACGGATGCTGCACGCGCTTTCCAAACTGTGGTGGGTGCTGGCCCTGCGCGGACTCTGCGCCATCGTGATCGGCATCGGGGCGTTCGTGGTGCCGGCTGCGACGCTGGCTGTCCTGATTCTCGTGTTCGGGGCCTATGCGCTGGTCGATGGCGTCCTGCTGCTGGTGACCGCGCTCGGCAACCATCGCGCCGCGCCGGACCGCTGGCCGCTGCTGCTGCAGGGCCTGCTGGGCGTGGCGGTGGGCGCGCTGACGCTGTTCAGCCCGGCCGTCACGGCGCTGGCTCTGCTGTTCTACATCGCGGCGTGGCTGCTGGCCCACGGGGTGCTGCAGATCGTCGTGGCGGTGCGCCTGCGTGAAGAGCTGGCCGGCGAGTGGTGGCTGATCGCGTCGGGCGCGCTCAGCGTGCTGCTGTCGATCTGGCTGCTGTGGCGGCCGCAGGCCGGGGCGCTGGCGGTGCTGTGGTGGATCGGTGCGTGGGCGCTGGTCTGGGGCGTCGCGCTGGTCGGCGCCGCGCTGCGCATCCGCAGGTGGGCGCGCAGCGGCTCGGCCCGCGCCTTCGCGTAGCCCGAGCGCATCCGGAGTGCTAGCCATGTCCGCCGACTTCCGCGACCGGACCGACGCGGGCCGGCAACTGGCCGCCGCGCTGGCAACGCTGGACCTGCCCCCGCCGCGCATCGTGCTGGCGCTGCCGCGCGGTGGCGTGCCGGTGGGCCATGCGATCGCGCAGACGCTGGATGCGGCGCTGGACATCGTGCTGGTGCGCAAGATCGGCGCGCCGGGCCAGCCCGAACTGGCACTGGGGGCCATCGCCGATTGCGGCGCCGGCGTGCCGCCCTACATCGAATGGAACACGATGCTGCTGCACGTGGCCGGCCCACTCCAGGCCTATCTGGACCGGGCCGTGGCCGACGAGCTGGACGAACTCGAACGCCGCCGCGTCCGCTATGGCGCGATGCAGCCGCCACAGGCCGGTTCGCTGGCCGACGCGACGGTCATCGTCACCGATGACGGCGTGGCAACCGGCGCCACCATGCGCGCCGCGCTGGCCGCCGTGCGGCGTGCGCACCCGGCCAAGCTGGTGCTCGCCGTGCCGGTCGCGCCGGACGATGCCTGGCTCACGCTGCGCGGGCAGGCCGACGACAGCATCTGCCTGCTCACGCCCCCCTCCGACCTGTTCCGCGCCGTCGGCCTGTACTACCGCGACTTCGAGCAGACCGGCGATGATGAGGTCATCGCCCTGCTGGCCGACTGCCGCGCCCCCTAGCGCCGCGGTCCGGGCCACCTTGCTGCGCGCCGCGCCATCCGCGCCGCGACGCCCACGACGATCGCCGTGCCCGGCGACCACTCGCGCGACAACCACGACGGACCACGCATGCCCCTGGCGCTATGCCGCGACTTCCAGGCCCGCATCGCGCACCTCATGCAAGGCCCCCACGAAGCGACGCTCGGGATGCGGATGGCTCAGGAAGTCATGGTGCGAGATGTGCCAGCCGTAGGCGCCCGCCAGCTGGAACACGATGCGGTCGCCGACGCGCAGGTGGTCCACCACGACGTCGCGCGCCAGCACGTCCTTCGGCGTACACAGCTCGCCGCACAGCGTGACCGCCTGCGCCTGCACCGATGGCCGCTCGAACGGATAGTCCCATCGCGCATTCGGCAGGATCGTGAACGGATGATTGTGCTGCCACGATGCCGGCAGCCTGAAGTGGTGCGTGCCGCCGCGCAGCACGGCGAACCACTGGTCGTGATTGCGCTTGAGGTCCACCACCTCGGTGACGTAATAGCCGCAGTCGGCCGCGATGAAGCGCCCGCACTCGAACACGATCCGGCAGCCGGCGCCGGCCTCGGCGAGCAGCACCCCGAGCCCATCGCAGAACCGCCGCCAATCGAAGGCATGGGACGGATCCGCGTAGTCCACGCCGATGCCGCCGCCGACGTTCAGCGTGTCGAGCGTCAACCCGTGCTCGCGGCGCAGGCGCAGCGCCAGCGCAAGGTAGTGGCGCATCAGCGCGAGATGCGAATCGGCATCGAGATTGTTGGACAAGGCATGCAGATGCAGGCCGACCACCTCGACGCCCGGCAAGGTCCGCGCCAGGCGGATCAGATCGGGCACCGCGTCCTCTTCGATGCCGAATTGCGTCGGCTGGCCGCCCATGGTCAGCGTGCCTTGCGGACGCTTGCCCCCGGCATCCGCCGCGAGCGGGTTGGGGTTGACGCGCAGCAGCACACGGGCGCGCCGCCCCATCCGGCACGCAATCGCATCGAGCCTGCGCAGTTGCAATTCGCTTTCGACGTGGATCAGCTCGACCCCGCGTTCGAGCGCGCCCTGCAGCTCAGCGTCGGTCTTGCCGGGGCCACCGAAAACGATCCGCGCATGCGCGCCGACCTCGCGCGCGCGCACCACCTCGCCGAGCGAGGCGACTTCGTAGCCGGCCACCGCGCCATCCAGTGCCGCCAGCACAGGCGCATCGCTGTTGGCCTTGATCGCGTAGAACAGCTCGCAGCCGGGCGGCAGCATCGCGCTGAGTCGCACGGCCCGCTCGCGCAGGTGGTCGAGGTCATAGAGATAAGCGCAGACGGGCGAGATCGCGCCCTGGAGATAGCGTTCGATCAGGTCTCGGTGCATCGGGCAGCTCCTTCGGGTTCGAGATCAGGCGCGAGCGCCTGCAATTGCGCGGCCATCGCGCGACGCGCAATGCCGCGGTCGTCGCCGGCAATCGCCAGGCGCACGCCCGTGCGGTGCATGTCCGCGATGTCGTCGGGATGGCGCGGCAAGGCGCAGAACACCTTGCCGTGGCGGCGCGCGGCGGCGGCCACCCGCGCGATCGCCGCGCGCACGTCGGCGTGCCCGGTCTGCCAGGGCATGCCCAGGTCCTGCGACAGGTCGGCCGCTCCGCCGAGCAGCACGTCGACGCCATCGACGGCGGCAATCGCGTCCAGCGCGTCGAGCCCGGCGCGGTCTTCGATCATCGCGACGACCAGCGTGTCCGCCGCCGCCCGCGCAACCGTCCGGGCCAGGTCGTCGCGGCCGAAGCGGCTCGCGCAGGTCGCATTCAGCCCGCGCCGGCCGAGCGGCGCGTGATGGGCGGCCGCGACCGCCTCACGCGCCTCCTCAGCCGAGCGCACACGCGGGATGACCACGCCCTGCGCCCCGGCATCCAGCACCTGCACGATCTGAAAGGGCGCGGCAACCCGCACCAGCGCCGCCATGCCGCTGGCGCGCGCGGCGAGCAGCATGGCCGTCAGCGCGGCGCCGTCGAGCAGCGTGTGCTCCAGGTCGATCACGACAAAGTCGTAGCCGGCCGCCGCGATCAGTTCGACCATCAGCGGCGCGGGCGTCGAGCAGAACAGCCCGACCAGCGGCCGGCCCTCAGCCTGCCGCAGCCGGGCCTTGAGCGACTGCGGCGCGCTCATGCGTACTCCATCTGGGCCAGCGGGTTGCCTGCGGCGCGCGTGCGCAGCCGGATCTCCGGCAGGAAGCGCCGGCTGGCCAGCAGCTCGATCTGCATCGTCGGCGCGAAGCAGTCGAAGCGGGCGAAGCTTTCGGCGAGGTCCGGACAGCGCGCCTGGTAGTCGCGGATTGCGCCCGCGGCGATCTCCCAGAAGGCGGTTTCATCGAGCCCGAAATGGCAGGCGAAGAACCAGGCGATCTCCGCCAGATTGACGAAGAACAGCGCGTCGCCGGTGAAGTCGCGCAGTTCGTCGGCATCGTCGGTCTCGATGAACGAATTGGGATTGACGCGCGCGTGCTCGGCGGGCGGGCCTTCGAGCGCCGGCGGCGCAACCCGCAGCCAGCGGCGGGAGTAGCGCACGCCGTCGTGGAAGTCCTTCAGGGCGACCCGTTCTGGCAGGCCGTCCACATGCAGCAGCACCATGTTCTGCGCGTGCGATTCGAGCGCGGTGCCGTTGCGCCACAGCATGTGCAGCACCGGCAGCCAGACCCGCTCGACCAGCCGGCGCACCCACGCCTGCACGCCATGGCGGGCAACCCAATCGGCGACCAGTGGCCGGCCGTCGGCATCGACGTGCGTGATGGCGGTCACGGGCAGCGCCGCCTCGCCCGCGCGCAGGTGGCGATGCACGCTTTCGCGCCAGATGCAGGCCAGCGCGCCGTACTGCCCCGCGACGGGCGTCTGCGGCACATAGCCGACACCCGCGATCTCCTTGAGGAAGACCGGGCACGCGAGCGGCGCGGGCCAGTCGGTGCGGTCGGCGAGGTCGGCGAGCCAGTCGCTCATCAGGGCGGCGTTGCGCACCGTGTGCGGCGCGAGCACGCGCGAGGTCGAGGTGTTGACCAGGCTCATCGCCAGCTTGAGCGAAGGCGCATCGCGCCGGCCGGCGTTGGCGAGCGTGCGGATCGACTGCTGCGGCGCGTAGCGCTCGGACAGCATGCCGATCGGCACCAGCTCGCGGCGGGCGAATGCCGCGTGATAGGCCGTCTCGACCAGTGCCTCCCATTGCCACGGATGCACCGGCAGCGGCAGATAGTCCGCCGGATCGAGCCCCAGCTGCGCGAGCCGCGCATCGAACGCAGCCTGCTCGGCGGCCGACAGCAGGTGCCGCGGCTCGCCCTGCTCGACATCGCGGCTCGCGCTCCAGCGGCAGCGATCGCGCCGCGCGGCCAGCAGCAGCGGCGTGACGCCCGTCGCGCATTCGGGCGCGTAGCGGCGGTTGTCGTCCAGCGTGAAGCCCATGCGGGATTTGTAGCCGGGGTGATAGGGATGCGCGCCGGTCAGGCCCGCCTCGATCGCGTCGTAGCCGGCCTCGCGCAGCAGGTGGCCGGCCTGCGCGGCCCGCGTCTGCGCGTCCTTGATGTGCGTGGCCAGCAGCTCGGCACTGAACTGCGCCAGCCGCAGCGGATCGGCCCCCAGTTGGCCGCCGAGTTCGGCCACGACACGTGCGACATCGTCGGCGTCCGATTCCTCCGTGCCGCAGAGGCGCCGCACCGGCGACACGATGCGGATGCGGCCGAACGAGACGGTGTTGCGTGCGCGGCAACGGTAGACCAGCGGTGCGCCGTCCTCGCGCGTGCCGACAATCGACAACACGTCGCCGGACCACGCGAGGTCCGGCAGCGCCCCCTCGAACAGCAGCGCTTCGAGCAACTGGCGGACGACGCGCTGTGCCGCGTCGCGATAGGCGCCGCTGTCGAGCAGCGCATCGAATTCGGTGGGTGTCATGCGCGGTGCTCCTCGTCGGCAAGCGGGTTGGGAATCTCGACCCAGGCAGGCGCCTCGCCGTGGCCGCCGAAGCAGCTCAGCATGTTCGCCTTGGCGGGCAGTGTCGGCCGGCGCCGCAGGTCGTCCAGCAGCGCGGCCACGGCGGGCTCGGCATCGCGCGCCCAGACCTGCTCGGTGACGCGCCAGAGCGCGGCCTCGTCGCAAGCGCCGGTGCGGGCAATGCTCGCGATGACATGGCCGATATGGTTGACCAGCACGTAGTAGCGGAAGCGCTTCCATGCGGCCTCGTCGTCGTAGAGCGCGGGGCTCTGCTGCGCGAGCAGTTCCGGCCGCGCGCAGCGCATGCGGCTGATGCTGGCGCCTTCCATGTCGCGCACGTAGCCGCGCACCGGCCAGCCGGCCCGGAAGGCCACCATCGCATTCTGAAGATGCGCTTCGAGACTGACGCCGTGGCACGCAAACAGGCGCAGCAGCGGTATCAGCGTGACATCGAGGTAGCGCGTCCACCAGGCGGCGAGCAACTCGAACGACGGCGCCTGGCCCAGGGCTTCCTGCAGCAGGGCTTGCAACGGCGCCGCGCCGCTCGCCGGCTCTTCGAGCACGGTGGCCAGCACGCGCGCATCGTCGCCCACCGCGTCGCGCATCGCCTGGCGATAGACGACCGTGGTGCTGGCGCGCAGCGCTTCATCACCCACCGCCAGCGATGCGCTGCCGGCATCGAGCAGGATCTCGAAGGACGCCGACGACCGGCACGCCGCCGGCAACGCCGCAATGTACCGGCTCGCGTCGAGCGCGCGGGCGACCTGCTCGGGCGGGTTGTTGCGCACGAAGTTCGTGATCCGCACGTCGAGCGACAGCTTCAGGAATTGCCGCTGCCGGGGCAGCCACACCGTGCGCACCGACGATGTCGGCCACACGCGCTCGCCCAGCGCGCCGAGCGAGATCAGCTCGCGCCGCGCGATCAGCGACTGGATCACGGCCTGGCGCAGCAGGTAGCCGGCTTGCCACGGGTGACACGGCAGCAGCCGGTATTCGCTGTCGCCGAGCAGCTCGGTGGCGGCATGCATCGCATCGGGATCGATCGGCGGCTGCGCTGCGTCGATGGTGCGCGCGTCGAACAGGCGGCTCGACACCGCGAAGTAGTGCAGGCGGAACGACGCGCCCAGCTCCGGGGCGTAGGCCTGCATGTCGCGCTCGCCGAAGCCCTCCGATGCCTTGGACGTGACATGGAAAACGTGGCCGAACAGCAGCGACTGCTCCGCGCCGACGAACGGCGTGGCGGGCTGCTCGCGGCGCGGCGCGTGGTCGTGGTAGTAGCGCACGCGCTCGATGCTGTTGCGCATCAGCGCGGCGAAGCGCTGCGGCCATGCCGCATCGGCGGGCGGCTGGCGGAACGCGAGCGCCCCGGCGATGCGCGCGGTCAGTGCCTCGGGGCTGTCGCAGGCCGTCACGCTGCCGTCGGCCAACTGCAGCGCCGCGTAAGGCGCGAGCCGGTGGAACCCCATCGGCGAGAACCGCTCGATCGCCACGTACAGCCGGCTGCCGTCGTGCGCAAACGCTACGCAGGCAACGGCATGGCCTTCGTCGCGCCAGGCCTGCGCGGTGCGGCGCAGGTCGTCGGCCAGGCCGGCATCGTCCGTCACGCGCGGATCGAAGCGGCCCGTTTCGCGGCAATACGTGTTGAAGTACTGTTCGAGCAGCCGGCGATCGAGCGCCGGCAGTTGGTTGCGGCCGGCGTGCGCATCGACGCGGTGCGTCGCGCGGGATGCCTGCGGCACGTGAAGGGCGGCGTCTCGCACGGGCGAAACGCGCTGCGTGGAAGAAAACGTCATGGCACTCACCTCGGATCGGATACGGGAGAGAAACGCACCACCAGCCTCGGCCGCGCGATGGCCGCGGCAGCGATGAACATCGCCGCCGTCAGCCACAGCGTCGCGGCGGGTCCGGTGAACGGGAGAACAACGAGCACGGCGAGCGGCCCGAGCAATTGCCCGAGCGTCATCGCGCTTTTCGCGGCCACGGTCGCCCGGCCCTGGAGCGCGGGCGGCGCGGCGCGGCAGCAGATCAGCAGCATCGACTGCGCGAGCGCCGCGTAGCAGGCGCCCTGCAAGACGCGCAGCAGGCCGATCTGCCACAGATGGGCAGCCCACGGCATCAGCGCGAGCGCCAGGGCGCACGCGAGCGCCGCGCCGGCAAACTGGCGCGCCGGATCGCGGCGATCGTTCCAGGCCCCCCACAGCGGCCCGGCAACCAGCGTCGCGCACCACCCGAGCGCGTGCAGCACGCCCACCTTGCTGGCCAGCGCGGCCATGCCCGCAAAGCGCGCCTCGACGAACAGCGCGAACACATTCACAAGCGCGAACGCGCCGGCCTGCGTCAGCGCCCCCGCCATCAGCCAGCGCACGAACGCCGGATCGGCGAACAGGCCGCGGGCGGGCGGCCCGTCGCCGGCCTCGGGCGAGGCCTCGTGCGGGGCCGGCGCCGCGGGCTCGCGCAGGCTGAGGGCCAGCCCCAGCACCGCGCATCCGGTACAGACGGCCACGGCCAGCAGCAGCGGACGCACCGACCAGACATCCTGCAGCACGCCGCCGAGCACCGGCCCGGCAAGCGCGCCGGCGGCCACCGCCGACTCCTGCCAGCCCAGCGCCCGCCCCCGCCCGGCCGGATCGCTGACGCGCGCGATGAACGCGGTCACGATCACGCCGACGGTGCTCGCGCCCTGCAGCAGGCGCCCGGCGATGAACATCGCGAGGCCGCGCGACAGCGCCATCATCGCCATGCTCGCCACGAACAGCGACAGCGCCAGCAGCAGCGCGCGCCGGTAGCCGAAGCGCTCGCACCACCGTCCGGCAAACGGCGCGCACAGCAGCGCGCCAACGCCGGGCGCGGCGAGCGCGATGCTGGTCCAGCGCACCGCATCGGCGGCGGCAACGCCACCGCCCATCAGATCACGCAGGAAGAACGGCATGATCGGCACCAGCACCATCAGGCCCAGCGTGATCACGGCCTGGCAGCCGATCAGCGTGACGACGGCAAGGTTCGGGCGGAAGGTCATCGGCGCGGCACCTCCTGCGGCGTCACCGCCTGCCGCAGCGGATTGGCGATCGTGCCGAGGCCGCTCGGCATGCCGGTGCCGATCGAAGCGCGGGCGGCCAGCGGGGCCAGGATCTGCTTGAACGGCCACTGCGGCGCATCGAACAGCGCCTGCGCGACGCAGCCGTGCAGCGCCGCGGCACCGCCCTCGCCCTCACCGAAGACGCGGTCCACGCTCTCGCTCAGCGCCTGCCCGACGATGCGCCAGCCGATGGATTCGTCGGTGCCGTAGCACTCGGCGATCGCGGCCAGGATCGCGTACAGGTTGACCTCGACGGCCAGGGTCTGGAAGTACGCCAGCAGCGCCTCGGGCGCGTCGAGGATCAGCGTGTTCGGCGTGCTCCGGTCGATCGCGTAGTCGGGCGCCTCGACACCGGCCGCCGCCATCAGCGCGGGGCAGATGCGCAGCGTGTCGTGGTCGCGCAGGACCAGCCCCTGCAGGCCATCCGCGTCGATGCTCAGCATGACGTTCTGCCCGTGCAGTTCCGGCATCACGCCATGCGCGAAGCAGCGCAGCCCGAGTTCGATCAGCAGGTGCGCGATCCGGCCGAACACGCGCCACGCACGCTCCGCGGGTGCGTCCGGCACCGACCCGGCCAACGTCTGCAACGCAGTGTCGCTGCACAGCGCCTCGATTGCCGGCAGGCGGCCGTCGAGCGTCACCGCCGCGCAGGCGGCCATCGGCAGCAGCCAGCCGTCGTGCGCGGGGTAATGCCGCAGCATGCAGGCCAGCTCGCCCTGCGCCTCGATCAGCGAGGCGGCGTTGCCCAGCGCCCACCACGCGCCCTCGCCGCACAGCGCGAGCTGCGCGCCGAGCCAGGCATCGCGCGCGCGCAGCGCCTCCAAGCAGCGTTCGGCTAGCACGCCGTTGCGCAGATAGCGCGGCGGCAGGGTGCGCGCCGCCCCGAGCGCCTGCACGTTCAGCGCGAGCTTCAGGTGCAGGCGCTCGCCGTCCGCCACGCTCAGCGTGCGCAGCGATGCGGTCGGCATCGCCGCGCCCGGCCCGCTGCCCAGGTCCACGCACTGCAGCGCCAGCGCCACGCGGTTGCGCTGCAGATAGCGCCACTGCCACGGATGCACCGGCAGCCAGAGCGCCGCGGGGTCGGTGCAGCGCTCGACGGCACGGCGGGCCAGCCCGTCGTAGTCGTCCTCGCTCAGCAGTGCGGCCGCGACGGGCTGCGCCGCGTACCGGCCCTCGCCCGCGCCGGCCGCGCCGTCGCCCGAGAACAGCGCGTCGCGCGCCACCGCCACCCAATGCAGCGGGACACTGCGTCCGGACTCCACCTCGAACGCCTCGCCCGGCAGGTCCGGCCAGACCTTCGCGCGCGCAAGCGGATGGAACGGCCGGTCGCGCAGGCAGCAGACGGCCTCCCACGCGGCCAGGCTGCGCGGCGCGCCGGCCACGCGCGCCAGCAGTGCCGCCTCGGCCGCGAAGGTGCGGGCCATCTGCTGCTGCGCAACCGCGAGCTGCTGCGCCAGGCGCTCGCTGTACGCCGGCCACCAGGGCGCCTGCTGCAGGGCCTCGAGCGTCTCCATGGCGCGCAGCGGGCGGCACGTCGCGGCGTGTTGCAGCACCACGGCGGCGCCGGCCTGCGACAACCGCAGCGCGCGCATGCCCGACAGCCTCGCCCCGCGCCACCGCAGCGCGGCACCGTCGGCCACCGGCACCGACAGCACGGCCTCGCCCGCCACATCGGTGCGCCACGTCGCCCGGTCACGAAATCCGTACAGGTCCTCCAGCCAGAGCGCGTCGAGCAGGTCTTGCGCCAGTCCCCGGTCGATGCGGTCCGCAAACCCGGCCGGGCTCTCGGCGGCGGTGTCCGGGGCCTCCGGTCGCTCCTCGACGTGCGTCATAGCAGCGGCAGCCGCGTGCCGACACCGGCCTGCGCGGCAAGCTGATAGAAATGGCGCGCGCAGACCATGTCGTCGATCGCCATGCCCATCGGGTTGAGCAGGATGATCTCGTCGTCGTTCTCGCGCCCGGGGCGTTCGCCGATCACGATCTCGCCCAGCTCGGCATGCAGGCGCTCGCGGCTGAAGCGGCCTTCGAGCACCAGTTGGTTGATGACCTTCTTTTCGCGGTTCGACTGGTCCCAGTCGTCGACGACCACCTTGTCGGCCTTCTCGTAGACCTCCTTGTGCACGTCCATGATCGACACGTTGCAGACGAAGGCCCCGCGCCGCAGCCAGTCGTATTCGAGATACGGCGAATCGGTGACGGTGCAGGTGACGATCACATCGGCCGCACGTACGGCCTGCTCCGCGCTGTCGGCGGCTTCGCACGCCACCTGCGGGAAACGCGCCGTGAGCGCATCGCCGAACGCTCGCATCGCCTCCCGGGACACATCGAAGAGATGGATGCGGCGGATGCCGGGGAACTGCTCGATCAGCGTCTGCATCTGCATCCGCGCGATCGGGCCGCAGCCGATGCAGGCGACATCGGTGAAGCCCTCGCGCGCCAGGTGCCGTGTCGCGACCGCGCTGATCGCGGCCGTGCGCATGCCGCTGATCAGGCCGCCTTCCATGATGGCGACGGGATAGTTGGTGTCGGCATCGTTGAGCACGATCACGGCGCTCGCGCGTTCGAGCTGGAAGCGCGACGGATTGTGCTGGCGGCTGCCGATCCACTTCAGCCCCGCGATCGGCTTCTCGCCGCCGACGTAGCACGGCATCGCGATGATGCGGTCGGCGATGTGGTCGGCGCCGGGCCAGCGCAGGTACGGCTTGAGCGGCTGCACGAAGTCCTCCTTCGCATGCAGGGCGAGCCCCTCGGTGATCGCGTCGACGTAAGGCTGCGAGCGGTCGCCGCCGAGGGCAACCAGGTCCTGGCGGCCCAGGTAAAGCAGACCGGTGGTATCGGCTGGATGCGTCATGTTCAGAGCACCTCTTCAAGGGATGGGACGTGGAGAGACGGCGAGGCGGCAGACGCGACGGAAGCGGCGGCGCCCGCCCGGGATGCAGCGATGCGCGCGAGCCACTCGTCGTCGTAGACGCTGTCGAGATAGCGCTCGCCGCGATCGGGCAGCAGCGTGACGATGCGCAGCGGTCGCGTGGCGCGCGCCAGCAGGCGATCGATGGCAACCACGACGGCGCCCGACGATCCGCCCGCGAAGATGCCTTCGCGTTCGAGCAGGCGCCGGCAGCCCATGGCCGCGTCGTAGTCGTCGACATGGATGACGTCGTCGATGTCGTCGCGACACAGCAGCTCGGGCACCCGGCTCGCACCGATGCCGGGCAGCTCGCGCGGCCCCGGCTTGGCGCCGAACAGCACCGAGCCCACCGCATCGACCCCGACCACCCTGAGCTCCGGCCACTCGCGGCGCAGGCGCCGGGCAATGCCGAGCACGGTGCCCGACGTGCTGACGCCCAGCACCAGCATGTCCGCCGGCCGGTCGAGCGCGCGCGCGATCTCGTCGCCTTCGCCGTGGAAGTGGCTCTCCCAGTTGCGCGGATTGCCGTACTGGTTGATCCACACCGCGCCCGGCTCGCTCGCCAGCATCTGCTGCACGCGCTCGATGCGCGTCTCCAGGTAGCCGCCCTAACTGTCCTTGCGGGTCACGCGCTCGATGCCCGCGCCGTAGCAGCGCAGGATCTTCAGGTTGGTCGGAGAGATCTTCGGATCGACCACCGCCGTGAAGCGCAGTCCCTTGATCCGGCACACCATCGCCAGCGCGATGGCGAGGTTCCCCGAGGAGCTTTCGATGATGTGCGTGCCCGGCGCGATCGAGCCCTCGGCCAATCCGCGCTCGATGATGTAGCGGGCCGGCCGGTCCTTGATGCTGCCGGCCGGGTTCAGCATTTCCAGCTTGGCGAACACCTCGGCCTTGCGGCCGTCATACAGGCGGGCGAGCTGCACGAGCGGGGTGCCGCCAATGCAGTCAACGATGCTTTTCGCGATCATGCTTGCCTCCTTGTCTTGGCAATTCATCAACTTGGAATGCAAATGCGTCTCATTCCATACTTTGGCCGCACGACGCCCCCTCGGGCGCCGTGTGCCGTTACCAGCGGTGGGTGTAGCTCACCGTCAAAACCGCGCCCGCGGCGGGCAGGCGGCTGGTGTTATTGCTGTTGCGCATCAACTGGCTGTACAGCGGCAGGTAATAGCGGTTCAGCAGGTTCTCGATGCCCACCCGCACCTTGTCCTTCTTGGTGACCTGGTAGGTCGAGATCAGGTCGATCGTCGTGTAGCTGGCCACGTCGATCCGCCCGAAGCTCGTCCTGCCGTTCAGGCGGTAGTCGCGCGCCCCGAAGAACGTCGCCTGCAGGCGATTGCTCCAGCGCGCGTTCGGCCGATATTCGAGATAGCCGGTCAGCTTCAGCGGCGGAATGCGGTAGCCCGTCATGTTCTGGAAGTTCGCCGCGCCCTGCGGACGCTCGCGCCCCTCCATGTAAGTCACCGTGCCGCCCGCGCCCCACTTCTCGTCGTCGGTCGCGTAGTCGACACCGGCTTCCACGCCGGCGATCCGCTCGGCGGTGCGGGTCAGGATCAGGCCGTTGTTGAAGCTCTGCACGTCGCCCAGTTCCGAGGTCGTGTAGAACAGCGCCAGCGTCCCGCGTGCGTGGCTGCCGAGATTGCCGCGCCAGCCGATCTCGTAGTTGTTGGTCTTCACCGGCTCGAGGCTCGACGAATTGATGTTGAAGCCCGCCGTGGCGTTGCGCAGCTGCAGCCCGACATCCGGCAGCTGGAACCCCTGGCTGAACGATGCGTAGACCTCCTGCCCGCGCACCGGCGCGTACGTGACGCCGGCGTTGAACAGCCAGGCGCCGAAGCCCGTCTCGCCGCCCGGCACCGTGTACTTCTGCGCCAGCCGCGATTGCGACAGCGGCACGAAGCTGTCGAAGCTCGCGCTTGCGTGTTCGTAGCGCACCCCGGCCTCCGCCGACCAGCGCTCGTTGAACTTGTGCTGCAGTTGGCCGAATCCGCCGACGCTGCGCGTGGTCAGCGGCGGCAGGTAGGTCACCGTGCCGATCTTCCGGTAGACCAGGCCGCCGCTCGCGTCATAGGCCGTCGGCGAGAAGATGTCGTCGGGCATGTCGCTGCGTTCCTGGTTGAAGTCCGCACCCCACAGCAGCTTCGTGCGCGCGTCCTTGTCGAGCGGTGTGGTCACGGTCAGCCGGCTGCCGAAGACCTTGCTGTCCTGCATCACCTGGTCGACGTTGTTGCCGCGCGTCGACACGGCGCGCGCATCGAACGGCGCGAACCGGCTGAAGTAATCGCGGTAGTAGAACTGGGTGCCCACCTGGCTGCCGAACACATCCTTGTTCTCGTATTGCAGGTTGAGCAGCGTGTTCTTGATGCGGTTCTGGTCGGCCAGCTGCAGGCCGTTGATCGCGCGCGCCACGGCCGAGCCCGCCGGCTGCCGCGCGACCGACGGATCGCTCGCGTAGTCGGTGTCCTGCTTCGCGTCATAGTGGCTGGCGGAGAACACCACGCGCTGGTTCGGATCGATGCGCAGCCCGAGCTTGCCGCCGATGCTGTAGATGTTCGAATCGAACAGATCGCCCTGGCTGGGCTCCGGCGCGATGCGGTGGCCGCGCGCATCGTAGGAGCCGCCGACATGCTGCGTGCCGACGTTGAATTCGTAATCGACCGGCCCCTTGCTGCCGGCCACATACTGCTGCACCGAGCCGCCCAGGCCCGCGGCGCCGGGATGCGACAGCGGCGAGGTCATCGAGACGGTCGTCTCGGCGCGCGGCTCGCCCCCGGCCGGCCGGGTCGTGATCGACACGATGCCGCCCGTGGCCCCGCTGCCGTAGAGCGCGCTGCTGCCGCGCAGCACCTCGATCCGTTCGATGTTGTTCGGGTCGAGGCTGGCCAGGTTGCGCGCGGAATCCCGGTTGGTATTGAGCGGCATGCCGTCGAGCAGCACCAGCGTGCTGCGGCCGCGCAGCGTCTGCCCGTAATCGGTGATCGTGTGGCTGGGATCGGCCATGCCGGGCACCACTTTGCTCAGCGCCGTCGCCAGGGTGCCCGAGCCGGCCTGCAGGTCGCTCAGCTCTTCATGGCTGATCTGCGTGACCTGGCGGGTCGGCCGGACGAGGTCGCTGCGCGTGCGGTCGATGGACACCACGGTGGCCTCTAGTTCAGCCACGGCCGGCGCCTTCGCCCCGTCCGCGGCGGCCTTGGCCGGCACGTCCTGTGCCTGCGCTTCGACCGTGAACGTGTTCGCCCCGGTCGACCGGGGCCGCAGCCCCGAGCCCGCGAGCAGCCGCTCGAGCGCATCGGAGACCGCCATCCGGCCCTGCACCGCTGGCGCGGTCCGCTGGCCTGCAAGCGCATCGGCCAACTGGATTTGCACGCCGGATTGCTGTGCGAGCGCAGTCAGCGCCCGATCCAGCCGCTGCGCCGGAATGTCGATCGGCACCGTCGCCCCCTGCCCCCAGGCAACGGTCGACGCGCAGCTGCCTGCAACTGCCACACACACGAAATGCCCCACCCCCCAGTGGCGCCCAGTACCGCTCATGCCGCAACTCCTTATCAGAACAAAATGGATTGGTTTCACAAGGCTTGCCGTTTGACGCGGTGGGTTTGTTGACCTGCCGAAGAAAGGATTTCCTAAGGTCACCAGCGAATGCGCCCTGCCATGGCACCGTGCCGGCGACCTGCCGCACGCTGCGCCGGCACCGGCAATCGGGATGCGCAATATCAGGGCCCGCAGGGCTCAGGACCGCGCGAATACGCGGTCAACATCGGCGCCCGCCGTTTCGGCATGCGGAGCGCGGGAGAGATGGGATCCATCGCCAGCATTGCGCGGGCCAGATGCTTGGCGACCATATTGCGTGAAATGCACAGCCGCACCGCGACTTCGTCCTGCGACAGGTCGTGCAGCTTGTGCAGGATGAACACCTCGCGGCAGCGCGCCGGCAGGCCGTCGATGGCCTGCTCGACCTGGTGGACAGCCTGGCGGGAGGCCACCACCCGCTCGCCATCGACATCGTCGGTATCGGGCGCGACCTGCCCGGCCTGCCCCGCATACACGGCGTACGTTTCGTCGCTGCGCCAGCGGTCGATTGCCCGATGGATCGACAGATGCCGCAGGAACGCCAGTGGCGTACAGATCGGCTCCGCCGGCGGGCGGTGCAGCAGTTGCACGCAGACATCCTGGACGACATCGCGGGCGAACACCCGGTCACCGAAGCGGTGCCGGACATGATCGACCAGCTCCTCGTAGTGATCGACGAAAGCCGTCATCAACGAGGAACAGGCGGAATCGCAATGCGGACCGGTCATGGTCATCCGGGATGAGCGAGCTTTAGCTGCCTTTATCAGGAATGATTCTCATTATTGATTTTCATTTTTGCAGCTGTCAACTCGCATGGAAACCATCGGCAGTCATGGGGATTTGCCGCCCAATGCAGGTTTTTCAACAGGAAGATCACGCAACTTCAATCAAAAGCCGCCGGATCGCCCGCCAGGCGCGCCATGCACCCGCGCCTCTCATGAGAATTATTGAGAATAATTCTCATTTGTACTATTGTGCAGGGCTGATTGCAATCCAACGCACCTGGAGCCCGTTTCATGTTGTCCTTGCTTCGCCGCCAGCCCGCCTCGGCCATGCCGCGACCTGCCCGCGAGCCCGGGGCACCGTTCCGGCCGCTGGCCCTGACCGCGCGCATGGCGTTCGCGGGCGTGCTGACCTCCGGGCTGGGGCTGCCCGCCTTCGCGCAGAGCGCGTCCAAGTCGGCCACGGAGACCGCCGAGCACACCATCCAACTGCCGGAAACGGTGGCGACCGGCCGCACCTCCGACGACCCGCTGCGCCCGTACGCAGGCGGGCAGACCGCGCGCGGCGGCCGCGTGGGCCTGCTCGGCAACCAGGACACCATGGACACGCCCTTCAGCGTCAGCACCTACACCACCAAGCGCATGGAAGACCAGCAAGCCATCACGCTGGCCGATGTGCTGAACCAGGATGCGTCGGTACGCTTCACCGGCCAGACCGGCGGCGTGACGGATTCCTTCTACATCCGCGGCTTCCCCGTCGGCGAAGGCAACTTGAGCGAGGTGGCGTTCGACGGCGTCTACGGTGTCGCGCCCAACTACCACGTCTTTCCGGAGTACGTGGAGCGTGTCGAAGTCATCAAGGGGCCGGCCGCGCTGCTCTACGGGATGTCGCCCAACAGCGGCGTGGGCGGGGTGGTCAACATCGTGCCCAAGCGCGCGCTACCGCAAGACCTGACCCGCTTCACGGCAACCTACGCCTCCGACCTGCAGTTGGGCGGCCACGTCGACCTGAGCCGGCGCTTCGGCCAAGGGCGTGCGTTTGGCATCCGCTTCAACGGCGTGGCCCGCCAGGGCAAGACCCCGCTCGATCACCAGCGCTCGCGCACCGACATCGGCGCGCTGTCGCTCGACTACCAGGGCGACCGCCTGCGCGCCTCGCTCGACGTCATCACGCAGCACGAAGCGGTGGATGCGCCCACGCGCCCCTTCCTGCTGGCCGCCGGCGTGGCCATGCCTTCGGCGGCGGATGGGCGTCGCAACGTCTCGCAGTCGTGGGGCTGGTGGAAATCGGACGGCCAGTCGGCACTGGCGCATGCGGAATACGACGTCTCCGACCGCGTCACCGTGTTCGCCGATGCGGGCGGCTCGCAGACCCGCGTCGGCCGGCTCTCGGACCAGACCCCGACCATTCTGGACGCGGCGGGCAACACCCGTTCGACGCCGGGCTACTACAAGTTCCAGGTCAACCGTCTGACCGCCGACGCCGGCGTGCGTGCGCGCGTCGACACCGGCCCGGTCAGGCATGCCCTGACGCTGCAGGCCAGCACCTATCACGACCGCATCGCCACGGCCAGCAACATGGGCACGGCGATCCTGTCGAACCTCTATGCGCCGGTGAGCGCGCCCGAGCCGGTCATCGCCGCGCCGGCCGCGGTGCCGAAGACCTCGTCGTCGCAGCTGTCCGGCGTGGCCCTGGCCGATACGATGGGCGTGCTCGACGATCGCCTGCAACTGACGCTCGGACTACGGCAGCAGCAGGTCAACTCCGACAACTTCAGCGCCAGCACCGGGGCCGTCACCGCCTCGTACGACAAGCGCGCGGTGACGCCGATGGCGGGCATCGTCATCAAACCCTGGCGAGGCGACGTCTCGCTATACGCCAACTACATCGAGGGGCTGAGCAAGGGCGACATCGCCCCGACCACGGCATCGAATGCGGGCCAGGTCTTCGCGCCGTACAAGACCCGGCAGTACGAGGCCGGCGTCAAGGTGGACCGCAACGGCCTGCTGGCCACGCTCGCCGTGTTCCAGATCACCAAGCCCAGCGGCCAGCTGACCGGCACCGTCTACGGCGTGGACGGCGAGCAGCGCAACCGCGGCGTGGAGCTGAACCTGTCCGGCGAGCCGATCAAGGGCGTGCGGCTGCTGGGCGGCGCGACCGTGCTCGACGCCGTGCTGACCAAGACCAACAGCGCCGCCACGGTCGGCAACCGTCCGGTGGGCGTGCCGGGCCTGATGGCCAATGCCGGCGCCGAATGGGACCTGCCATGGATGCCCCGCCTGGCACTGAACGGCAGCGTCACCTACACGGCCAAGGAGTACATCAACCAGGCCAACACGCAGTCGGTGCCGTCGTGGACCACGGTGGACGTGGGCGCACGCTACACCACCAGGCTGCAGGGCAAGTCCACCACCTTCCGCGCCACCGTGCTGAACGTGCTCGACCGCAAGTACTGGTCGGGCGTGGCGTCGTTCGGGACCGTCTCGCTGGGCGCGCCGCGCACGGTGCTGCTGTCGGCTTCGGTGGATTTCTGAACCGCGCCGGCGCCGGACAGGCACCGCCCTGTTTCATCGACTCCCCCCAGCACGCCGATCCCCGCCGCGCGCCGCTTGCGCACCGGCCGCATCGGGGCCACCGGCGCGCTGGCCGATCCCTTCGCAAACCTCGCACAGGAGATGACCGATGCAGGCTGACCTTGCATACTGCGTGGCGCTGCGGCCCACCGCGTTTTTCATGCCGTCCGAAGAAGTGGACGCCGATCATGTCCGCCGCCTAGCCGACGCCATCCGCGCCACCGGCCTGTGGACCACGCCGATCCCGATCGAGCGCGACACCGGCATCGTGATGGACGGCAACCACCGCATCCGCGCGGCCGCGCTGCTGGGGCTGCACCACCTGCCGTGCGTGCTGCTGGATTACGCCGACCCGCGCGTGTCGGTCACGCACTGGGAGTCGGGCGCGCCGTTCAGCGTCGCCAGCATCCGGCAGCGCATCGTGGCGGAGCGGCGCCTGTTCCCGTACAAGACGACACGCCACCGCTTCGCGCCCGCGCTGCCCTGCACGGAGATCCCGCTGACGGTGCTGGGCACCACGCACGGCGCGCACGGCGCACGGATCGCCGTCCTGGCGTAGCGGCTCAGGCCAGCTGGGCGCGGCGGCGTTCGATGTCGGGCAGGAACACCGTCAGCAGGCCGATCAGCGGCAGGAACGAGCACAGGTGGTAGACGTGGTAGATGTCGGTCGCATCGGCCAGCCTGCCGAGCACCGCCGCGCCGATGCCGCCCAGCCCGAAGGCGAAGCCGAAGAACAGCCCCGACACCATCCCCACCTTGCCGGGAATCAGCTCCTGCGCGTAGACCAGGATGGCCGAGAACGCCGAGGCCAGCACCAGCCCGATCACGACCGTCAGCACGGCGGTCCAGAACAGGTTGGCATACGGCAGCAGCAACGTGAACGGCGCGACGCCCAGGATCGACACCCAGATCACGACCTTGCGGCCGAAGCGGTCGCCGATCGGGCCGCCGGCGATGGTGCCCGCCGCCACCGAGAACAGGAAGAGGAACAGGAACAGCTGCGACGCCTGCGCCGACAAGTGGAACTTGCTGATCAGGTAGAACGTGTAATAGCTGTTCAGGCTGGCCAGGTAGAAGTACTTGGAGAACAGCAGCACCACCAGCAGCGTCATCGCCATCGTCACCTTGCCCGCCGGCAGGCGCACGGCGGCAGGCGCGCGTGCCCCGACCTTGCGGCCCAGGCCGGCGGCGCGCTCGCGCCGGTACCAGCCGCCCACGTGGTACAGCACGACCATGGCGACGAGCGCGGCGATCGAGAACCACGCCAGGCTGTGCTGGCCGTACGGCATGATGACCAGCGCGGCCAGCAGCGGCCCCATCGCGCTGCCCACGTTGCCGCCCACCTGGAACAGCGATTGCGCCAGCCCATGCCGGCCGCCCGAAGCCATGCGCGCCACCCGCGACGATTCCGGATGGAAGATCGACGAGCCCGTGCCCACCAGCGCCGCCGCCAGCAGCAGCGTGCCGAAATTGGGCGCGACCGACATCAGCAGCAGCCCCACCAGCGTGAAGCCCATGCCCACCGACAGCGAATACGGCTTCGGGTGCCGGTCGGTGTACAGCCCGACCATCGGCTGCAGCAGCGAGGCGGTGATCTGGTAGGTCAGCGTGATCAGACCGATCTGCGTGAAGTCGAGATGGAAGTTGCCCTTGAGCAGCGGATAGATCGCCAGGATCAACGACTGCATCATGTCGTTGAGGAAGTGGGCGAAGCTGATGGCGCCGATCACGCCAAAGCCGGTCGTCCCGGCCTGCGCGGTGGCCGTGCCGTTTGCGGTGGTGTCCATGGTGTCGAGACGGAGGGAAGGAGAAGCGGAACGCGCTCCATCATGCGCCGGAACAAGGCAGGCGTGATGCCGCAAATTCGACAATGATTAGCGCGAAGCGGACAATTTGCTGATCGGGCAACCGAGCCGGCGAAGGCCCGCACCGCTGCCCGAAAAAAACCGCCAACCTCCCGCAAACCCGCATGACACCTGCCTCGGCAGGCAGCAGACCCGTTAGTCATTTTCGCCGGCCGGGCTCGTCCGTTCGGAGCATGGGTCCGTCAGGAGACGCTTTCTATACTCGGCTGCATGGATCGCCGCACGCGCCATTGCCCGATGCAGGCGACCGGACGGAAACGATGCCCGCATGGAACGTGCGACGCGCGCCGATCCGCATTCCCGAGCCGGCGACACGCGCAACAGACGCGCACGCCGGCCAGTCCGCGGGAGGGAAGCATGCATGTTGTATCACCGGGAACGATCCGCCGCGCGGTGGGAGACCACGTCCACCAGGCGCCGCTCGCTGGCCGCATGGCCGGCTGCTTCGTGATTGCCGAAGCAGCGGGCACAGCCCGCGACGCGACACGCCCACCGCCCCAGGCACCGCATCCCGCGTACCGGCCCTCGGCTCGCTGACGTCTCTCGGTCAGCGAGTTATTGCGCGCCCATCGTCCCGTAGGGCGCGCTCTTTTCTGCCGACACCGCCAGCGCAAGCGCGCTGGCGGCCTCACCTGCGCACCCCGCCGTCAGCCGATCAGTCAGCCGATCAGCCCGGCGTCCGACAACTCGCGCTTCAGGTAGGCGTACAGCACCGGCGCGGCAATCACGCCGCCCACACCAAACAGCGCCTCCATCACGATCAGCGCCAGGATCAGCTCCCAGGCGCGCGCATCGATGCGGCTGCCGATGATGCGCGCGTTCACAAAGTACTCCAGCTTGTGCACGATCACCAGGAACGCCAGCGACGCCAGCGCCAGCTCCAGCGACACCGCCACGCTCATCAGCACGATGGCCGTGTTGGAGATCAGGTTGCCCGCCACCGGGATCAGCCCGGCCACGAAGGTCAGCAGCACCAGCGACTTGGAATACGGCACATGCAGACCGAGCACCGGCAGCACGCCCATCAGGTAGATGGCGGCCAGCACGGTGTTGAGCGCGGAGATCTTGACCTGGGCGAACACCACCGCCTCGAAGGCCGTCTCCAGCCGGCCCAGCCGACGCAGCAGCGCCGCCGACAGGGGCTTGCTGTGCGCCGGATCGGGCGCCTCCGACCACGCCACCATGGCGCCCAGGATCAGCCCCACCAGCGCCATCGCGCTCGCCCGCAGGCCGTCGATGCCGAGCGTCGAGACCTGGCGGCCATGCTCCTTGAGCATCTCGACCAGCCGTGCCCGCAGCTCGCTGACCGACTGCGGAACGTAATCGGCAATGGTGGGCGGCAGCGAATCGCGCAGGTGGTCGAGCACATCGGCGATGCGCAGCAGCATGCCGTCGAGGCCGTGGCCGTGCTCCACCAGCCGGCCGATGCCCAGGCCGATCCCCCCGAGGATCAGCGCGGCGATCACGAACACGCCGATCACCGCGATCGACTTGGCCCGCTTGGACAGCACGTGCCGCGCATGCAAGCGCGCTTCCAGCCGGCGCGCCAGCGCATAGACGAGGAAGCCGGCAATGGCCGCCGACAACAGGTGCAGCCACAGCACGGCCGAGATCATGGCCGCCACCAGCACGTAGCTGGCGGTATCGATGGTGCGCGAAGGCAGGGGTTGGGGGAGCTTGGTCATGAGAAGAGGCCCGCGGCGATATTGATGGAGAGCGCGAGGATGCTCGTATTGAAGAAGAACGACAGCAGCGATTGCCCCAGCACCGCGCGCCGCATCGCGCGCGAGCGGATGCTGACGTCCGCCGTCTGGCTGGCGACCGCGATGGTAAAGGAGAAGTAGAGGAAATCCCAGTAATCGGGCGCGATCTGCTCGTCGGGGAATTTCAGCGGCGGCTCGCCGTCGGTGCGGTAGTACAGGTGCGCGTAGTGCACGGTGAACATCATCGGCACCATCAGCCATGCGCCCAGCACCGTCACGCCCGTGAAGGCGTAGTGCACGGCCTGCGCATGCCCGGCGGACTTGGCCGTCGCCAGCTCGAAGACGATCGCCACCATGCTGGCGATCACGCCCACGCACACGGCCGCCAGCACCGCCGCGGTCCGCTCGTCCTCGCGGCGGGCGACGGCCTGGATACGGCGCGGGTTGGCCCGCAGCATCATCGCGCCGGCCAGCACCAGGTAGGTCCAGACCGCCACATCCCAGCCCAGCAGGATGCGCGTCAGCCGGCTGCTCTCGATCGGCGCGAAGATGCCCGCCACCGCGCCCAGCATCAGCGCGGCCAGCAGGCGCGGGCGCGTGGCGATAAAGCGCTGCACCGCCGTCGGCTCGACGGGTTCCACCTGTTCCTTCACGTGCGTTCTCCCTGGCGTGTGTCCTGGCCGGGCATGCCGGCCACCAAGCCGACATGGTAGCCGCCCGCGCCGGCGATGCCGGGCACCCTGCCCGCTAGGTGGCCGACAGCATGGACGCCAGGGAACGCTTGCAGCGCTCGTGCAACTGCTCATGCGTCTGCAGCTGCTCGGCCACCACGGTGGCATCGGGATACACGCGGCACATCCCGATCATCGCACTCTCCAGCGAGGCCTGCGAGCCCGCCTGGAACTGGAACTGCTCCAGCACCGAGTCGTCCGCACCGCGCACGGTGATCTGGAACGGACCGGGCGTGACCGTGGCACAGCCGGCCGCCAGCACCGCCGCCACAACCATCGAAGCCGCCCGCACCGGATGCGGCCGCCGCGCCTGCCGTGGCGTTCGGGTCTGCGGGCAATGGATCGGGCGGACAGGCATCATCGGGACACTCCGTGGCAAATACGATCAGACGCCCAGGGTAACCGCAGGTTCAGTCCGCATGCCCGTGCGCGCTGCCGCGAGGCGCCTTGCGCTGCGTGGGCACGCAGGTGCCGCGCCAAGCACGCACGCGCGGCCCCGTGCAAACGCGCGAATTCGGCATCCGCTTCATTGATCTCACAAATACATCGCGAAACATCAGAGTTAAATCCGTTCGCGTTGCCTTTCCCGGTTCGCCACATATAGTGCTGATACCGCAAACGGGCGGCGGCGCAACCGCCGCCCGCCGGGGAAAAGGGGGGACGAGGGCTGACCGCACGGCGGTGCGAGCGACGCTTGCATCGCCGACGTCGGCGTTCGCAAAGCCAATCCAGATCCGGCATCAACCGGACGCACCCCTGACTGTGCAGCCATTGCAGAGGGAGGTGCACATGATCGGCATGACCACCAAGCTTGCCGCGCTCGAACGGCTGCGCAAGCGCCTGCTCTCCAGCGCCGACGCCCGCCTGCAGCGCCTCGGACACCTGCTCGACACCCACCCCAAATGCTGCCGCATGGGCGCGCTCGGCAACGCGCTACCTGAGCACGACCTGGACGGCGACCGCGGCCTGGGCCACCAGAACCGGCACTTCACCAACGACGACTGGACCAGGACCCATCCGGTCAACATCGAACCGTCTGCGTGAGGGGGCTGCCATGGGCAACCAGCAAAACAACGGCAAGCGCGACGACGCGTGGTGGCTCGACCAGTGGAAACAGTCCGACGCCGTGCTCAGGCGGCAGCAACAGGCCCGCGCGTGGTCCAGCTATGTCAAGGAGCAGACCGAGCAGGCACGCTACTCGGCCTGGCTGGTACTGCTCTGCAATGCCAGCGACTACGGCCTGCGCGCCCTGCCCTCCGGCACGCCGTACGCGGCCTCGCCCTTCATCTGGGCAGAGCGCCCGAGCCCGTCAGGCAACCCGGTGGCCGGCGCCGAGAACCACATCGTGGCCCGCGTCTTCAACCTCGGCGCGGCAACGGCCGCGCCCACCAAAATCGATGTCTTCTGGAGCGATCCGTCGGTGAGCCTGGGCGCGGCGGATGCCCATTTCATCGGCACCGAGTCTGTCGAAGTCCAGCCGATGGCCTCGCAGGTCGTGCGCTGTGCCACGCCATGGATTCCCAGCGATCTGAATGACGGCCACGAGTGCGTCTTCGTCCAATGCGACAACCACGTGCTGGACCGGCTGCGGCTGCCCTTCCAGCCCTGGGCCGATCGCCATGTGGGCCAGCGCAACATGCACGTGCGGCAGGCCGTCACGCAAGCTTTCCACCTTTAGGCGCCGGCGGGCATCGAGGGGGTGCGCGCAGAACTGCGTGTTACGGCACCGCACGCAGTGCTGCGCGCCCTGCCCGACCGGCGCCTTCCGCCCGGGCATCCACGGCCATGTTCGGCCGCCCGCCGAGGCAAGGGAACCCGGCGGATCAGTGCGGGCAACCGGGGTTCCGATTGCAACGCGGCAGCGAGGCTCGGACCGTGGACCGCGAGACCAGGAAACAGCGATGGCGCCGGGCAGATTCAGGCGGAGCGGCCAAAAAGAAACGCCCGCATCAATGCGGGCGTTGCAGGCTTAAAGAAGAACAGCGCGGTCACGCCGGAGCGCAACTCAGGCCAGGGCGCCATCCGTGTACGGATCGTACTTGCTGCCAGCCTTCGCGCCCTCGGTATAGGTATCGAACTTGCCGACACGGGCCAGCGCACCATCCGTGTACGGGTCGTATTTGCTGCCGGCCTTGGCGCCTTCCGTGTAGGTGTCGCACTTACCGTTCACCTTGGCACCCTGCGTGTAGACATCGAAGCGCTCGCCAGCCTTCGCGCCCTGGGTATAGACATCGAACTGGGCAGCCGCCAGAGCCGGCACGGAGGCGAGGGCGATCAGCGCGGCGATCAGGGTGCGTTGGGCTTTCATGATGGGTCCTTTCCGGTGGGGGCGCAGCGCGTCCGGCAGCCGTCTCGAGGACGTTTTCGCTGCGGCGCCGCAGAGTGATGCAGCCATCGTAGGCGACCATTTCAAGACAATAAATATCCAGAAAAACAATTGATTGTTGTGCAATCAACAATTCTTGGGAAACCCACGCGAAGGCACGTTCTACAGCCTCACATCAGGCATGGCACCGATCCGGCGGATCGGGACGCCTGTTGTTTTCCAGCGCGGCGCGCTGTGAGTTCGCTATACGAACATTGATTCCACCGCACATTTGGTGCGACGCACCAATCGCTACCGGGGCATGGCCGCCGCCCCCGGACGCCGCACCGCCACGTCGACCATGACATGCTGCACACCCGGCAACTGGCGCAGCACTTCCGCCACATAGTCGATCTGGCGCGCCGACGCGGCACAGCCCTGGAGCGTGATGACGCAGCCCTGCAACGCGATCCGCAGCGTGCTGTCGCGCAGGCGCGGATCGTTGCGCAGCCGCTGCTGCGCGGCGCCGACGATCTCCGGGTCAGGGGCATGGGCGCCGGCGTGGCAGCAGTTGTTGCCGCGCTCGATACGGTCGTGCGGCTGGCCGCGCGTCTGGGCACCGGCCGGCAAGGGGCCGCGCGGGGCGGGGCAGTTCGGCAAGTCCTGGCTGATCTGGACGAACGGAGCGCTGAACCCGTTGCGCAGGTCCCGGCCCGGCTCGCTGGATGGCCCCGACGCGGGCGGCATTTGCGCAAACGCGACGGGCATGGCCATGCCGATCGCCAGCCCCAGACCGCGCACACCGATCCGACGTGCCGGCCATGCCAGACTCTGCGACAATCCAGACCGGCCCTTTCCGCTGGTCACCGCTTCCTGCGCATTCTTCGCCTCGACGAACATGAAACGCCTCCTCTCCGGACTGTCCCTGCTGGTTGCCGCCCTGCTCTCCGGCTGCGGCGTAGCTGCCGCACCGTGCCGCGTCGCCTCGGCCGGGCTGAAGATGGTGCCGCTGGTGGGCCACGTCGCGGCCGCGCCGACCGATGCCTGCGCGGACATCATCGACTGACCCGGCCCCGCCCAAGGCTGCCTGACACCCGGCGACCCGCCGCCAGGCCGCCTTTCCAGGCCGCACCGCAAGACATCGTAGACCTGCCCACGCAACCGGCTCCCCCGATTCCGCCATCGACGGGTGCGGCGCGCTAAAGAAGGGCGCGCCTTTGTCGATAGCGTCCAGAGCCCCCGCTCCAGAATTCCAGAGTTCCAGCGCGCCGCTGAGACGTCATGTCCATTTTCTCGATCAACACGCCCGCCCGTCTCATCGGCACGGCCCTGCTCTTCTCGCTGACCGTCAGTGCCGGGGCCGCCTTGTCGCTCTATGAGATGTGGCTCGACGCCTTGAAATGCGCCAAGGACGCCGGCGCCAACATCGCCCTCATCATCGAGCGGGATGTCGCGCGCAATCTGGAGCTCTATTCGCTGTCCGTGGAAACGGTGCTCGAACGCCTGGCGGATCCCGAAGTCCACCAGGTGTCCAACCATATCCGCCGCCTCGTCCTGTTCGACGGCATCGCGCAGGCACGGGATCTCGGCTCCATCCTCGTCACGGACGCCCGGGGCCAGGTGCTTCTGGACTCGAAGGCCGAGCCCGCGCGCAACATCTACATCGGCGACCGCGACTATTTCCAGCAGCAGGCCCGCATCGACAGCACCGCCGTTCTCATCAGCAAGCCGCTCGAGTCGCGCACGGGCTTTGGCGCCTCCATCACGGTCAGCCGGCGCCTGAACGACGCGCAGGGCAAGTTCGGCGGGGTGGTTTCGGGGGCGCTGCGCATCAGCTACTTCAATCGCCTGTTCTCGGGCATGACGCTCGGCCCCAAGGGCTCGATCGCGCTGTTCTACGCCGACGGCACCTTGATCGCGCGCCGCCCGGCCCCGCCGGCCGCCGGTGCGGCAGAGAAACGCGATCCCGAAACGCTCAAGCGGGTGATCGACACGACGGATGGCCTCTACCTGGGCAAATCGGTGCGCGACGGCATCGAGCGGCTCTATACCTACCGGCGCATCGGACACTACCCGCTCTACGTTGCCGTCGGCGCCGCGACCGAAGACATCTACGCCAACTGGACATCGCGCGCCTGGGCGATCGGCCTGCTCGTCGCGGTGTTCAATCTCGTCACGATGGCGCTGGCCTACCAGTTCGCCAAGCAACTGGAAAAGCGGCTCGCGGCAGGCCGCCGGCATGCGGAACAGGCGATCACCGATGCGCTGACCGGCCTGCCCAACCGGCGCGCCCTGGATGCCTTTCTGGACAAGGAGTGGAAGCGCGCCCTGCGCGAGCGCTGGCCGGTGTCGGTGCTGATGATCGACGTCGATGCATTCAAGCCCTACAACGATCACTACGGTCACCTGGGCGGCGACACCGCCCTCAAGGCCGTCGCCCGCTGCATCCAGGCCCGTGCCAGCCGATCCGGCGATCTCGCCGCGCGCTATGGGGGCGAAGAATTCTGCATCGTGCTGCCGCACACGGATCTGGAGGGTGCGATCGCGGTCGCGGAGCACATCCGCCAGGCCGTGCTGGCCCTGCATATTCCGCACGCGCAGGGGCCGGCCGGCGTCCTGAGCGTGAGCATCGGCGTGGCCACCGACACGCCCGCGCTGTCGGGCGAGCGTGCCGAGACCCTGACCCAGGCGGCGGACACCCAGCTCTATCGCGCCAAGACGCAGGGACGCAACCGCACCATGCCCACCAGCGCGGAGGCGGAGAACGCTCTGGAAGCAACGTCCGGCCACCCCGCCGTGCTTGCGGAGCACGGCAGCTGAATCGCGAAACGCGGCGCAGGGCGACGGGCGTCAAACCCGCAGCGTGACCGCGCCGCTGCGCTCGCCTCTGCGGCCAACCAGCACGGGATGCACGCCGAGCCAGCCCTCGATGTTGGCGCGCCCTGCTTCCATGCCCGCCGAAATCGCCTCGCCGACGGAATCGAACGCCGCCGACACGTGATGGAAGCGCTGCAGATCCGGATACGCCATCGCATCTGATTTGGGCGAGCAGACGAATCCGGTGTAGGCGTACTGAAAACCGCCGCCGCCAGGCACGGCCAGCACATGGATCGAGCACCCCCGATACCGTTCGATAGACCAAGTCTGCATACGTCCCCTTTTACATGGTTGACGCCCCACTCTGTATTTTTGACAGAGCGATGTCAGTAAACCAACAAAATTCCACTTAACTCTGATCGCGACAAGATTTTTCGTTATGTGCCGGGCGCCTTCCGGAGCAAGGAAAGACTTCCCTTCGCGGGCGCATCGTACGCAGCCGAATCACCGGTCCGCGATGGCCCCTTCCCGTGTCGGCCTTGGCATTTCCCGGGACCGGGCAGGTTGCGGCATCGAAGTCGGACTGCGCATGACTGCACGACGGACCCAGCGGAAAGCCCCTCTGCCAATCGAAAATCGGCGTCATGCAAAACGCATGCATCTTTGGATGTTCGAGTAGCCAAAACCCACGAAATCTGCCGATCCGGATTCAAACCGGGTTTTCCTCTTGCCGACGGCAATCCAAAAGAAGCGGAACACCCTATCGCCGCGAACCCGGCACCTGCGGGCAATGGCTGGATGGCCGGATCACAGCCACGCCGATGAAGCCGCGTGACGGCGATGCGTCCCTCGCCAGCCCACCCTCCCGCTTCATGGAGCGGCCCGACGCACTGTCACGACGCTGGAAGACACTTGCCGCCGCTCGGGCAAACCGCCGCGCACCGGTGACGCTGGCCTCCCCCCTCGCCCCCGGCGCCGCGAGCTGCTCCAATCCCGGTAACATTGCCCGGGCAACATGATTTCCCGATGATTTGGCATCAAACTCTAAAGAAAATGCCGACCAAGTCGATAATCCATTCTGCCCCTTCCCGGATTCCGAGCCACACCGAGGCGACATGCTGAAACTGCTGATCAACAAGCCCAAACGGCTGATTGGCCTCGCCTTGCTGCTCTCGCTCACCGTGAGTGCGGCCGCCATGCTGTCGCTGCACGAGATGCGGGTCGACGCCTTCGACCGGGCCAAGGACGCCGGGGCCAACATCGCCCTGGTCATCGAACACGACATCACGCGCAACCTGGAGTTCTACTCGCTGTCGTTGCAGAACGTGGCGGACCGGCTGGCCGACCCCGAAGTCCGCCGCCTGTCCGATCATGTCCAGCGCATGGTGCTGTTCGACGGGCGGATCCAGGCGCAGGATCTCGGCTCCATGCTGGTGACCGATCGCGAGGGGCGCGTGATACTCGACTCCAAGATCGAGCCCGCGCGCGAGCTCGACTTCGGCGACCGCGACTATTTCCTGCAGCAGGCCAAGCACGACAACCTGGGCATCTATGTCAGCAAGCCGTTCGAGTCGCGCACCGGGCTCGGCCTGGCCATCGCCCTCAGCCTGCGCCTGAACGATGCGGAGGGCCGGTTCTCGGGGGTGGTGTCGGGCGGCCTGCGCGTGCGCTATTTCGATCGGCTGTTCTCCGGCGTGACGCTGGGCAAGAACGGCGCGATCGCGCTGCTGTACGCCGACGGCACCCTGGCCACGCGCCGTCCCGCGCTCACATCGGCCGCCGCCGCCGCGCACCGCAGCGTGCACCTGGCGCAGTTCGCCAACACCGCGGGCGGGACCTATCTCGATGCCTCCGTGCGCGACGGTGTCGAGCGGCTCTATACCTATCGGCGCATCGGCAACTACCCGCTGTTCGTGGCGGTCGGCACCGCGACGGAAGATATCTACGCCAACTGGAAAGCCCGGGCCTGGTGGATCGGCATGCTCGTGGTGCTGTTCAACGTGGTCACGCTGGCGATGGCCTACCTGTTTGCCCAGCACCTGGAGCGGCGGATCGAAGAACAGCGCCGGCATGCCGAGCTCGCGGCCACCGATGCCCTCACCGGCCTGGCCAACCGGCGCGCACTGGACGAGCGCCTGGACGCGGAGTGGCGCCGCGCCGCGCGCGAGCGGCAGCCGCTGTCCGTGCTGATGATCGATGTGGACCACTTCAAGGCCTACAACGACCACTACGGCCACCCCGACGGCGATGCCGCCCTCCAGGCGGTTGCGCGCTGCATCCAGGCCAACCTGCGCCGGCCCGGCGACCTCGCCGCACGCTACGGCGGCGAAGAGTTCTGTGTCGTGCTGCCGGGCGGCGATCTGGATAGCGCAAACGTTGTCGCTGAAACCATCCGCCACGCCATCCTGGTGCTCAACATTCCGCATGCGCGGAGTGCCTCCGCGGTCCTGACCGTCAGCATCGGCGCGGCATCCGGCATGCCGGCATCGTCAGGCGAGCAGCGTGCCGCGACCCTGACCAGGGCGGCGGATGCGCAGTTGTATCGGGCGAAGACGTCGGGGCGGAATCGGACGATGTCGTAGCGCCGGACAACCGCGCCCATTGCCTCGCCAAACCGGGCGCCCCACACGTCACCCGATCCCGCATCGTGACATGGCTATCGGACACGGCCGGAATGCGGTAACTTGGCAGCCGCGCCGCTCCTCGCCGCGGTGGGTGTCTTCCATGCACGACCTCTTTCCCCTGATCGCCGAATACGGCGTGTTCGCCGTCTTTGCCAACGTCTTCCTGACGCAGGCGGGCGCGCCGCTGCCCGCTGTCCCGACCCTGCTGGTGGCGGGCGCCCTCACCGCCAACGGCGCGCTGCCGTGGCCCGAGCTGCTGCCCGCCGCGCTGACCGGCGCGCTGCTGGGCGATGGCCTCTGGTACCTGGCCGGCCAGCGATACGGACGCCACGTGATGGCGCTGCTGTGCCGCCTGTCGCTGTCGCCGGATTCCTGCGTACGGCGCACGCGCACGCAGTTCGAGCGCTGGGGCGCGCCGATGCTGCTGATCGCCAAGTTCGTGCCGGGGCTATCGACCGTCTCGTCGGCGCTGCTGGGGACGATGCGCACGCCGTTCAGCACCTTTGCACTGTATGACCTGCTCGGCTCGGCGCTATGGGCGGCCGGCTGGATGCTGCTCGGCCGCGGCGCGCACGGCAGCATCGACCCGTTGCTGACACACCTGGACCAGCTCGGCGGGCATGCCGTCGTGCTGGTGGCGCTGCTGGCAGCGATCTACGTCGCGGCACGCTGGCTGCAGCGCTGGCGCTTCCGCAAGATGCTGGAGATGGTGCGGATCTCTCCGGACGAGCTCCATACGCTGATCGAATCCGGCGAGGCGCCGGTCATCATCGACGTGCGCGCGGGCAGTTCGCGCATGAGCCAGCCGCACCGCATCCCCGGTGCGATGCTGTACGACATGTCGGCCAAGAATGGGCCCATCGAGATCGAGGGCCCGGATCGCGAGATCGTCATCTATTGCGCCTGCCCCAACGAGGCGTCCGCGGTGATGCTGGCGCGCACGCTGATGGGCCGCGGCTTCAAGCGCGTGCGTCCGCTGCATGGCGGCATCGATGCGTGGATGGATCGGGGCTATGGCGTCGAGCACGTGGTGTCGGTCACGCCGGCCACGCTCGCCGCGGCCGAGGCGGCGGGCGGCTGATTCCGGGTCGCGCGCGCAAAAACAAAAAGCGCACCTCGCGGTGCGCTCCCCCGTAAGCACGGCAAACATGCAGGCGCCAGCCCCCCGGCTCGGACGCACCGCATCAGTCCGTTTTTGCACCCGCCCGAGAGCGGATGTGGCGAAGTGATCCCCGTTTGATCCCGTCTTCGCCGATCGGACTTGACCCCCTTGTTATTCGTTGCAGACACGTCGTGGGTCGTCGCGTGCTGTCTGTCAATACACCCCACCCTTCGCTATTGCCGGGCTTATCGCCTTGCGGGCTCGGTGATTGTACGTTGCTTCGGCAATTCAACGTCAGATTTTCGCAAAACTTTAATCTGTGAGGTCAGGCAAAGGTGTCGATGGCGCCGGCATGGCTGGAGACGCGCGGCGCGGACACGGCCACCGTGCCGGTGCCGGCCTGCCCCTGCGTGCCGGCAAACCGGTTGCCACCGCTGCCGCCGTTGCCGCCACCGCTGCCGTTGCCCTGCGCGGACGACCCTTGCGAGGCGCCCTGCTGATTGAAATCCCCAGTGCTGACGGAGGTCTGCGCGAGCTCCATGCCGCCCTGCTGCATGGCATCGCGCAGGCGCGGCATGGCGTCCTGCACCAGTTCCGCCACGGCCTGGTGCTGACAGACGAAGCTGGCATTGACGGCGCCGTTGTCGATCTCGAGCTTGACGTGCAGCCCGCCGAGCTCGGCCGGGCTCAGCTGCAGTTCGGCGGACGACTGGCGATGGACCTGCATGTAGGCCAGCTGGCTCGCCATGGAGTGCGGCCAGGCGGCATCGCCGAAAGTCGGCAGGGTGTGCGTCTGCGCGGGCGTGACCGCGGCGCTCGCTGCGCTGCCGGCGGTGCCGGCGCCGCCCACGGTGAAGGTTGGCGCGGTGGCGACGGCATCCCCGTTGGCGCGCGTCAGAACGCCATCGAACTTGGCGCCGGCGCCCTGGGCATCGGCCTGCGTGTTGGGGTTGCCGCTGGTGTCTGTGTTGCGGCCGGTCTCGGCCGTGGCGGTGGTCGCGGCTTGCGCCTGCGTGCCCTGCCCGGCTTCGGTGCGCCGCGCCGCGCTGCCACGCTCGCTGCCGGCGCTCTGCGCGGACGACGATGCGCTGCCCAGGTGGCGCACGGCCGGCGGCGTGTTGTCGGTGGTGCCGCGCGTGCGGGCCAGCGCCTGGGCGACGGTGTTGGCATCGGGCAACGGCGTCGGCTTGGCCGCCTGGGCCTCCTTGCCGGCCGCCGCCTTGAGGGCGTCGGCTTGCGCAGCCTGCGGCTGGGCGACGGTGGCCGCCGGATCGGTCAATTTGCCGGCCGCGGCATTGGCGGCGCTCAGGGCCGCCAGCGCGGCCGCGTCGGTAGTGGTGGCGCCCGCCTTGCCGGCCGCGAGCTGCGCAGCGGCATCGTCCGCCGTCGTGACCTGCGTGCCGGGCTGGGGCACCGGCGCGGCGGCCTGCTGCACGGCCTGGCGCGCGGCTTCGATCTGCGCGGCCAGCTGCGCCGCCGGATCGACGGCCGCCTGCGCGGCAGCGGTCTTGTCCTGGGTGTCGTCGATCGACGCGGCCTTGGAAGCCTGCGCATCCTGCGTGGTCGAAGCGGCGGTGGAGGTCGCCGATGCCGCATCGGCATTGCGGTCGGCCTGACGCGCGCCCTGATTGTTGTTGGCCGCGCTGGCCTTGGCCGCGTCTTTCTTCGTGACATCGGCGCGGCGAGCGGCGGCGTGGCTGCTGGCCGATTGCGCATCGGCCAGGCGGCGCGCGGCCTCCTGGTTCAGGCGATCCGACAGCAGGTTGCCGAAGGTATCGGCGCCGGACGACGCGGTCTGCGACTTGTCGGCGGCCGTGCTGGCGCTCGACAGCACTGCGCCCAGGTCGGTCGCGGCGGTATTGGGAGTGGCACTCAAGCCCACGTTGCCTCCGTCTTGCTCGTTCAGTTGCGGCCGGCCTGCGCCGCACGCATGCGGATCAGCTTGGCGGCGTGTTCGTCGTTTTCGCGCTGGGCGCGGCGCTCCTGGTCCTGGCGCTGCTCTTCGACATGGCGCTGGCGCAGGATGTCGAACGACTGTTCGCGGCGCTGCTTCTCCAGCCAGTTGTCGCGGCTGCGCTGCAGCTGCGCCTCCAGCGCGCTGATGGTGCCACGCTGATGGTCCACCGCCGAGCCCAGGCGGTCGATGAAGGCAGCATAGTTGTGCAGCCGGGCGGCGTCGATGCCGCCCTCGGCGTTGGTCTGCATCTGCTGGCGGTAGTTGTTGCGGTAGTCGGACAACATCGCCAGCTTCTGCGCGGCCAGCTCGCGCGTGTTCATCAGGCGGCCGACTTCCTGCGTGGCCTTTTCGGTGTCCTTTTTCGCCAGCTCCAACACGGTTTCAAGGCGAAACGGCTTGTGCGTGGTGGTCATCGTCGACCCTCCGGATGATTTCCGTGACTTCAATCCAATCGGTTGCAAACGGCGGTGGCTTTAGCGCGGCGCGCGGGCCCCGGCCTCTCTTCACACTGTCAAGACAGCACCGCGTTCATCTTTTCCAGCGTGCGTTCGCGGCTTTCGTTTTCGAACATCCCCTGCTGCAGGAAGCCCTCCATGCCGGGGTAGCGCGCGATGGCCTGGTCGGTCACCGGGTCGCTGCCGCGCGCGTAGGCACCCACGGCGATCAGGTCGCGGTTGCGCTGGTAGCGGGCATACAGCTGCTTGAAGCGGCGCGCGGCGTCGAGCTGCTCGCGCGGCACGATGGCGGACATCACGCGGCTGATCGACTGCTCGATGTCGATGGCCGGGTAGTGGCCCTGCTCGGCCAGCTTGCGCGACAGCACGAAGTGGCCGTCCAGGATGGCGCGCGCGGCATCGGCGATCGGGTCTTGCTGGTCGTCGCCTTCGGCCAGCACGGTGTAGAAGGCCGTGATGGAGCCGCCCCGGCCGGCGGCATCGACCATGCCATTGCCGGCACGCTCGACCAGCGCCGGCAGCTTGGCGAAGGCCGAGGGCGGATAGCCCTTGGTGGCCGGCGGTTCGCCGATGGCCAGCGCGATCTCGCGCTGCGCCATCGCATAGCGCGTGAGCGAATCGACGATCAGCAGCACATTGCAGCCGCGATCGCGGAAGTATTCGGCGATGGTGTGGGCGTAGGCCGCGCCCTGCAGGCGCATCAGCGGCGAGTTGTCGGCCGGCGCGGCCACCACGGCCGAGCGCGCGAGCCCTTCGTCGCCGAGGATCTCGTCGATGAATTCCTTCACTTCCCGGCCGCGCTCGCCGATCAGCCCGACCACCACCACGTCGGCCTGCGTGTAGCGGGCCATCATGCCCAGCAGCACGCTCTTGCCGACGCCGGAGCCGGCGAACAGGCCCAGGCGCTGCCCCTGGCCCACCGTCAGCAGGCCGTTGATGGCGCGCACGCCCACGTCGAGCACGTGCGCGATCGGCTTGCGCTTGAGCGGGTTCAGCGGCGCGGGCGCCAGCGTGCCCCACGCCAGTTCTTCCGACGCGCCCAGCGGGCCCTTGCCGTCCAGCGGCTCGCCGTTGGCATCGACCACGCGGCCCAGCAGGCGCGGGCCGACCGGCAGGAACTTGCTGTGCGCGATGGTCGGATCGGCGGTATCGAGCGGCAGGTGCTGCGGCTCGAGCGGAAACACGCGCGCACCCGGCACCACCCCGACCAGATCGGTCTGCGGCATCAGGAAGGCCCGCTCCTCGGCAAAGCCGACCACCTCCGCCAGCACGTGGCGGCCGTACGGCAGCTCCACGCGACAGGCACTGCCGACCGGCAGCTTCAACCCCACCGCTTCCATCACCAGGCCCGCCACCCGCGTGAGCTTGCCGCAGGTCACCACCGGACGCGCCAGGCGTGCGCGCTGGGCGGTCTGCTGCAGGTGCGCCTGCCACAGGTTGACGTTCGGGTTGGGCTGGGAGGCCGGCGCGCGGGCGCCGGTCTGCGCGGGGTCAGGCAACATGGAGCGCTCCTCCCGCCACGCGCTCGGCGTCGACCCGCTCGCTGGCGATCCAGGCGGTGTCGCGGCCCAGTGCGCGGGTCAGCTCGGACCAGCGCGTCTGCAGGGTGGCGTCGGTCTCGCCGAAGCGGGTCTGCACGCGGCAACCGCCGCGCTCGATGGCGGCATCGACCAGCAGTGTCCAGTTGGCGGCGGCCAGTTCGGTGCCCAGCGCCTGGCGGATCAGTTCGGCGTCGTCCGCATGCACGCGCAGCATGGCGGGCGCCGGCGTGGTGGGCGCATCGCCCAGCACTTCGCGCACCAGCGGCAGGATGCGCTCGGGCTGGGCACGCAGCGCGCCGCGCAGGAACTGCTGCGCCAGCTGCAGCGCCAGGCCGACCAGCTCTTCGGCGACGCTGCCGTTCATCTGGTCGATGGCCTCGTGCACCGACTGCATCAGCGCGGCGATCTGCCGGGAATCTTCCTCGCCCTGCCGGCGGCCCTGCTCGAAGCCGTCCTGGAAACCCTGGGCAAAGCCGTCGCGGCGGCCTTCGTCGCGGGCGTTGGCCAGCTCGGCCTCCAGCATGGCCTGCCATTCCTCTTCGGAAATCGGCGGCTCCTGGGGCGGCTCGGGCTCCGGCTCGGGCGGCGGAGGCGGCGGAGGCGGCGGTGCCGCCGCGGCGGCGGCCAGCTCGGCCTGGCGCAGGAAGTCGGTCGGCTCCCACGGATGGCAGTCGACCAGCGTATCGCGCGGGATGATGGGCGGGCGCGGCATCTCAGCGCTCCGTCAGGCGGGCATGCAGGACGGCGTCAGACATAGGCGTCCTCCGCCTTGCGGCCGATGGTGATTTCGCCTTCGTCGGCCAGGCGGCGGGCGATCTGCAGGATTTCCTTCTGCTGCGTCTCGACCTCCGACACCTTGACCGGGCCCAGCACTTCCAGCTCTTCCTTGAGCATCTGGCCGGCACGCTGCGACATGTTGGCGAACACCTTGTCGCGGAACTCCTGTTTGGCGCCCTTGAGCGCCACCACCAGCACATCCTGGCCGACCTCGCGCAGCATCGTCTGCAGGCTGCGGTTGTCCAGGTCGATCAGGTTGTCGAAGACGAACATCTTCTCGACGATGGCATCGGCCAGCTCCGGATCGCGCGAGCGCACGCCCTCGATGACGGAGCTTTCCAAGGCGCTCGGCACCAGGTTGAGGATCTCGGCCGCCGTGAGCACGCCGCCCAGCGTGCTCTTCTTGCGGTGGTCGTTGCCCTGCAGCAGCGCGGTCAGCACTTCGTTCAGCTCGCGCAGCGCGCTCGGCTGGATGCCGTCGAGCGTGGCAATGCGCAGGACGGTGTCGTTGCGCAGGCGCTCGGTGAAGTAGGTCAGGATTTCCGACGCCTGGTCGCGGTCCAGGTGGACCAGGATGGTGGCGATGATCTGCGGGTGCTCGTTGCGGATCAGTTCGGCCACCGACGAGGCGTCCATCCACTTCAGGCCTTCGATGCCGCTGGTATCGCCGCCCGACAGGATGCGGTCGATGATGTTGGCGGCGCGGTCGTCGCCCAGGGCCTTGCGGAAGACGGAGCGGATGTACTCGTTGGAGTCGATGTCCAGCGGCAGGTCTTCGGCCTCGACGAAGAACGCGTCGAAGGCATCGAGCACGCGGTCGCGCGAGACGTTCTTGAGCGCGGCCATGGTGGCGCCCAGCTTCTGCACTTCGCGCGGGCCCAGGTGCTTGAGCACCTCGGCGGCTTCGTTTTCGCCGAGCGACATCAGCAGGATGGCGCTGCGTTGGAGTCCTTCGGCGCTCATTCGTTACTCACCCATTGCTTGATGACGGCCGCGACCGCGCGCGGGTTCTGCTGGGCGACGCGGCGCATCGTCTCCAGCTTCTGTTCGAAATCGCGGCTCTGCTTGAGCTGCGGCAGCTCTTCCGGGATGTCGTCGCCGTCGATTGCGGCCGACGACGGGCCTTCGAGCTCCGGACCGGCCGGGGCCGCCGCGCCGGTGATGATCGGCGCGTTCGGGTCTTCGCCCTCGCGGCCCACGAAGGTGGCCGTGGCGAGCTCGTCCTTCTTGTTCATCGAACGGATCAGCGGACGGATCACGGCGAACACCAGGATCAGGAACCCGATCGCCAGCGCACCGTACTTGGCGGCCTGAATGGCGTAGTGGATCATCTCCGGCTGCTTCCACAGCGGCAGGTCGTCCTTGGACGTCGGCAGCGTGCCCGAGAACTGGCTGTTGACCACGTTCACCGAATCGCCGCGCTTGGCGTCATAGCCCACGGCGTCCTTGACCAGCGCGTTGAGCTTGGTCATCTCGGCATCCGACAGCGGCTTCCACGTCTTGCCGTCGGCGCGGTAGTTGACCACCACGGCCACCGACAGGCGGCGCACGGTGCCCACCGCGGCGCGGGTGCGGCGCACGGTCTTGTCGACTTCGTAGTTGGTGGTGATGTCGCGCGCGCTGGACTCGACGCCGTTGGCCGCGGCCTGACCGGTGCCGGCGGCGGCCGGCTGCTGACCGTTCTGGCCATTCTGAGCGTTCTGTCCGGCGGCAGCCTGCTGCGCGGCGGGCGCCGGCGCGGTCGGCAGCATGCGCGGCGCGGTCGGCGGCTGGTTGGACAGCGCACCCGGCACGCCGCCCTGGGCGCCGGCCTTGTTCTGCGTCGATTCGCTGGTATGCGTGCTGCGCACCGCGCCGTTGGCCGGGTCCTGGTTCGGACGGTAGGTCTCGGCCATCTGCTCGGTGTTGTCGAGGTCGACGTTGGCGGTCACCTGGGCGCGCACGTTGTCTTCGCCCAGCACCGGGCCGAGGATGGCCTCGATGCGCTTGATGTAGCCCTGCTCGATGTCGCGGACGTAATTGAGCTGGGTCGGGTCCAGACCCGAGGCGTTGTCCTGGAACGCCGCCGACAGCAGCCGGCCCGACTGGTCGACCACCGTCACGTTGGCAAGCGGCAGGTCCGGCACGCTGCTGGCGAGCAGGTGGCCGATGGCCTGCACCTGGGAGCGGTCGAGCATGCGGCCGGGATACAGCTTGAGCAGCACCGAGGCGCTGGGCTTGACCTGCTCGCGCACGAACACCGACGGCTTGGACAGCGCCAGGTGCACGCGGGCGGACTGCACCTCCTGCATGGCTTGGATGGTGCGGGCCAGCTCGCCCTCCAGGGCGCGCTGGTAATTGACCTGTTCGACAAACTGGCTGGTGCCGAACTTCTGGTTCTCCATCAGTTCGAAGCCGGCCAGGCCGCCCTTGGGCAGCCCCTGCGCCGCCAGCTTCAGGCGGGCCTCGTGCACGTTGGCTTCGGGCACCATGATGGCGCTGCCGCCGTCCGCGAAGCGGTACGGCACGTTCATCTGCTGCAGCGCGGCGATGATGGCACCGCCGTCGCTATCCGCCACATTGCTGTACAGGACGCGATAGTCGGGTGCCCGGCTCCACAGCGTGGCGGCGGCGATCACGGCGACCACCGCCGCGACGGCGATCATCGCCAGCATGCGCGGCGACAGGCGGCCCAGCGGCCCGAGCGCGCCCAGCGCCCCTGCATTCTGGCGCACGATCGCGCCCTGGCCCACCGCTGGCATTTCAACCGTACCGAGCGTGTCGGCGACAGCGACGGAATCTGCTGTCGTTGGCATCCGTTTCTCCTGACTGACTGCGTTGCGGAAGCCCTCCAGACCCGAAAACAGGCAAGGCTCCGTGTTGGCATTATCAGCAGGGCTCGCGCAAGCAAACCGGCAAGAAGAAGGCCTTTTCCGGCTCATTTGGGGGCTTGGGCGCCCCGGTGCGGGTGCTACCTTTGCTGCACCGTGGCGTCATGCCGGCCGAACGAAGGCCGCCGGGCGCCGGTGTATCAAGGGGAGCATTCACCACATGGACATTACGAACGCCAACTCGGTCGTCTCGCTGATGAACAGCGTGCTGGCACCGTCCAGCAAAGTCGGCGGCCTCAGCGGCAGCGCCGGCGACAGCGCCAAGGTCAGCATCGATTTCGGCGCGGTGCTGAAATCGTCGCTCGACAAGGTCGACGCTTCGCAGCAGAAGGCCGAAACCCTGTCGCGCAGCTTCGAGCTGGGCAACAACGACGTTGACCTGCACGACGTCATGCTGTCGTTGCAGAAGGCCAACATCGACCTGCAGACCGCGGTGCAGGTGCGCAACAAGATGGTCTCGGCTTACCAGAACATCATGAGCATGTCGATCTGACGCCGCCCGCGCGGCCGTCCGATCCACCCTGCAGGCCCGCCGGGGCGCCGCGCGTTGTCGTGGCGCCCCCGGTGGCGCTCACCCCGACTCCGGTCAATTCCCCATGATCCCCAAGACACTTCACTTCATCTGGATCGGCGACGAGGCCAAGCGGCCCGACAATTGCATCCAGACCTGGGCCAGGCTCAACCCGGACTACCAGATCAAGATCTGGGGGAACGACACGCTGGCGCAGCACACGTGGCTCAACGCACGCCACATGGACGCCATGCTCGACCGCGAATTCAACGGCGTGGCCGACATGATGCGCTGGGAGATCCTCTACCGCGAAGGCGGCATCGTGGTGGATGCCGACAGCATCTGCATCCGAGCGCTGGACGACGCCCTGCTCGATTGCGAGGCGTTCGCCTGCTGGGAAAGCGAGATCGCACGCCCGGGGCTGATCGCGGCGGGCTATTTCGGGTGCCGGGCGAAGAATCCGTTCGTCCACCAGATCATGCAGGACATCCACCGGGAGCCGTCGGTCGTGCACGACCGGGCCTGGAAGACGGTCGGCCCCCAGCGCCTGACCGAGTCATACCAGCGCTACCAGTACCATCCGCTGCGCATCCTGCCGAGCCACTACTTCATCCCCGAGCATTTCACCGGCGTGAAGTACAGCGGGCCCGGCCCGGTGTATGCCAACCAGATGTGGGGCAGCACCAAGAACACCTACCAGAGCCTGCACCTGCAGCAGTTCAACGCCGACGGCAACATCGTGGCGCAGGCCGGCGCGGACGAAGCGGCCGCGGCCACCCCGGCCCAAGCGGACACGGCACCGACGCCAACGCCAGAGCCAACGCCGGCGGCCCAACCCCAGGCCCAGCCCGCCCCGTCCCGCTCGCCGCTGGAGGCCGCGCACGATCCCTACTTCGTGCAGCGCGTGCCGATCAGCACGGACATCATGAACCTGAGCCGCGTCGACGTCTTCCGCAAGCTCTGCGCCGGCCAGCGCGTGCTGCATATCGGCTGCGCCGACTGGCCGATCACCGATCCCAAGACCTCGCTGCACCTGGCGCTGGAATCGGTGTGCGCGAAACTCGACGGCTTCGATATCCACGCGGAAGCGCTCGAGGCGCTGGCGCCCTATACGTGCGGCAAGCTGTTCTCCCGCTTCGAGGACATCGTCGACCAGTACGACATCGTGCTGGTGCCCGAGGTCATGGAGCACGTGCCCAACACGGCCGAGTTCCTGGCGCAGCTCGACGCGCTCGACGCCGCCTCGTACGCCATCACCGTGCCGGACGCCTTCCAGTGCCGCGCCCGGCATTTCGACTACCTGCACGACGCGCAGACCTTTGTCGAGGTCGTGCACCCCGACCACAACTGCTGGTACACGCCCTACACGTTCTCGAACACAATCCGGAAGTACACGCCCTGGGCGATCGACGGGATGTGGTTCTTCAATGCGATCTCGCTGTTCATGCTGGCCAGCAAGCGCCGCTGACGACCATGCGCAGACAGCCCAAGCCGGCCAAGCGGCCTGACCTCGCGCTGGTCGTCATCGCGCGCAACGAGGCGGCCTGCATCGAGCGCTGCCTGCGCAGCGCCCGGCCCCATGTCGACCGCATGATCGTGCTCGACACGGGCTCGACCGACGCGACCGTCGCCATTGCCGAGGCCTGCGGCGCGCAGGTCCACCAGTTCACCTGGGTCGACGATTTTTCCGCCGCCCGGAATGCCGCGCTGCGGTTGGCCGATGCCGACTGGAACCTGGTGATGGACGCCGACGAGTGGCTGGAGAGCGGCGCCGGCGAACTGCGCGAAGCCTGCACGTTCGGCCCCCTGCTTGGGGTGGTCTGCATCCAGAGCCTGGACGACGCCGGCGGCACCGCGCAGCGGACCAACACCTGGATTCCGCGCCTGCTGCCGCGCGGCGTCCGCTACCAGGGCCGCGTCCACGAGCAGCCGGTCGCGTCGCTGCGGCGCGTGCGGCTACCGCTGGTGTTCGGCCACGACGGCTATGTCAGCGCCAAGCTGGAAAAGAAGCGCGGCCGCAATGCCGCGCTGCTGCACGCGGAGCTGGCCGATCGCCCGAACGATCCCTATGTCCGGTACCAGCTAGGCAAGGAAACGGAAATCAACGGCAAGGATCCGGCACAAGCCGCTGACCTCTATGCGCAGGCCGCTGCCGGCGCGCCGGCCGACGCGCCCTATCGGCACGACGCCTGCATCCGCCTGCTGCTGTGCCTGAGGCAATCGGGCCGGCTCGACGAGGCGATCACCCGCGCCGGCGAGTGGATGGACACCTGGGCCGCATCGCCCGATTACTTCTTCGTGCTCGGGCACCTCATGTTCGATGCGGCGGTCAGGCACCCCGACCAGGCCGCGGAGCAATGGCTGCCGATGGCGGAGCACGCCTTCCTGCGCTGCCTGGCCATCGGCGACCAGCCGAAACTCGACGACAGCGTCTTCGGACGCGGCAGCTTCGCGGCGGCCGAGAACCTGGCCGTCGTCTACCGTGCCCTGAACCAGCCGCTGAAAGCCGACGAATACCAGGTGCTGTCGCAGCGGCTGAGAACGAACCCGGCCGTGCGCTGACGGCGCCGATCGCAGCCTCGGCAAGCATCCCAGGCCCTTGTCATCGACCGCGCCACCAACCAGGTGGCGGCCACGGCGCTTGTTGCGCTGGCGCACGGCGGGTGCGCCTATTTGCACGCGGTCCGTGGCAATATTGACGTCCAATTTCCAATTGAATGGACCACGGTCGCGCACCCGCCGCTCGCGGGCGGTTTCGCGGCAAGCCCCGCGGCGCGCGCCGCGACCCTCCCCGGGAGTCTTCCGTGACCGACGCGCTGGCGCTCGATCAGCAGCTTTGCTTTCCCCTGTATGCCGCCGGGCACCTGCTGACCCGGCTGTACCGGCCCCTGCTCGACGAGTTGGGCCTGACCTATCCGCAATATCTTGTGATGCTGGCCTGCTGGCAGCAGGCGCCGTGCGCGGTGGGCGACCTCGGCCGCACGCTGTACCTGGACACCGGCACGCTGACGCCGCTGCTCAAGCGGCTGGAAGAACAGGGGCTGGTGACCCGCACCCGCGACCGCGACGACCAGCGCCGCGTGGTAATCGAACTGACGGAAGCCGGCCGGGCGCTGCGCGAACGCGCGGTCAAGGTGCCGGATGCGCTGGTGTGCCGGATTCCGCTCGAACCCGGCGAAATCGGCGCCACGCGGGAGGTGCTGCGCAAGCTGCTGGATGCGCTAGCGGTGGCGGACGACCGCGCGTAGCGGCCGGCCCGCAATCCAACCGTTCGCTGACGCTAGAAGCGCGCCATGCTGCCGTAGGCCAGGCTGGCGCTGGTGGCGCGGCGCGCCGTGTCGATGCGCTTCTGCAGGCGGTCGAGCCTGGGATGCACCACGGCCCGCACCCGCGCATCGTCTTCGAGAATGCGCACGAGCAGCGCGCGCTTGCGCTCGAGATCCGCGTGCGACAGCGGCGGATGGGGCTCGGAGCGACGCAGCATCTCGACGTAGGTGGCGCTTTCGCGCTCGAGCGTGCTGACGACTTCCCAGTTGCCCACATCGGCTGCGGCGACCATCTCGGCGGTCAGCCGTGCGATGGCTTCATAGCAAATGAACAGGCTTTCGCTGTCCTTGATCGGTAGGTTCCGGAACATGATGGCTCCAGTTGAGTTGGGCCGAATTCGATGACGTGGTGCCGACGCGGTCAACCGCCTCAGCTCACGACACTCAGATGGCCTGCGACGACACCGGGCTTGCCGATCTCGCCCCAGGCTTCCTGCAACGGCGCCAGCAAGCGATCGACTTCTTCCAGGATCGCCACATCGTTGGTCGCATTGGCCAGCAACAGCCGACGCAGCATGTAATCGTATAGCGTGTCGAGCTGCGTGGCGATTTCGCCGCCGCGCTCGCGGTCCAGGCTGGACTGCAGGCCCTGGCCGATGATCGAGATGACCTTGTCGAAGGCGCGCAGCTTGACCTGCACATCGCCGCGCTGCATGGCGGCCGATGCCAGGCTGATGGCGGCGCGCGCCGCTTCGAACAGCATGGCGATCAGCCGGTGCGGGCTGGCGTCCACCACGGACGTTTCAACGCCGACTTGCGCGTAGGCACCGATGGCACGGTGTGCTGCGTACATGGAAGAATCCTCGCTTGGGGCTCGTTAAGGGGTCGAGAATTGGCCGGAGGCGCTCAAGATCAGCTGCTGCTCGACGACGTCTGCTTCGCGATGGCCGCCAGCTGCGTGGTCAGATAGGTGCTGGTATTCGTCATGCTGGCCACCAGTGCAGACAGCGTGTTGAACTGCGTGTAGTACAGCGCCTCTTTGGCGCTCAGTTGCGACTGCATGGTGCTGATCCGGCTCGCCAGCGACGTCAGCGAGTTGTTGATGGAGTCGGTCTCGTTCTGCACCATGCCGGTGGTGGACAGCAGGTTCGTCATCACCGTGTTGAGCTGCGCGGCATAGCCACGCTGCACGTTCACGGTACCGCGGCTGCCGACCGCACCGCCGGCCACCTTCACGGTCAGGCCGTCGACCGCCGTGCCGGTGGCGCCGGACAGGTTCTGGCCCGACCCGGTTGCCGCCACACCGTTGATGGTGCCCTGCACGTCCAGGCCGGTCACCGAGGTCGGGCTGCTGCCCACCAGCGACGAAGCGCCGTTGCCCGAGATCGAGACGTTCGACGTTGAGCCGTACTGGCTGGAGGTGAACGTCAGCACGCCGCTGGAGTCCGCCGCCACGGAGGCCGTGATCCCTGCGTTCTGCAAACCGGTCGAGGCGTTGAGCTGACTCTGGATCTGCGCCGCCAGGCTCGAGGCCGTGTAGCTGCCGGCCGGCACCGTGATATTGGTGGTGATGTTGCTGACGGTAATCGCCAGCGTGTCGTTCGTGCCCTGCGTGATCGTCGTATTGGCCGCCGCCGAGCCTTTCAGCGAGCCCTGCGTGGCCAGTTGCGTTACGTTGACGGCGTAGGTGCCCGCCTGGGTCGAATCCGAGAAGCTCGGCACCGACACCAGCGCATCCGTGGCCGTGCCGGCGCCCGCGAACAGGCCCGCCACCTGGCTGGGCGATGCGGTGATCGCGGCCGACAGCTTAGTGTTGTCGATCGACAGCGTGCCGTCCGAACCGATCGTCACGCCGATGCTGCCCAGCGACTGATAGGTGCCCGAGCCGATGGCCTGGCCGAGCACATCGGTGATCTGGTTGATCAGCGTCTTGGTGCTGACGTCGCTCGCCAGCGCACCGTTGTTGGCGCTGTTGCTGGTATCGATGTTGGTGAGCGAGTTCAGCGAAATGCGCAGCGCGTTGTAGGCCTTGACGAAATTGACCACGCCGGTGGTGGTGGCCGACGAGTCGTTGGCGACCGAGACCGTGGTGCTGCCGGTCTTGGACAACGTCAGCGAGGTTCCGTCGACCACGTTCGACAGCGTGTTGGTCGCGCTCTGCACGGCAATGCCATTGATGGTCGCCTGGGCGTTCTGGCCCGTGGTGACCTCGCTCATGTTCTGCGTGCCGGCCGGATCGTTCGACAGCAGCGAGGCCAGGGTCGAATCGCCCGACACCGAAATCTTCATCTCCGAGCTGGAGCCGCCCGCCGTGGAGGTCAGCACCAGACGGTCGGGCGTGCTGCTGCCATCGTTGACGATGCTGGCCGATACGCCCAGGTTGGCCGAGTTGATCGCATCGCGAATGCCGGCCAGGGTGTTGTTCGACGAATTGATGGTGATCGAACCGCCGGTCAGGTTGCCGTTCTGCGTGAACGTCGCGCCGGTGTACTTGCCGCTGGACAGCGTGCCGCCCGACACGGTGCCGAACTGGAACGAAATCGTGGTCGAGGCGCCGCTGCCGATGGCGGCGGTGGTCGAGGTCTGCCCCTGCGCCGCCAGGACCTGCGCTTGCGCAAGCTGGGTCACGTTGACGGCGTAGGTGCCCGACGGGGCCGAGCTCGTCACCGAGGCGCTCAGGACCGAGGTGTCATAGCCGCTCGCCTTCATCGAGGTGAAGCCCGACAGCGAGGTCAGGCTCGAGAGCGAAGACTGAAAGGTCGAGAGCGAACTCTTGAGCGTGCCCACCGCGGACAGCTGTGCCTGGTACGACGTCTGCGTACTCTGCAGCAGCGTCAGCGGCTGGCTTTCCACACTCATCAGCTTGGTGACCAGCGTGGAGACATCGATGCTCGTGCCGATGCCCGGGAAGGAAATCGTCCCCGCGCTGGTGGTACTGGTGGTGCTTGTGGTGCTCGTGGTGGTCGCCATGGTCAAAAAGTCTCGTGAACGTCTGCGCCAGCGGGTGTTTCCACACTCAACGGCCGCGCCCGCCACTTCTTTAGCGCGTCATGCGGGAGAAACGCAAAATTGCGGCGTTGCGCAAAAAGAAAGGCCGGCGCCCCCGAAGGAGCGCCGGCCTCGCCTCCGGCCGATACCGGCCGGAAGTCATGCTGCCTTGCCAATTAGCCCTTCAGCAGGTTCAGAATGCTGTTGGGTGCCGAGTTGGCCTGCGCCAGCATGGCGGTACCCGCTTGCTGCAGGATGTTCTGGCGGGTCATGTTCGACGTTTCAGAAGCGTAGTCGGTATCGACCAGCGTCGACTTGGCGGCCGACAGGGCCGTGTTGTTCGACGTCAGCGTGTTGATGGTCGATGCCAGACCCGACTGCTGCGCACCCAGGCTGGCGCGGGCGGCCTTCAGGGAGGTCAGGTCGGTATCGATCGCGGCCTGGGCTGCGGTCGCGTTGGCAGCGCTGGTCACGCTCGTGCCGGTCAGCGTGCCGAAGGTCGACATGTTGACGTTGGTGACCGTGGTCGCGTCCGTGGCTGCGTTCTGGCCATATTGGAAGGTCGTCGAAGCCACCGAGCCGTCGAACAGCTTGTTGCCGTTGTAGTTGGCGTTGGTTTCGATGTTCTTGTTGGCCGTTGCCAGCTGTTGGTATTCCTTGTCCAGGTTGGTCTGGTCGGCTGCCGACAGACCGCCGTTGTTGGATTCCACAGCCAGTTGGCGCATACGTTGCAGGTTGTTTTCAACCTGGCCCAGGTACGAGTCGGCCGTTTGCAGGTACGAGTTCGCACCGTTGGCGTTCTGAATACCTTGCGTTTGCGAGTTCAGGGTCGTGGTCAGGCTGCTGGCTGCCGCGTAGGCCGCAGAATCATCCTGCGCGCTGTTCACACGCATACCGGTCGACAGGCGCTGCAGCGACTTTTGCAGAGCGGACTGCGATTGCGACAGGGCTTGCTGCGTTTGCAGGGACGAGATGTTGGTATTGAGGCTGAGGGACATGACGGCTCCTAAATTTCCCGATGAAGTGTTGCCCGATTGAATACGTGTTCCGGCTAGGCCAGGCAACGTGACCTGCAACTTGAAGGGGACCAGGTCTGCGTTGTACTCAGGTTATCGGTGGCCGCCGAAGAAAGTTTAGGGTCGCCTTGACAATTTTGTGCGCCGGAGGCGGATTGCCGCGCCGGACGCGCCCTCCACCGAAAGAGACGCCCAACCATCTTCTTGCCGGGAAGCCCCTCGGCTATACTCGGTCCACAAACAAGGCGCCCGTCGTCCGTCGCATCGGATGAACAAAGAGCGCCGCCGTACAGTGCACAGACGGGGAGTTGCAACGCTGCCGGCCCGCCCGGCAACAAGAGCTCGAACGAGCCCATCCCGACCGCAACACCCGCCATGCTGAACGTCCTCATCGTCGAACCGCACGATATCGCCCGCACGGGCCTGCGCCAGATCCTGAAGGATTCGCGCCTGGCCCGGCAGATCGAAGCCGTACCGGATTTGTCCGGAAGCCCGAGCCCGCTCGACCAGCGCGAGTGGGACGTCCTGCTGTTTTCCGTCGAATCGGCCAGCGGCGACGAGTTCCAGACCATCAAGGCGGTCCGCCAACAGCACGCGCGCCTGGCGGTGCTGGCGATGGGCCGCCACCCGGAGGCGCTGCTCGCCGTGCGCGCGCTCAAGGCCGGCGCCTCCGGCTACCTGCCGATGAACGCCACCCAGCCGCAGCTGCTGGCGGCCGTCAACGCCATCTCCAAGGGCAAGAAATACCTGCCCCCGGACCTGGTCGAGGTGCTGGCTGACAACCTGAATGTGGATTGGGACAAGCCGCGCCATGACGTGCTGTCCGACCGCGAGTTCCAGACGCTGCGCATGCTGGGCTCGGGCCGCACGCTGGGCGAGATCGCCGACGCGCTGCAGATCAGCGCCAAGACGGTCAGCGTGTACCGTGGGCGCGTCCTGTCGAAGATGAGGCTGCGCAACAACGCGGAGCTGACGATGTACGTCGTCAGCAACGGGCTCCAGCTGTAGCCGCGGTTACAGCGGCAGGAGACCCGGCCGCACCGCGCCGTGGCGCCGCTCGTGCTCGCGCACGAGGTCGTGCATGGCGGCGGGCTCCAGCGGCCGCGTCAGCAGGTAGCCCTGGTATTCATCGCAGCCGATCTCGCTCAGGAATTCGAGCTGCCCGGCGGTCTCCACGCCCTCGGCCACGGTCTTCATGCCCATCGCCTGCGCCATCATGATGATGGCCCGGGTGATGGCCGCGCGTTCGGCCACGTGGGGCAGGTCTTGCACGAACGAGCGGTCGATCTTGAGGGTGTCGATCGGGAAGCGGTTCAGATAGGACAGCGACGAATACCCCGTGCCGAAATCGTCCAGCGCCAGGGACACGCCCAGCGCCCGCAGCTCGGTCAGCAGCGTGTGCAGCGACGGGTCATCGCGAATCAGAATGCCTTCGGTCATCTCCAGCTCGACGGCCTCGCCGGGCAGGCCGCTGCTCGTCAGCGCGCCCCGCACCATGCCGCTCAACTGGCCGGAGCTGAACGCCTGCCCCGACAGGTTGATCGACATGCGCAAATGCGGCAGCCCGATGCGGCGCCAGCGCGCCAGCTGGTCGCAGGCGGCGCGCAGGATCCAGCGGTCGATCTCGACAATCAGGCCGGTCTCTTCGGCATCCTGGATGAACTGGCCGGGCATCAGGCGCCCGAAATCGGTGGAATTCCAGCGGATCAGCGCCTCCACCCCGACGATACGGCCAGTGCGGACGTCTACCCGCGGCTGGTAGTTGGCGTAGAACTCGTTGCGGTCGCTCGCGCGGCGCAGGCCCGATTCGATGCGGAAGCGCCGCGAGACGCGGTCGTCCAGGTCGCTGGTGAAGGTCTGGAAGTTGTTGCGACCGCGCTCCTTGGCCAGGTACATGGCGGCGTCGGCCTTGCGCAGCAGCGTGTGGGGGTCGTCGCCGTCGTGCGGCGCCACGGCGATGCCGATCGACACGCCCAGGAACAGCTCCTGCCCGTCGATATGGAACGGCGCGCCGATGGCCGCCAGGATGCGCTCGGCCACGCGGCGCGTGCCCATGCCGTCGAGCGACTCCAGCATGACGACGAATTCGTCGCCGCCCAGGCGGGCCACGGTGTCGGCCTCGCGGGCGCAGGCCTGCAAGCGGGCGGCCACCTCGCGCAGGAGCTGGTCGCCGAACTGGTGGCCCAGCGTGTCGTTGACGTTTTTGAAGCGGTCCAGGTCGAGGAACATCACCGACACGCGCGAGCGGTTGCGCCGCGCCAGCGCCAGCGCGTGCTCCAGCCGGTCTTCCAGCGCGCAGCGGTTCAGCAGGCCGGTCAGCGTGTCGTGCGTGGCCAGATGGCGGATGCGCTGCTGCGCCTCGCGGATCTGCGTGATATCGACCAGCGACACCAGCACGGCATAGGGCTGCGCGTGGCGGGCCGCCGGTGCCGCCGTCATCGGCTCGCCGGCCTCGGCATACAGCGGCGTCCAGTTGGTGGAAACCCACACGGTGCGCCCGTCCAGGCAGCGCATGCCGAAGATCTGGTTGAGCTGGGGCTGGCCCTCGGCCAGCACCTCGGCATCCGGCCAGTCGACCTCGCGGATGGGGGTATCGAACTCGTCGATGGCCGATGCGACCACCTCCGGCAGCCGCACGCCGACCAGCGCGTCGAGCGGCACGCCCAGCAGGCGCGCCGCGCTCGGGTTGGCATAGGTGATCCGGCGCTGCCCATCGCACACCAGCAGCCCCTCGGTCAGCGCGTTGACCATCGACAGCAGATCCAGCTTCGCGCACGCGCCGGGCGGCGCGGCCTGCGCGGGGCAAGCGGCGGGCAATCCGCCCCATGCGTCCGGACTGGCCGGGCGGGCGGGCGCGGAGACGGCGCGGGCGGAAAGAGTCGACGGGTTCAAGGCAGCTTCCGGCAAATGTGGCGCCGGGCGGCCCGGCGATCCTGTGTTGAAGGCTAAAACGGCAGCCGGCGGCAAATCTTTCGGGCCGGCACCGTATTCGGCGCGCAACGCCCGGCGCCAAGCGAGTTCCCGCCCCCGAAAAGTGCCCGTTGCAACACCTGCCGCGACCGGCGATCCGGCGGTCCGGCGTCCGCAAACCCCCGAGATGAACGGGATTGACCGCGTTTCTTACTGGAATGAGGTGGACGCGGCTGCGGAAGAATGCCATCCGAGAACCCGACCCTGCCCAGCCCGTTCCGGCCGGGAGGGCCAATCCCCCCCATTCGTCGAGTAATCCCCATGGCCGAAGCTGCTGCCGCCAATACCGCTCCCGCCCCCGCGAAGGGCGGCTCCACCAAGCTGCTGCTGATCATCCTGATCGTGCTCGTGCTGATCGGCATGGGCGGCGCCGCCGCATGGTTCTTCCTGGGCGGCGGCAGCCACGCTGCCGGCCCGGCCGCCCCGCCCAAGCCGAAGGAGCCCTTCTTCGTGCCCATGGAGACGCTCACCGTCAACCTGCAGCCCGAGGAAGGCAACGACCGCTACCTGCAGATCGCCATCACCTTCAAGAGCTACGACAAGCACGCCGAAGAGGAAATCAAGTCCTACACGCCCGAGCTGCGCAGCCGCGTGCTGATGCTGCTGTCGTCCAAGGCGCCCGCCGAGCTGTACTCCAACGAGGGCAAGGCCAAGCTGGCGAAGGAAATCGTCGAACAGTGCGAACAGGCCTACAAGGCGGTCGGCAAGGAATCGCCGGTGGTCGATGTCCTGTTCACCAACTTTGTGATTCAGTGACATGCTCAAGGAAGAGTTTCTTTCCCAGGAGGAGATCGACGCGCTCCTCAAGGGCGTCACCAACGAGGTCGACGAGGAACCGACCGAGGCCGAGACGGCAGGTGTACGCACTTACAACCTGGGCTCGCAGGAGCGCATCGTCCGTGGGCGCATGCCCACGCTGGAGATCATCAACGAGCGGTTCGCGCGCAACTGGCGCATGGGCCTGTTCAACTTCCTGCGGCGCAACGCGGAGATCTCCGTCGGGCCGGTGAAGGTCCAGAAGTACAGCGAATTCATCCGCAACCTGGTGGTGCCGGCCGCCATCAACCTGGTGCACGTCAAGCCGCTGCGCGGCACGGCGCTGTTCGTGTTCGACCCGAACCTGATCTTCATCGTGGTCGACCACCTGTTCGGCGGCGACGGCCGCTTCCACATGCGCGTGGAGGGCCGCGATTTCACCCAGGTGGAGCAGCGCATCATCCAGCGCATGCTGCAGCTGATGTTCGAGCACTACGGCAAGGCCTGGCAGCCGATCTACCCGATCGAGTTCGAGCCGCTGCGCATGGAAATGCACACGGAATTCGCCAACGTGGCCACCCCCAACGAGGTGGTGGTCTCGACGCGCTTCAGCATGGAGCTCGGCAGCAACGGCGGCGACGTGCATGTCTGCATGCCGTACACCATGATCGAGCCGATCCGCGACCTGCTCACCAGCGCCATCCAGGGCGAAGCGCTGGAAGTGGACAAGCGCTGGGTGCGGCTGCTGTCGCAGCAGGTGCAGACCGCCGAGGTGGAGGTGGTGGCGCATCTGGCCAACGCCAACGTGCATGTGTCCGACATCCTCAACATGAAGGTGGGCGACGTCGTCCCGATCGAGCTGGACGACGCCGTCACCGCCAGAGTGGACGGCGTGCCCGTCATGGAATGCGCGTACGGCACCTTCAACGGCCAATACGCGCTGCGCGTCAACCGCATGCTGAACATGAATGGCAGCGAGCCTGCCCCGGAGCCAGAAAATGACAAGTGAATCGACCCAACCCAACCAGGCCGCCGGCGCCGACGAATTCGACGCCGAGATGACCATGGAAGAGGCGATGGCGCTGGAAGCCGCCCAGCGCGCGGCCGCCGCACCGGCGCCCGCGCCTGCAGCCGCAACCGCAGCCGCGCCGGACAACGCCCTCAGCTCGGTCTTCAAGCCGCTGCTGCCCGGCGAAAAAACGACGGCGGCCGCGCCGCGCAACGATATCGACATGATCCTCGATATCCCCGTGCAGCTGACGGTGGAACTGGGCCGCACCAAGGTGCCCATCAAGAACCTGCTGCAGCTGGCGCAGGGCTCGGTGGTCGAGCTCGACGCCCTGGCCGGCGAGCCGATGGACGTGCTGGTCAACGGCTACCTGATCGCCCAGGGCGAAGTGGTGGTGGTCAACGAGAAGTTCGGCATCCGCCTGACCGACATCATCACGCCGTCCGAGCGCATCCGCAAACTCAACCGCTAAGCCGTCAAGCCTGACGCACCTGCACAGCCAACGCTCCCCCCGGGGCAACGTGTCGAGATGAATCACGCAGTCGATTGGGCCCGCACCTTCGGCGGGCTGCTCATAGTGCTGGCCATGATCGTGGCGGCCGGCTGGCTGCTGCGCAAGCTGCAGCAGCGCGCGGGCATGGGCCCCGCCGGGCGCCGCAGCCAGGTGCTGTCCGTGGTGGCCCAGCAGATGCTGGGCACGCGCGAGAAAGTGGTGGTGGTGGTGGTGCAGGACACGTGGCTGGTGCTGGGCGTCACGCAGCAGCACGTCCAGACGCTGCACACCCTGCCGCGCCCGGCCGACGCCGGCGCGCCCGTGGCCGACGATCCGGCCACCCACGACACCCACGGCGGCAAGCCGCCCGCCTTTGCCGATGCGCTGGCGCACCAGATCAAGCGCCGCCTGACGGGGAAGCCGCAATGAAGCTGTCCGCCCTTCTGCGTCCGCTGGCCGCGCTCGCCCTGCTGTGCGCCGTGCCCGCCGTGTTCGCGCAGGCCCAGCCCGGCCTGCCGCTGCTGACCGGCACCGCCGGCGGCCAGAGCTATTCGCTGCCGGTCCAGACGCTGGTCTTCCTGACCTCGCTCGGCTTCCTGCCGGCCATCCTGCTGATGATGAGCAGCTTCACGCGCATCATCATCGTGCTGTCGCTGCTGCGCCATGCGCTGGGCACGCAGACCACGCCGCCCAACCAGGTGCTGATCGGCCTGGCGCTGTTCCTGACCTTCTTCGTGATGTCGCCGGTGCTGGACAAGGTCTACACCGATGCCTACCTGCCGCTGCGCGACAGCAAGATCTCCGTGGAGCAGGCGCTCGACACCGCCGCCACGCCGCTGCGCCAGTTCATGCTCAAGCAGACCCGCGAGCCCGATCTCGCCCTGTTCGCCAAGATGGGCAACCTGCCGCCCATCGCCAGCCCCGACCAGGTGCCGATGCGCGCGCTGATCCCTGCCTTCGTCACCAGCGAGCTGAAGACCTCGTTCCAGATCGGCTTCGCCATCTTCATCCCGTTCCTGGTGATCGATATCGTGGTGGCGGCGGTGCTGATGTCGATGGGGATGATGATGGTCACGCCGTCCATCTTCTCACTGCCGTTCAAGATCATGCTGTTCGTGCTGGTGGACGGCTGGCATCTGCTGCTGGGGTCGCTGGCCCAGAGCTTCACGCAATAGTGATCGCAACAGGAAACACCCCATGACACCCGAATACGTGCTGAACATGGCCCGCCAGGCCATGCAGGTCGCCATGATGATCGGCGCGCCGATGCTGCTGGTGTCGCTCGTCGTCGGCCTGCTGGTGGCGGTGTTCCAGGCCGCCACCCAGCTCAACGAGCAGACGCTGTCGTTCATCCCCAAGCTGCTGGCCGTGGCCGCCACCATGATCCTGGCCGGCCCGTGGGTCCTGGGCGTGATCGTCGACTACACGCGCGACGTGCTCACCAATATCCCGAACTACGTCAACTAACTGACGGCCACGCCACCGTGACGCACCGCCCATGATTCAGTTCACCGCCGCCCAGCTCAACGGTTGGATCGCCCTGTACTGGTGGCCGCTGGTGCGCGTGCTGGCCTTCATCGCGGTGGCGCCGCCGTTTGCCAACACGGAGATCCCGACCTCGATCAAGGTGGCCTTCGGCGTGGTGCTGACAGTGGCCCTGGCACCGATGCTGCCGGTGCCGTCCGGCATCGCCGTCGGCTCGTACGAAGGGTTGTGGATCACCCTGCTGCAGGTGGCGATCGGCATGGCGCTCGGCGTCTGCGTGCAGATGGTGTTTGCCGCCATCAGCGGCGCCGGCGAGCTGATGTCGATCCAGATCGGCCTGGGCTTCGCGACCCTGCTCGACCCGCAGCAGACCGAGAGCAGCCTGCTGCTCGGCCGCTTCATCAGCCTGACCGCCATCACCGCCTTCATTGCCGGCGACGGCCACCTGGTGCTGATGCACGCCCTGTTCGACAGTTTCACCGCGCTGCCGGTCTCCGCCGCGCCGCTCGCGGGCGGCGGCTGGCAGACGCTGGCCGGCGGCGGCGCCGCGGTCTTTGCGCTGGCCGTGCGCATCGCCCTGCCGATCATCGCCATCATGATGGTCGTCAACCTGGCCTTTGCGGTGCTGTCGCGCACGGCCCAGGCGCTCAACCCGTTCGCCGTGGGCATCGCCGCCACGCTGGTGGTCGGGCTGATGCTGGTGATGGTGATGATGACCTCGCTGGCGCCCGTGGTGGAGCGCTCGGTGATGAACGCGCTGGAACTGGGCGGACGGGCGTTCGGGCAATTCGGCAGCCGATGATCGGCCTGCCCCAAACACAAAAATCAGGCGCCCCTCACCCAATTGAGGGGTGACAAGGGAAAAACCGGCGCCCCTATTGAGAACATTCCAACCGCAATCGACGCCGGCCCCGAGGATCCATTGAGATTCGTCGCGCACGCGAGACGCGCGAGCGCGAACGGTTGTTTTCAACAGCGGTTCTTCAGTATGATTCGGCCCGGGGTGGGAGAATCGACTGTCTTTAGCAGGCATTAACGGATCGCAACAATCGAATCCGGGCATTCCCCCGAGTCATCAAACAAATAGAGCTGATGGGATGCCGGCCAGTCACGCATAGCCTGTGATCGCCGCTTCGCCGCTGCACGCTTTTCGCGAGCGTCAGCGATGCTCCAATGCGCGAACACCGATATGCCCGATTTGCACTGGACAATTCCGGTTGCTCGCTGGTCTTGCTGGCTTGGCAGTGAATCAGAATCGAAGTCGCCGGATATCAGCTTTATCGAGCCGATCGTCCGACGGCGTTTGAGTTCGCTCTCTAAAAGCGCGCTGAAAGTGGCGCACGACTGCGCCGCCGATTTGCCGGAAGTCCGTGTTGTCTTTGCATCGCGGCATGGCGAGCTGCGCCGCTCGACCAGCGTCCTGGATGACATCGGCAATGCCGAGCCGGTTTCGCCCACGGCATTCAGCCTGTCCGTGCTGAATGCCATGAGCGGAATCTTCAGCATTGCGCGCCGCGACAACGCCGCCGCCACGGCGATCTCGGCCGGCCCCGGCACGCTTGGCTGGGCGCTGCTGGAAGCCTACACGCAGTACGCGTCCGATCCGGGCGCCCCGGTACTGCTGGTCTATGCCGACGAACCCGCGGACCCGCGCTACGGCGTCGTCGACGATGAAATCACGGAAGGCGCGCTTGCCATCCTGCTGGACGCCTCCGCATCGGCCATGCTCGACTGCTCGCGCGACACGGCACGCAGCCGCCCTGCCGCACGCCTTCGTACGCAAAGCGAAGCCGTACTGCACTGCCTGCGATCACGGACAGCGGGCGCCTGGGAACACCCGGATGGCGTCTGGCAATGGCATTGGCGCGAGGGCACATGGCAAACCGACTGAAAACCGTCCTCAACCGGTGGTGGCGCTTGCTGTCGACGGGCTTCGGCTTCCTGGTGTTCGGCGTCTGCGGACTGCTGTTTTCCGTCGCCGTGTTCCCGCTCGTTTGGCTGTGGCCGCATCGCGCGTCGCGCCAGCGTGCCGTCACGGCCGTCATTCACCGGTTCTTCCAGGCACTGGTGTGCATGCTCGACTGGCTGGGCGTGCTGAGGGTCGACGTGCAGGGGGCATCGGCGTTGCGGTCGGGCCGGCCGGCCATCGTGGTGGCCAATCATCCGACCTATCTTGACATCGTGGTGCTGCTGTCGCTCACGCCATCGGCATGCTGCGTGGTCAAGAACGCTCATTGGGGCAATCCATGCTTCTGGGGCATCGTGCGCGCGGCCGAATACGTCAGCAACGCAGACCCGACCGCACTGGTCGAGGCAGGCGCACGGCAATTGGCCGCCGGCTACACCATGATCATCTTCCCCGAGGGCACGCGCAGCCCGGGGCAGGACCGGCTGCATCCGTTCTCGCGCGGTTTCGCCCACATGGCCCTGAGCGCGGAAGTGCCCATCGTGCCGGTGCTCATCGATTGCGATCCCCCCGCCTTCACCAAGACGATGCGCTGGTACCACATCCCATCGCGACGCATGCGCATCCGCATCGCCGTCCTCGACCCGATCCGTATCGGGCAGTACGCCGCCCCGGATACCCCGCCCGCCCTGGCAGCGCGCACGCTGACCGCAGGTGTCGAGACCCAGATCACAGACCACTTGTACCAATATGGATTCTTTAAAGCTCGAAATTAAGCGGCTCCTGATCGAGACGCTCGATCTGGAGGATATGACGCCGGCGGATATCGACGACGACGCGCCGCTTTTCGACACCAACGGCATCGGCCTGGATTCCATCGACGCCCTGGAAATCGGTATCGCGCTGCGAAAGCAATATCAGCTGACCATCGCCGCCGATGACCAGCGCACGCGCGAGTATTTCCGCTCGGTCAGTACATTGGCCGCGCTGGTCCAGAGCCACCAATAACACCAACACGCACCACCGCTGGAACGGGAGAACATCACGTGACCGAAACCGAAATCCTGGAACGCATCCGCTCCATTTTTCAAGAGAACTTCGCCATCGACCCGGCACGCGTCACGCCCGAGGCGCACCTGTTCGAAGAACTCGACCTCGACAGCATCGACGCCGTCGATCTGGCCATCAAACTGCAGGAAATGACGGGGCGCCGCATCAAACCCGAAGAGTTCAAATCGGTCCGCACGGTGGGCGACGTCATCGGCGCGGTCCAATCGCTGCTCGCGGCCTGAACGGATGCAGGCGACACCTCCCTCCCGAGCGCAGTGGCCACGCCATGCGGCCAACGTTGTCCTGAAGCTGGCGTATCCGGCAGTCATCCTCGGTGCCTGGCACATTGGCGCGCCCCGCTATGTCGGCATCGTCCTGCTCGCGCTGCTCTGGGTCCAGCGGTGGATCGGAACCGGCAGCACTGCCGCGCGCTTGCGGGTCCTCACCCGGCTCGATTGGGTGCTTGCGGGGCTGTTGACCTGCGGCTCGGCGGCGATCGCCATCACCGACAGTGAAACGCTGCTGCGCCTGTATCCCGTCATGGTGAATGCGGCGTTGCTGCTCACGTTTGGCGCGACGCTGCGCCATGGCCCCTCGATGGTCGAGAAGTTTGCCCGCCTGCGCATGCCCGAGCTGCCCGCGCGCGCCGTCCTGTACACCCGCCGCGTCACGCAGGTCTGGTGCGGCTTCTTTGCCGTCAACGCACTGATCGCCGCGCTCGTTGCGCTGCATGGGTCGCGGCAGGCCTGGGCGCTCTACAACGGCGCCATTGCCTATGCACTGGTCGGCCTGCTGATCGTCGGGGAAATCGCTTACCGCAAGCTGGTCGTCCGACCCTATGCCGGCGGCGCGGAGGCGGCATGATCGCATTGCACGCGTTACTGTGCGCCGAGACGCCCGACGACACCCCGGTCTGCTTCGACGAAACGACCACCATGACGCGCGGCATGTTCCGCGCGCATGTGGCGGCCTGCATCGCGGCATGGTCGGAGCGCGCCGCCAACCGCTATGCGCTGTGCATCGACGACCCGTTCGCGTTCGCCTGCGCCCTGTTCGCGCTGCTGGCAAGCGGCAAGGCGGTCGTCATTCCGGCCAGCTCGGCCCCCGCTTATCTTGCCTCCATCGCGCAGGCCTATGACAGCGCCCTCACCGACGGCGACATGGCAGGCATCATCGGCCAGGTTGCCCAGCCGGCCGGGGCCGCATGGCTGCGGCCGATCGCGCCCCATGCGCCCATCACGCTCTACACGTCCGGCAGCAGCGGGGCGCCCAAGGCCATCCATAAAACGCTGGCCCAGTTCGATGCCGAGGTCCGCACACTCGAAGACCATTGGGGCGAATGGATCGGCCCCGGTGCCATTCTGGCGAGCGTTCCGCACCATCATATCTACGGCCTGCTGTTCCGGATTTTCTGGCCGCTCGCGTCAGGGCGGGCGTTCGGCAGGCGGACGTATGCCGAGCCGCAGGCACTGCAAACCGCGCTGACCCGGCGCGAAGCCGCGGCGGTCGTGTCGAGCCCGGCACAACTCGCGCGATGGCCGTCGCTACCGGGCTTCGACACCTTGTCGCCATTGCCCGTTGCGGTGTTTTCCTCGGGCGGCCCGCTGGACGAAGCCGCCGCCGCAACCTTTGCGTCGGCGCACGGCACGGCGCCGACCGAAATCTACGGGAGCACGGAGACGGGCGGCATCGCCTGGCGCCGCCGCAGCGAATCGGACGCCTGGCAAGCCTTCGCCAACGTCGCCGTCCGGCGCGAAGCGGATGGCGCGCTGAGCGTGCGCTCGCCGCATCTGGGCCACCCCGACTGGCACCGGACCGACGATGCCGTCGAGTTCGATGACGCGGGCCGTTTCCGTCTGCGCGGTCGCATGGACCGCATCGTCAAGCTGGACGGCAAGCGTGTCTCGCTGCCGGAAATCGAAAGCTGGCTGGGCTTGCATCCCTATGTCGCGCAATCCGCCGCGGTCTTGCTGCCGGGCGCCTCGCGAGAGCGGCTCGGCGTCCTGTCGGCGCTGACGCCCGCAGGCGTGGAGGCACTGCGCCAGCACGGCCGGATCGGTCTCGCGAAGACCTTGCGCCGCCATCTCGCCACCTATGTCGCCCCAACCCTCATCCCGCGCAAATGGCGCTTCCGGATGCGCCTGCCGGTCGATGCGCGCGGCAAGCTGCCGGCCGCCGCGGTTGCCGCCAGCTTTGCCGCCGGCCGGAAGGGGTTCGAGGTGCTCTCGCACGTCCGCGACGCCGAAGGCGACCACTACGAGCTTCGCGTGCCGCCCGAACTCGTCCACTTCCGCGGGCACTTTCCTGGCCTGCCGATCCTGCCCGGCGTGGTGCTGGTGGATTGGATTGCCTGCCTTGCGGCGGAGCTGGTCGACGCCACGCGAAGCATCCGGTCCATTGATCAGCTGAAATTCATGGCCCCCGTACCGCCGGCAGCCCTGGTGTCCCTCCAACTGACGCACGAGCCGCAGCGATGCCGCGTCCGTTTTCGCGCCAGGCTCGGCACGCGGGAGTGCGCATCCGGCGCGCTCGTCTATCGGGAGGCCGACTGATCGTGCGCGCTTGCATTGTCATTCCCATCTATAACCATCAGGACGTGATCGGCCTGACGGTCGCCCGCCTGGTCACGCACGGGCTGCCGATCTTCATCGTCGATGACGGCAGCGACGCGCCCACCCAGGCTGTCCTGGCAGCGCTGGCCGGGCAACACGCGGGCTGCGTCACGCTGCTGCGGCTGCCCGTGAACGGCGGCAAGGGCGCGGCGGTCATGGCCGGCCTGCGCGCGGCCCGATCGGCCGGCTTCACCCATGCCTTGCAGATCGACGCCGATGGCCAGCACGATGCCGCCGACGTCCCGACGTTCATGGAGGCCGCGCGGGCCCACCCCGACGCGGTCATCCTGGGGCAACCGGTCTATGACGCGACCGTGCCCAAGGCGCGGCTCTATGGCCGCTACCTCACGCATGTCTGGGTGTGGATCGAAACGCTGTCGTTCGACATCCGGGATTCGATGTGCGGCTTCCGGGTCTATCCGCTGGCGCTCGCGTGCGCGCTGATCGATGAGGTGGCGCTGCCGACGCGGATGGATTTCGACATCGAGATCCTGGTACGGCTGCACTGGCGCCGCACCCGCTTCATCGCCGTCCCGACGCGCGTGACCTATGCGGCCGACGGCGTCTCGCACTTCGACGTACTGTGGGACAACCTCCGCATCAGCCAAAGCCACACGCGGCTGGTCGCAGGCATGCTGATCCGGCTGCCGCTACTGCTGGCCAACAAGGTCAGGCCCGGGCAGCGCGCCGACCAAGCGGCCGCCGGCAAGGCGCACTGGTGGCGCATCGCCGAACGCGGCAGCCAGTTGGGCATGCAGTTGCTCGCCCTGAGTTGCCGGTTGCTGGGGACGCGGATCACGGCGCTCTGGCTCTATCCGATCGTCGCCTATTTCCTGCTCACCGGCCGGGCCGCCCGCGAAGCTTCGCGGCAGTACTTCGAGCGGCTGGCGGCGGCCTCTGCGCAGGATCGCACCCCGGCACCGGGCTGGCGTACCGCGTACCGGCACATGCTCGCCTTCGCGCAATCCGGCCTGGACAAGCTGGCGGCGTGGTCGGGGCATGTGTCCCCACACCAGGTGCGATTCGACGACCCGGCACCGTTCGAAGCGCTGATCGCAAGCGGACGCGGCGCGCTGGTCATCGGCGCCCATCTCGGCAACCTGGAGATGACGCGTGCGCTGGCAACGCGCCACGGCCAGGTCAAGGTCACCGCCGTGGTCTACATCGAACATGCCCGGCGCTTCAATCGTGTCCTGGCGGGGGCACACCCCGAGTTCGCGACGCACCTGCTCGAGGTCAGCGATTTCGGCCCGGCCACGGCCATGCGGATGCAGGAACGCATCGACGCGGGCGAACTGCTCGTGATCGTGGGAGACCGGGTGCCCGCGACGGAAATGGGCCGGACCGTCGAGGCGACCTTCCTGGGCGCCCCCGCACGTTTCGCGCAGGGCCCCTACATTCTTGCCCACGCCCTCGGCTGCCCGGTCTATCTGTTCTTCTGCCTGAAGACGCGGCAAGACTACACGCTGTATTTCGAACCCTTTGCCGAGCGGATCGAACTGCCGCGCCACGCGCGCGCGACGCATCTGGCGACGCTCGCGCAACGCTACGCCAACCGGCTGGAGCACCACTGCCGCAAGGCCCCATTCCAATGGTTCAATTTCTTCGATTTCTGGGCACGCCCCAAGAAGGACGCCCATGGCTGAACACGATCTGATGCCGGCCGCAATCACCCGGCCGATCCCCGCGCCGATCCGCTTCGGCGATTGCCATCTGTCCATCGAGGCAGTCGTCGCCATCGCGCGACGGCAGGCAACGGTCGCCCTGAACGGCGACGAAGCCTGGCGGGATCGCATCGAACGCGGTGCGCGCTTCCTGCAGGAGCAGTTGGCACAGGGCGCCACGGTCTACGGCGTCAATACCGGATACGGCGACGCCTGCGAAGTCAGCGTTCCACCGGCCTTGGTGCAAGCGCTGCCGCTGCAGCTCACGCGCTACCACGGTTGCGGGATGGGGCGTTACCTGGACCCTGCCGAAACGCTGGCCGTCATCGCGGCGCGGCTGAACTCGCTGGCCCATGGCTATTCGGGCGTGCGTTATACGCTGCTGCAACGCCTGGCCGACCTGATCAACCACGACATCCTGCCGCGCATTCCGGCGGAGGGTTCGGTGGGCGCCAGCGGCGACCTCACCCCGCTGTCCTATGTCGCCGCGGCGCTGGTGGGCGAGCGCGACGTCGTGTTCGACGGCAAGGTGCAGGCAGCCAGCGATGTGTGGCGGGCGCTGGGGCATGCTCCTTTCGAGCTGGCGCCCAAGGAGGGGCTGGCGCTGATGAACGGCACGGCGGTGATGACCGGGCTTGCCTGCCTGGCCTACGCCCGCGCCGAGCACCTGATCCGCTTGGCGACCCGCCTGACGGCGCTGGCCACGGTCGCGCTCGACGGCCGCTCCGGACACTTCGACGCGACGATCTTCCAAGCCAAGCCCCATGCCGGACAGGCCGAGGTCGCCGCGTGGCTGCGCGAAGACCTCGCCGGCTGGGACGACACCGGCGGGCACCGGCTGCAGGACCGCTACTCGATCCGCTGCGCGCCGCACGTGATCGGCGTGGCGCAAGACGCGATGTCCTGGATCCGGCGCGATATCGAAAACGAGCTCAACAGCGCAAACGATAATCCGCTCATCGATCCGGATGCCCGGCGCATCCTCCATGGCGGCAACTTCTACGGCGGCCACATCGCCTTTGCGATGGATGCCCTGAAGACGGCCATCGCCAACCTGGCCGACCTGATGGACCGCCAGCTTGCGCTGCTGGTGGACGACCGGTACAGCAACGGGCTACCGCGCGGCCTGTCCGGCGCGTCCGCGGATCGGGCGCCGATCAATCACGGCTTCAAGGCCATCCAGATCTCGGTCTCCGCCTGGACGGCGGAGGCGCTCAAGCACACCATGCCCGCCAGCGTGTTCTCCCGCTCGACGGAATCGCACAACCAGGACAAGGTCAGCATGGGCACGATCGCCGCGCGCGACTGCCTGCGCGTGCTCGAACTGACGGAGCAGGTCGCGGCGGCGCACACGCTGGCCACGGCGCAGGCCGTGCGGCTGCGTGCCGGGCTCGATGCCGCGCTGGTGGTTCCGCCCGCGGTACGGGCCTTTGTCGAGCGCGTCACGGCGCTGTCCGAAGCGGTGACCGAAGATCGGCCGCTTGAAATGGACCTGCGCCGCCTGACCGCGAGCATCGAGCACGGCGCGCTCATGGCGGGCGAACCCGGAGGGCAGCCATGACCCGTCCTGCGCGCGCGCCCTTGTCGGCAAGCGCCCGTATCGAGGTGCCCTTCCATGATGTCGACGCCATGGATGTCTGCTGGCACGGCCACTACCTCAAGTATTTCGAGAGCGGCCGCGCCGCCCTGCTGCGCGCCTTCGATTACGACTACCCGGCAATGCGCGCCTCCGGCTACCTCTGGCCGGTCGTCGAAGCCCATCTGAAATACATCAGGCCGGCCACGTACGGCCAGTGGATCAACGTCCGCGCCACCTTGATCGAGTACGAGAACCGATTGAAGATCGGCTATGAGATTGCGGACTGCGCATCCGGTCAGCGGCTCACGAAAGGGCACACCATCCAGGTCGCGGTCTGCGCGGCAACGTCGGAGCTGCAGTTCGTCTCGCCCGCGGTGGTGTTCGAGAAGGTGGAGCGCGCATGGGCCGATTGATGCTCGCGCTGCTGCTGGGCAGCGCCGCAGCCTGGGCGACTCCCGTCCTGGCGGACGACACGCGCGACAGTACCGTGGTCGCCCAGGTCGCGGCGCAGCTGGGACGGGCCCGCGGTGTGCGCGCCCGCTTCACGCAGACGCAAACGCTGCAGTCCATGCAAAGGCCGCTGGTCAGCACCGGCACCCTGCTGTTCTCGCGCGAACGCGGCGTCATCTGGCAGATCGAGCAGCCGCTGCGCCTGACCTACGTGGTCACCGAAGCCGGCGTCAGGATTTTGGACGCGGCCGGCAAACCGGTGCCGGGCAGCCAGCGCAACGCAGCCGGCATCGCCCAGGTGTCGCGCATGATGCGCGCCATGCTCGGTGGCGACCTGTCTGCCATGTACTCGCAGTTCGACGTGGCGGCGCAGGGTACGCCCGCGCACTGGCGCCTGCGCCTGACCCCGGCGCAACCGCAGCTCGCCCAGGCGTTGCGCGGCCTGGACTTGCACGGCGACACCTATGTCCGCGGCATCACCATCCGCGCCGCGGGCGGCGACGAGACGCGTCTCGACTTCACCGACAGCGCTAGCGTCGAGACCCTGAGCCCGGCGGAACTTGCCTTGCTTGGAGCCTCTTGATGCCGGCCGCATTGACGCCTGCGCGCAACCTCCACCGCTCCGCCTGGACGACCCGGTGCCTATGGCTGGCGATCGTGCTCTTCGCCGCGTGCTATTGCGGATGGCGCCTGCACTCCGGCAGCGTGCTGCAGACCAACCTCCTGGCGCTGCTGCCGGCAACCGAAGCCGACCCGTTCGCCGAACGGGCCGCCGACACGTTGGCCGCTTCCATGGGGGACCGCGCGGTCCTCCTCGTCAGCAGCCATGACGACCGGCAGGCCAAGGCCGCCGCCCGTCAACTAGGGGCACGCCTGGCACAGAGCGACGCGTTCCGCGCCGTCGTCGCCGAGCTGCCGCCGTTCGACGCCGCGCAGATCGCCCGCTTCTACCTGCCCTATCGGGCCGGCCTGCTCAATGCCGGCGACCGCGCAGCGCTGCAGAATCGATCGGCATCGCTGCCGGACCTGCTCGCGCAGCGGCTCTACAGCCCGCTGCGTACCGGCCTCGGCGCGCCGCTCGCCGACGACCCCTTCGGCTGGCTGGAGCACTGGCTGGCCGACCTGCCGCTCGCGTCGACCCGCCTGGAGATCGAGGACAACCTGCTGGTCTCCCGCCAAGGCACGACGACCGGCGTCCTCGTCACCGGCATCCTGCGCGACTCGGCGTACGAATCGCACACGCAAGCCGCCGTCAGGCAGGCCGTGGCAGCCGCCCAGTCTGACCTGGCACGCGCCTTTCCGGATGTCACGATGGCGCGCACCGGCGCAGTGTTCTACGCGGACGCGGCGCGCACGGCATCCGAACGCGAACTCCACGTCATCGGCATCGCCTCGACCTGCGGCATCGCGCTGCTCATGCTGTGGGTCTTCCGCTCATTGCGCGTGCTGCTGCTCGGTTTCGCCTCGACCGGCATCGGCACCCTGTGCGCCCTGGCCGCCACCATGGCCGCATTCGGCAAGCTGCATCTGCTCACCCTGATCTTCGGCGCCAGCCTGATCGGCGAGGCGGTGGATTATTCGATCCAGTACTTCGTCAATCATCGCAATGTGGGCGGCATGCGAGACCCGTGGCGCAGCGCACGCGAGGTGCGTCCCGCGCTGACGGTAGCGCTGACGACCAGCCTGCTCGGCTATGCCACGCTCGTCTGGGTGCCGTTTCCGGCGTTGCGGCAACTTGCGTGCTTTGCCATGGTCGGGATCGGCGCAGCGTTTCTGTCGGTCATCTGCCTCCTGCCGGCCTTGATGCCCCGGCAATCCACGCAACCCGGGCGCACCCACGAACGCGCCGCGCGCTGGCTGGCGGCGTGGCATCACGCCATCTCGCACCGGCGCGCGCCGCTGGTGCTGCTGCTCATGGCCGCCTGCGCACTGCCAGGCTGGATGCGCCTGGGCAGCGATGACGATATCCACCTGCTGGTCCAGCGCGACGCCGACTTGGCCCGCCAGGAAGGGATCATCCGCAGCGCGGTCGGGATGGAAGGCGGAACGCAGTTCTTCATGGTCAAGGGCAGCACGCCGGAGCAGGTGTTGGAGCGCACGGAAGCGCTGGACGAACAGCTCGCCGGACCGATCGGCGGAGCGTTGCTGCAAGGCCATCAATCGGTCACGCAATTCGTGCCGTCGGCACATCGCCAACAGCAGAACCGGACACTGCTGACCGAGCGGGTTCTCGGCACCCCTCAAGGCCTGCCCGCGCTGCTCGCCACAGCGGGGTTCCGGCCGGAGGTCGCAAGCGGCTATCTCAAGACCGTCACCCAAACGGCGAGCGCGCCGTTGACGGTCGATGATTGGCTCGCGATGCCCTGGTCGCAGCCCTACCGGCACCTGTGGCTCGGCCGCATGACCGATCCGGCCGGCCAAGCGCCGGTCTACGCCACCATCGTCATCCCCATCGGGGCCACGGCCGCGCAACTGCCCGCCCTGTCCGCGCTCGCGGACGGTACGCAAGGGGTCCGTTTCGTCGACAAGGCGTCGAGCGTGGCACGGCTGTTCGCCGCCTACCGGATCGGCAGCGCCTGGTGGCTTGCCGGCGCGATGGCGCTGGTGCTCGGCCTGTTCTGCCTCCGATACGGCTGGCGGGCGGGCCTGCGCGTGACGCTGCCGGTGGTGTTTGCCATCGGCATCACCTTCTCGGCCTACGGATACGCAGGCCTCCCCCTGAACCTGTTCCACTGGCTGGCGATGATGCTCGTGCTCGGGGTGGGCGCCAACTACGCCGTCTTCCTGCGGGAAGGCTGCATGCGCAACCCCGCTGAAATCGGTGCCGTCTGGATCGGGGTCGCGCTGTCGGCCGCCACCACGCTGCTGACGTTCGGCCTGCTCGGGTCCAGCGCGATGCCGGTCCTCAGGAGCTTCGGCATGACACTGGCATCCGGCATCGTCATCGCGGTGGCGCTGGCACCGCTCGGCATGCCTCGACCGGGAGCGCAACGCGCATGACCGCATCCACCCCTTCTGTCTACCTGCACGCGTTGGGCATGATCAACGCGCTGGGAAGCGACCTCGACACGATCGTCCGGGGCCTCGCGACAGGCCACGCGCCTGGCATGCGCGCCATCGATCGTCCGGGTGTCGGCCCGGCCATGGTCGGTCAGGTGCAGACCCCGCTCGAGTGCGCGCCGCCTGCGTCCCTGGCACGCTATGACTGCCGGAACAATCGGCTGCTGCTCGGCGCGTTGGCGCAGATCGAGCACGCACTCCGGACGGCATGCGAGCGGTATGGGCACCATCGCGTCGGCGTTGTCCTGGGCACCAGCACCTCCGGCGTGCAGGAAGCGGAAGCCGCGCTGCAATACAAGCGCACGCATCAGACCTTGCCGCAGGCGTTCGACTACCGCCAGATGGAAATCGGCACGCTCGCACCGTTTGCCGCTGCCGCGCTGGGCGTCAGCGGACCGGCCTTTACCATTTCCACCGCCTGCACTTCCAGCGCCAAGGCCTTCGCATCGGCCAGGCGACTGCTCCACCTGCGCCTGTGCGACGCCGTGGTGGTCGGCGGCGTGGATTCCCTGTGCGAGATGACGCTGCAAGGCTTCGGCTCGCTGGAGGCCACCTGCACCCAGCGCACCAACCCCATGAGCCGGAACCGGGCCGGCATCAACATCGGCGAGGGCGCGGCGGTGTTCCTGATGACGCGCGAGGAGGGGCCGGTGCGGCTGGCCGGGGCGGGCGAATCCAGTGACGCGCACCATATCTCGGCGCCGGACCCGACCGGCGCGGGCGCCGAACTGGCCTTGCGGGCCGCCATGCGCGACGCCGGCATCGACGCCGGCGCCATCGGCTACGTCAACCTGCATGCCACCGCCACGCGCAAGAACGATGAAATGGAAGCACGCCTGATGGCACGCGTGTTTCCCGAGGGCGTACCGGCCAGCGGCACCAAACCGCTGACCGGCCATACGCTGGGCGCAGCCGGCGCGACAGAAGCGGGCTTTGCATGGCTCGCCCTCACCCGTGACGACCTCCCCCTGCCAACGCATCAGTGGGACGGCGAAGCCGATCCGGCACTGCCGCCGCTCGACCTGGTGGAAACTACGCGCCGCCTCGGCGCAGCACAGTACGCAATGAGCAATTCGTTCGCCTTTGGCGGCAGCAATGCCAGCCTGATCCTGGGTCGGGGATGAACATGAACCACCGCATGGATACCCCCCCGCCCCGCATCGAAGACATCCTGCCGCATCGTGGCTCGATGCTCCTGCTGGCGCACGTCGACACCTGGGACGATGAAACCCTGCGGGCCTGCGCCCATGTCGATCCGACCGCCTGGTACGCCGATTCCGACGGTGCCATGCCCGCGTGGTTCGGCATCGAGCTGATGGCACAGGCCATTGCCGCGCATGTCGGACTGCTGTCGATGCGGGACGGCAACCCCGCGCGTCCGGGCGTCTTGCTCGGATCGCGCAAGTACGAGGCCCACGCGCCGGCGTTTGCGCCCAACCCGCCCCTGAGCATCGCCGTGCAGGAGGTGCTGCGCAGCACGGAAGGCCACGGCGCCTATGCCTGCACGATTGCCGCCGGCGGACGCGACCTGGCGCAAGCCGTGATCAAGGTCTACCAGCCAACCGATTTCCAAGCCTTTATCGAAGGGAGTTTCGCATCATGAGCCGCCGCGTTCTCGTGACAGGTGCCAGCCGGGGCATCGGCCGCGCCATCGCCAACCGACTGGCATCCGACGGCTTCGAGGTCTCCGTGCATTGCCGCAGCGGGCGCAGCGATGCCGAATCCGTTGCCTCGGCCATCCAGGCCCAGGGCGGGACCGCACGCGTGGTGCAGTTCGACGTGCGGGACCGGGTGACCTGCCGTACCTTGCTGGAGGCCGATGTCGCCGAACACGGCGCCTACTACGGCATCGTCCTGTGCGCGGGTGTCACGCGCGATGCCGCGTTTCCCGCGCTGACCGAGGAGGACTGGGACATCGTCCTCGAAACGGGCCTGGACGGCTTCTACAACGTCGTGCATCCGCTGACCATGCCGATGATCCGGCTGCGCCAGGGCGGGCGCATCGTGACGATCGCTTCCGTCTCCGGCGTGATGGGCAACCGTGGGCAAGTCAACTACAGCGCCGCGAAAGCGGGCCTGATCGGCGCGACGAAGGCGCTGGCCGTGGAGCTGGCCTCGCGGCGCATTACCGTCAACTGCGTCGCGCCCGGCTTGATCGACACCGAGATGCTGGCCGAAGTCGAGCATCTCGACCACGCGCTGAAGACGGTTCCGATGAACCGCGTCGGCCAGCCCGCCGAAGTGGCATCGGTGGTCGGATTCCTGATGTCGGACGGCGCATCGTACGTCACCCGGCAGGTCATCGGCGTCAATGGCGGGATGGTGTGATGAAGCGTGTGGTCGTGACCGGAATGGGCGGCGTGACTGCCCTCGGCTCCCAATGGAGCGACATCCAGCAAGCCTTGCAGCGCGGGCGCAACGCGGTGCGCCGCATGCCCGAATGGGATGCCTTCAGCGCGCTGCATTCACGGCTCGCCTGCCCGCTCCCCGCGTTTGAGGTGCCGTCGACGTATCCGCGCAAGAAGACGCGTTCGATGGGCCCGGTCTCGCTGTACGCGGTCCGCGCCACCGAACTGGCGCTGGCCGATGCCGGGCTGGCCGACGACCCCAGCATCAGCGACGGGCGCATGGGCGTGGCCTATGGATCCTCGTCCGGGTCGGTGCAGCCGATCCGGGCATTCGGCACGATGCTCGAGACCGGCTCGATGCAGGGGATCACGTCCAACAGTTACATCCAGATGATGCCGCACACGACGGCGGTCAACGTGGCGCTGTTCTGGGACCTGAAAGGCCGCATCGTGCCGACTTCCTGCGCTTGCGCATCGGGCAGCCAGGCGATCGGGTACGCCTACGAGGCGATCGCCGGCGGCAAGCAGACGCTGATGCTCGCGGGCGGCGCGGAAGAACTGTCCGGCCCGGCCGTGGCCGTGTTCGATACGCTGTACGCGACCAGCACGCGCAATGACGAGCCTCACCTGACGCCGCGCCCGTTCGATGCCGCCCGCGACGGCCTGGTGGTTGGCGAGGGTGCCGCCACGCTGGTCCTCGAGGAATACGAACACGCCCGTGCCCGCGGCGCCGTCATCCATGCCGAGATCGTCGGCTTCGGCTGCAACTCGGACGGCGCCCACATGACCCAGCCCACCGCCGCCACGATGAGCCACGCCATGCGGCTCGCGCTGCAGGATGCGGGGCTGCCGCAGGATGCCATCGGCTACGTCAACGCCCACGGCACCTCCACCGACCTCGGCGACGTGGCGGAGAGCCGTGCGACGGCCGACGTCTTCCGGCCCACGTTGCCGATCAGCTCGCTCAAGAGCTACATCGGCCATACGCTGGGCGCGTGCGGCGCCATCGAAGCCTGGTGGACCATCGAAATGATGAAACGCAACTGGTATGCGCCGACCCTCAATCTGGAGACCGTCGACCCGGCCTGCGCCCCGCTCGACTACATCGCAGGCAACGCACGCGCCATCGACACCGAGTACGTGATGACCAACAACTTTGCGTTCGGCGGCATCAATACCTCCCTCGTCTTCAAGCGCGCGCCGTGACCGTCGCGGAACATTCGCGTCCTGCCGCCCGATATGCCGGGCCTGAGCGTGTCGTGGTCACGGGCATGGGCATCGTGTCCTGCCTCGGCAATACCCTCGATGCGGTTGCCGCAGCCCTGCGCGAAGGTCGCTCGGGCCTGTCGGCCGTCGGGGCGTGGCGCGCGCTCGGACTCGCAAGCCAGGTGGGGGGCGTGGCTTGCGTCGCGGATGAGGCACCGTTTCCCCGCAAGTTTGAGCGGTTCATGGGCGACACCGCGCGCTTGGCCTGTCACGCGGCCCGCAAAGCCGTCGAAGACGCGGCCCTCGATCCGGCCATCCTGCAATCGCCTCGCGTCGGCGCCGTGGTGGGCTCGGGAAGCGGCGCCCTGTCCGCCTACGATGCGGCACTGGCCATCTCGCGCGCACGCGGCGTAGACCGCGTGCCGCCCTATGTCGTGCCGCAAGCGATGAGCAGCACGGTGTCCGCCAATCTTGCGCAGGTCTTCGGCATCGGCGGCATCAGCTATTCGCCGTCGTCCGCGTGTACCACCTCGGCGCTGGCCATCGGACAGGCCGCACACTGGATCCGCGCCGGGCAGCAGGACATCGTTCTGGCGGGCGGTGCCGAAGAGCTGCATGACAACTACGCGCTGCTCTTCGATGCCATGGGCGCCCTGTCGCGTGCCAGCGCGGACACGCCCCATCTGGCCTCCCGGCCCTACGACACGGCCCGCGACGGCTTTGTCCTGGCGTCGGGGGCAGGCGTGCTGGTCCTCGAGTCGCTCACGCATGCCCGCGCGCGCGGTGCGCGCATCTACGCGGAGGTCATCGGGTTCGGCCAAAGCACGGACAGCTCGTCCATGGTGTCGCCACAGGCCGCCAGCATCGCCCGCGCCATCCGCGACACGCTGCGACACACCGAGGCACCGCTGGACTACATCAACACACATGGGCCGTCGACCCCGTCCGGCGACCTGGAAGAACTCCGCGCGCTCAAGGCTGCCTTCGGCGCGAACACACCGGCGTTCTCCTCTACGAAGGGCCTGACCGGGCATCCACCCGGTGCGGCGGGTGCCCACGAAGCCATCTACACGCTGCTGATGATGCGCGACGGGTTCATTGCCGGCAGCCCGAATATCGTGACGCTCGAATCGGCGGCCACGGCCATGCCCCTGGTCCGCCGCTCGCGCCCGGCCGACCTTCGCACCACCCTGTCCATTTCTTTCGGGTTCGGCGGCAGTTGCGCCGGCCTGATGTTCGGCGCCGATCCCGGCGATTTCCACTCATAACGACACAAACAGGAGTGCTCGATGAACATCCGATCTGTACTGACTGCCGGCATCCTTGCCGCGATTGCACAAACCGCGGCCGCGCGGACCGAAGTGGTGACCTACCCGATCAAGCCCGTGCTGGACGCACAGCAGCTCAGCCCCGGTGTGGCCCTGTATTTCGGCAACCAGCAGCACCCTGCCGTCGTCGAAACACTCGGCGAGGTCACGAAGTCCGCGCACCTGCCGCGCAAGACGGCCACCGAAGTCGAAATCTGCAACGCAGCGCTGGCCGATACGCTGCGCCAGCTCACCAGCTATGCGCATGATCACGGCGCCAACGCCGTCATCAACATCAAGACGAGCTTCCACGACACCGAGTCGAATAGCGACAGCAACTTTACGTGCGGCGTGAGCGGTGTCGCCTCGGCGCTGCGCGTCCGCGGCGACGTCGTGAAGATCGAAGCGGGCAAGTGATCGCCCCATCCACCACAAGGCCGCGAAGTCTCCCCATGAAACATCGACTGTTATTGATTTCGCTCTGCTTCGCGGCAATCGCTACCCCCGCGCTGGCCCGCGACGACGTCGACACGTACCCGATCAGCGAAGCGCTCGCCAGCGAGGGGCCCGACAAAGTCGCCGGCGACATCGGCCTGTATTTTGCCGGGCAGCAGCACGCCCCCGTTGCCCAATCGCTGGGGGTGGTCAGTCTCCGGAAGACGACCAGCACGATCGGTGCCCCGATGGAATCGGCGTGCCAGTACGCCCTGATCTCTACCGTACAGGCGTTGCAGGCGCGCGCACGTCAGATGGGCGGCAACGCCGTCGTCGAGATCAAGAGCAACGACAGGAAGTACCCGGTGGAGAACACGTCGGAGTTCGCCTGCCGTGCCGGCACGTTCGTCGTCGCCGTTGCGCTGAAGGGCGAAGTGGTCAAGCTCGACAAGTGACGCTCGACAGGTGACCACTGAAGGAAAGCCGGGCCAGCAAGCCCGGCCCATCAACCTTATTCGTGCTTGGTCGCGACGACGTTGACGAGGGTCTCGCGCCGCTTGCCCGGTTTCGGGCGATGCAGCCCCAGGCGTTCCAGCAGGCCAAAGTCGCGGGCCCGGCTCCACCAGAGATACGGCAGCGAGATGTTCCGGTCCTCGAACGCGAAACCGCCCGCCCGGATCATGTCGAGATAGCCCTGCGCGCTTTTCTGCACATGCATGGGGTGACGGAACAGCAGCCGGATCACCCAGGACTTGATATAGACCTCGGTCGACTCCGCAAACAGCAGCAGCCCACCCGGCTTCAGCACGCGATGAAACTCGGCAAGTGCCCGGTCCTGCTCGACCAGATGATGGAAGGTCTGATGGCAGAACACCATGTCAACGGATGCGTCCGGCAAGGGCAGCGCTGCGCAATCACCGTGTAGCAGCTCGACCGGCGTAGCCAGCGCCGCCGCGGCCTGCTTGGCGGCCACCAGGGACGGACGATGGAAATCGATGCCGATCATGCGTTGCGGCGCGAACGCGCTCTCGAGCAGGCGGAACGAGATCCCCTGCCCGCAGCCGACATCCGCAATCACGGGCGCAACCGGGAGCGATGTCGTGATCAGGCGCTTTAAATCGTTGACGGCGACGCGCAGTACGTGATGCGCCCACGTATGCGTGCGTAAAAACCAGATGCCGAACGCCGTTTCCGGAACAAATGACCCAACGCGCTCTGGCGCGGAAGAAACCTCGGTGGATTGCACGTAACGCTCTCGAATCGGCGGCGGTTCAGACAAGCGGGCATTGTAATCGCAAGAGAGTTTTCAAAGCGTGGAAACGCACGTACGATCCAGATCGGATTTTTATCCGCTTTCAGTGAACCATCAGAGAAGCTCGAATCGGCAATGATCAAGCAACAGGATCCCATCCATCATCCGGAACACGTGGACGTCGCCATCATCGGCGCGGGCCCCGCCGGGGCCGTCGCGGCCGCCCTGCTGAGACAGGCTGGGCAGCAGGTTCTCGTACTCGAACGGCAACATTTTCCGCGTTTCTCGATCGGCGAGAGCCTGCTGCCGCAGAGCATGGCGTATCTGGAGCAGGCCGGCATGCTGCGTGCCGTGGTCGAGGCCGGTTTCCAGTACAAGAACGGCGCGTATTTTGTCCATGGCGACAAGACCGCCGCTTTTGACTTCCGCGACAAGCACTCCGATGGCTGGGGCACGACCTACCAGGTCGAACGTGCCGCCTTTGACCAGATCCTGATCAACTGCGCGGCCGATCAGGGCGCGGACGTACGCTTCGGCCACAGCGTGCGCGCCGTGCAGCCCGGCGAGGCGCCGGTGCTTGAGGTCCAGACCGAATCCGGCGACACCTACACCGTGCACGCCCGGTTCATCCTGGATGCCAGCGGATTCGGACGCGTGCTGCCCCGCCTGCTAGACCTTGAGGCACCAACCGGCATGCCGCTGCGCGCGGCCCTGTTCACGCACGTACAAGATGCTCTGCCGGCCGGCACGACCGACCGCAACAAAATCTGCATCGCCGTCCATCCCGAGCGGCGCGATGTCTGGTATTGGATGATCCCGCTCGCAAACGGCCGCTCTTCGGTCGGCTGCGTGGCAGAAGCCAGCTTTCTCGAGATGCCCGAGGCCGAGCGTGAGGCCGCGCTGCGGACGTTGATTCGAGCCGAGCCCAACATCGCCGCCCTGATCGGGGATGCCCCCTTCCTGATGCCCGTGCGCCATATCGGGGGATACGCCGCCAACGTCGAGAAACTGCATGGCCCCGGCTACGCGCTGCTCGGCAATGCCGGTGAATTCCTGGACCCCGTGTTCTCTTCCGGCGTGACCATCGCCCTTCGCTCGGCGGATCTGGCCGTGCGAGCGCTGTTGCGACAGCTTGCCGGTGAAACGGTGGACTGGCAGAGCGCCTACGACGTACCACTGCGGCGCGGCATCGACACATTCCGCGCGTTTATTGAACGGTGGTACACGGGTGAACTGCAAGACATCATCTTCCACCCGCAGCAGGCACCCGGCATTCGGCGCATGATCAGCGCAATCCTGGCGGGTTACGCCTGGGACGAAACCAACCCTTACGTTGCGGACCCGGTCCGGCGCCTGAACATATTGCACGAGATCTGCCGGCTCGAAGCCGTCTGATCGCCCATCGAGGGGGGCCGCCTTTCGGCAGGGCCGCCCCGCCTACGGTCGCCGCGCCACCAGATCATCCATCACCGGCACCACCGCCAACGCCATCAGGATCGATGCCAGCGGGATCGTCGCCACGTAGCCGACGTACTTGAACCCCATCGCGCCCGTCACGCCGCCCAGGAAGAACATCCCCAGCAGCGAAGACAGCAGGCGCAGCCTCGACCGGTCGGCGACCACGGCATGGAGGTGGCGATGCCCGCGGTTCCAGTACAGCGCCTTGCCGATCTCGATCCCGATATCGGTGGTCAGCCCGGTGACGTGCGTGGTGCGGATTTCCGCCCTGGAGATCTTGGTGATGATGGCATTCTGCAGCCCCATCATGAAGCACAGCAGCGCCACCGTGGCGGGCACGAACACCACGCGGTAGTGGCTGAGCGAGGCCCCCATCAGGCCGAAGCCCAGCAGCAGCGCCGCCTCCAGCATCAGCGGCAGCGCGAACGCGCTCTGCGTGCTGCGGCGGCGCCCCCAGTTGACCAGCACGGCCGTGCAGGCCGCACCGCCCAGGAAAGCCAGCAGCGAGGCGACGCCCGCCAGCACCAGCGGCCAATCGCCCAACACCAGGTCATCGGCCACGGCCGAGACGATGCCCGACATATGCGAGGTGTATTGCCTGACGGCAAGAAAGCCGCCCGCGTTGGCCGCGCCGGCGACGAACGCCAGCGACTGCCCGAGCCGACGATTGGTCTCGTCGGTGCGCTCGGGGCTGGTCAGGCGGCGGAGATACTGGATGGGCATGGCCGGTACGGACGAGAACCACAGGCGCACATTATGCGCCCGGGCGGCCTCGCCTTGCGGCCCCCGCGCCGCCCGGTCCTGACCCGAATCAGGGATTGATGTACTGGAACAGCGACAGCCCCTGCATGGCCGAGAAGGTCTTCTGCGCGGCCTGCAGCGACACCTGCTGCTGCGAGAACTGCGAAATGGCGCTGGTGTAGTCCACCGACTGCAGCTTGGAGATCTGCTCCTTGAGCTGCTCGCCGAAGTTCGAGCCGCTGCTGTTGAGCGTGGTGATCTGCGCCTGCTGCGTGCCGACCGTCACCTGGGCCTGCAGGGCGACCTGGTAGGCGCTATCCAGATTGCCCTGCGCGGTCTGCACCGCCGTCTGGATGGCGGTCACATCGGCCGAGGTCGTGATCGGCTTGGACAGCGCCGTGATCAGGTTCTCGTACGTCTTGAAGACGCTCTGGTTGGCGTTCGCGTTGGACGCATCGCTGTTGGGCACGCGCACGAACACGGAATCGCCGGACACCGAGTTGGACATCGAGATGTCCTGCGCGACCTGCACCGTGGGCGGCTGGCCGCTGCCGACGTACTGCACCGAGCCGCCCGAGCTGACGAACGGAGCGGTGGTGCCGTTGGCGCCGGCAAACAATGCCACGCCCGATGCATCGCGCTGGTTGGCGCTCGACAGCAGCTGCTGGTACTGCTGCTTGACCTGGGCCAGGATGCCGACGCGCTGCGAATCCGTCAGCAGCGTGGTATTGGCGGCGATGGTCGACTGCTTGCCCTGCTGCAGCGTGCTGATCACGTCGCTGAGCGCCGACGACACAGTGTTCAGGCGCGCGTAGGTGGCGTCGCGGTTGACCTGGAACTGGTCACTCGTGTCCTGCGACTGCTGCAGTTGCAGCACCTGGCCCATGGCCGCCGGGTTGTCGCCGGCCGCGGTGAGCGCGATCCCGCTCGAGATCTGCTGCTGCAGCTTGACCAGGTTCGACTGCGTGGTCTGCATCGACGAGGTGGACGCCGAGAAAAACTGGGCGGTACTGACTCGCATGATCGGGTCCGTAAAGGAGGCTGGAGGAAGCTGGGAATTGGGCTTGAAGACTCTATCGGCACATGCGCGCGGTTCTTCAGTCCGCGCGTCAGCCGTTGGCGATCGACAGCAGCGAATCGAACAGCGAGTTCGCCGTCTGCATCACCTTGGCCGACGCCTGGTACGCCTGCTGGTACTTCATCAGGTTCATCGCCTCGTCGTCCAGGTTGACACCCGACACCGACTGCTGCTGCGCCGTGGAGCTCGCCAGCAGCGCCTTCTGCGACGTCACGTTGGCACTGGCCTGGCTGGCCTGGATGCCCACCTGGGTCACCAGGTTGCTCCAGCCCGAGCTGATCGAGGTGGTGCCGTTGTCCAGCACCGTGGCGTTGCGCAACTGCGCGAAGGCGCTGGCGTTGTGGCCGTCCGTGCTGTTGGCCGTGTTGGCGGAGACGGTGAAGGTGTCGTTGGCGGCCGGCGTGCCGTTCAGCGACATCTGGATGCCGTTGAACGAATAGGTCGCCCCCTGCGTATAGGGCGCGCTGCCGCTGTAGGTGGTGGCCGTGCCGTTGACGGTGACCGTCACGCTGCCCGGGAAGCCCGACAGCGAGCCGCCGCTGTAGGTCAGGTTGACGGCGGAGGTCAGCGGCGAGCCGGCATAGGTGCTGTCCACCCCGATGGACGCCACCGACGCGCTGCCCGTGTTGTTGCTGCCCTGGTTGACCACCACCGGCGAGGCCGCGGCCACCGCGTGGTAGTCGGAGGTCAGCGTCTGCATGGTCGAGGCCGCATTGGCGGTGGGGCGCACCAGGAAGGAGTCGCCGCTCGCCATCGCGCCCGTCAGGTTGAGCGTGACACCGTCGACCGTGGTCGGCCAGCTCGACACCGTCACGGCGCCGGAGCCATCCGGGTAATGCGACACCGTATAGTTGCCGCCCGAATACTTGACCTGGTAGTCGTAGCCCCGGCCGGCGTTGGCATTGGTGATGGTCGCCGTCAGCGCACCGGTGCCGGTGTTGCTGGAGCTGGCCGCGACGCTGGGGCCGGCGGTGGAGAAGAGATCGCTCCCCAGCTTGCCGTTCAGGTCCATGCCCTCTTTGTTCTGCGTGTTGACGTCGGCCGAGACGGCCGCGGCCAGCCGGCCCAGGCTGTTCTGCGCCGGGATCAGCGTGTTCTGGCGGAACTGCATCAGGCCGCCCAGCGCACCGCCGCCGAGCTGGCTGTCGTCGATGCTGACCGTGCCGGCCGGGCTCTTGTAGCCCACCGACAGCTGCGTCGGGTCGTATTGCGATGCCACCGTCGTCAGCTGGTAGCTCTGGCTGCCCTGCACCAGCGCTTGGCCGTTGCCGACGTAGATGTTGTACTGGCCGTCGCTGGTCTGCACCACGCTGGCCTTGATCGACTGGTTGAGCGTCTGCACCAGTTGGTCGCGCTGGTCGCGCAGGTCATTGGCGGGCTGGCCGCCGCTCGCGGCTTCGGCCTTGGCGATCTGGTCGTTGAGCGCGGCGATCTGCTGGGTGGTGCTGTTGACGCTATTGACCTGCGTCTGCACCTGCGTGTTGACCTGGTTCGACAGCGACGCCATCTGCCCCGAGATCGCGTTGAAGCGGGTCTGCAGGGTGCTCGCCGCGCTCAGGAAGACCTGGCGGGCACTGGTGCTGGACGGATTGGAGGCCAGGCTGTCGGCGGCATTGAAGAAGCTGGTCAGCGCCGAGCCCAGGCCGCTGTTGCTGTCCGACATGTAGGTGTCCAGGCCCGAGACCAGGCTGTTGAGCTGATCGGCGGCGCTGCTGGCGGCCTGGCCGCTCTGCACCTGGGCGGTCAGGAACTGATCGTAGATGCGCTTGACGGTCGTGACGTTGACGCCCTGGCCAAGGTAGCCGGCCCCGGTGGCCATCGGGATGTTTTCGGTCTGCACCGCTTCCTGGCGCGAATAGCCGGCCGTGCTCGCGTTGGAGATGTTGTTGCCGGTCACCTGCAGATTGATATCGGCGACCCGCAAACCGGTCGCGCCAATATTCAGGAGGGAGCTGCTCATGTTTGTCTCGGTGTCGACGGCATGGGGCCGCCAGGATGATCGCTACCGACAAGAACGGCCGCCGGCGAGGAAACTTGAGCCCGAGACCCTATCGATCCCAAGAATTGATAGGCGACCTCAGGCGATCTGCCTGAGCACCGCCATGATCTTGTTGGCGTAGTTCGGATCGGTGGCGTAGCCGGCACGCTGCAGCCCCCTGGCGAACGAGGCCGCATCCTTGCCGGCCCCGGCCGCCACCACGTTGCTGTAGCGCGGGTTGCTGCTCAGCAGGTTGGCGTAGTCCTTGAACGCCTCGGCATACGAGCCGTAGGCGCGGAACTTCTCCTTGACCTTGTGCGCGACGCCGCCGACGTACTCGGTGGTCATCACCTCGGTCGTCGGGCCCGTCCACGAGCCGCCGGCCTTGATGCCGAACAGGTTGTGCGAGCTGGTGCCGTCCTTGGCGCGAATCTCGCGGCGGCCCCAGCCGCTTTCCAGCGCGGCGTGGCCGATCATGAAGCTGGCCGGGATGCCGGTTTCCTGGCTGGCCTGCGTGGCATGGTCGATCAGCTTGTTGTAGAAGCTGGACATGCGGTCGCCGGCCGGCTGCGAGGCCACCGACGACAGATCCGCTTCGGGCAGCGTGCCGCCCGACGACTGGGCTTCGGCCTGCTTGCGCAGCGCGGCCAAGGCGCGCTGCACGCGCTCTTCCAGGCCGGGGCGCGGCACCGTGCTGATGCCCGAGCCGTCGTCCTCGGTGCCCGCCGCCGCCGTGGCCGCCAGGCCGTTGAGCGACGCGCGCGCGATGGCCTTGGCGGCATCCGTGGTGGTCGAGCCGGCAGCGCCCGGCAGGGCGGTATTGGTGGCGGTGGTGCGCGACAGCGCCGTGTTCACCGGGGCCGAGGCATCCGGATTGGTCTTCGCCGCCTGCCGCAGCATCTGCTTGAGCAACTGGTCGGCCACGCCCACACCGCGCGCAGAAATGGTCTGCGACAACTGCTGGTCGAGCATCGACGTATACATTTTGCTCGACGACGAATCGAGCAGGCCGTTCTGCGGCGACGCCTCGCGCATCTGCTTGAGCATCATGTTGACGAAAATCGCGTCGAACTGCTTGGCGACGGTCTTGGCCGCCGCGGTCGGATCGGTGCGTGCCGTCTGCTTGAGCGACTCGAAGCCCTGGGTGTCGAGCGCCAGTCGGTTGCTGATGTCGGTCCGGTTCATGATGGCAAACTCCGCAACGCCGGGCGCTTAGATGATTTCCAGGTCGGCGCGCAGCGCATTGGCCGCCTTCATCGCCTGCAGGATGGAGATCAGGTCTTGCGGGTTGGCGCCGATGGCGTTGATGGCCTTGACCACATCGGCCAGGTTGGTGCCGCCCTTGACATTGATCAGGCTGCCGCCCTGCTGCTTGACCTCGATGTTCGAGCGCGCGCCCGCCACCGTCTGGCCTTGCGAGAACGGCGCCGGCTGGCTGACCACCGGCTCCGTGCTGATGGTGACCGACAGGTTGCCGTGCGCCACCGCGCAGGGCTCGAGCTTAACCTGCTGATTCATCACCACCGAGCCGGTGCGCGCATTGACAACCACACGCGCCGCCGCCTGGGCCGGCGTCACATCGATGTTCTGCAGCTTGGCCACGAAGCCGACCCGGTCGGCGGCCAGCGCCGGCGCGCGCACGTTGACGGTGCGGCCGTCGGCGGCCTCGGCGGTGTCCGCGCCGAACTGCTTGTTGATAGCGTTGACGATGTTCTGCACGGTGCCGAAATCCGTCGTGCCGGTATCGAGCTGGATGCTGCCGGCCTCGCCCACCGTCGCCTGCACGGCGCGCTCCACCGTTGCCCCGTTGGCGATGCGGCCGGCGCCGAGCTGGTTGATCTGCACCTTGCTGCCGTTGGCCGACGCGCCCGCGCCGCCAATCACCACGTTGCCCTGCGCCAGCGCATAGAGCTGGCCGTCCACGCCCTTGAGCGGCGTCAGCAGCAGCGTGCCGCCGCGCAGGCTCTTGGCATTGCCGATGGACGACACCGTCACGTCGATGGTCTGGCCCGGCCGCACGAACGCGGGCAGCGAGGCCGTCACCACCACGGCGGCGGTGTTCTTGAGCTGGATGCTCGCGCCGCTCGGCACGTTGATGCCGAACTGCGAGAGCATGTTGTTGAAGCTCTGGATGGTGAACGGCGTCTGCGTGGTCTGGTCGCCGCTGCCGTCCAGGCCGACCACGAGGCCGTAGCCGATCAGCGCGTTCTCGCGCACGCCGGCAATGGTGGTCAGGTCCTTGATGCGGTCGGCATGCGCCGTGCCCGCCAGGGCGCCCAGTGCCAGCAGGGCCGCCCCGATGAATCGATGCAGTGTCTTCATGACGGATTCCTCAGCACGGCAGTCAGAATGGCGAAACGCTCAGGAAGAACCGCGACAGCCAGCCCATCTGCTGGGACTCGGCCACATAGCCGGTACCGCGATATTCCATGCGAGCGTCCGCCACCTGGGTCGACAGCACGGTGTTCTGGTTGTTGACGGTGGTCGGGTTGACCACGCCCGAGAACTTGATCGACTCGGTGCCCTGGCCCACGGCCATCTGCTTCTCGCCGCTGACGACCAGGTTGCCGTTGGAGAGCACCTCCACCACCGTCACAGTGATGGTGGCGGTGAAGTTGTTGGTCGCGCCGTTGGCGCCCTTGCTGTCGAACTTGTTGGCATCGCTGGCCGACACGCCCAGCAGCGACAGCACGCCGGGGTTCATGCCGGCGAAGGTCGGCACCGAAGCGGTCATGCTGCCGCTGCGGTCCACGCTGCCCGAGGTCTGCTTGCTGGCCGCGGTGTTCTCGGTGATGACGATGGTGATGGTGTCGCCCACCATGTGCGCGCGGCGGTCTTCGAACATGCCGCGGAAGCCGCCGCTGCCCGATGCCACCTCCTGGTAGATCGCCCCATTCTGGCGCGGCGCCATCACTGGCATCGGCGGGCGCGCGGTGGTCGGGCCCTGCACGATCGGCTCCGGCGGCGGCAGCATGCCGCACGCGGCAGCGAACAGGCTCGCCGTGCCGAGCACGGCCAGGCGCAGGATGCGCACGGCGCGGCCGCCGTGCAGGAGCGAGAAAACCGGGGGGGTAGGCATCGCGAAACGTCCTTAGAACAGCACCGGCGCGCTCAGAGCTGCGCCAGCTTCTCCAGCATCTGGTCGGAGGTCTGCACCGCCTTGCTGTTGATCTCGTACGCGCGCTGCGTCTGGATCATGTTGACCATCTCTTCCACCACGTTCACGTTGGACGTTTCCACGTAGTTCTGGTTGAGCACGCCGATGCCGTTGGAGCCCGGCGCGGCCAGGTTGGCCGTGCCCGACGCCTCGGTCTCGGCATACAGGTTCTCGCCCATGCTGCGCAGGCCGGCCGGGTTGATGAAGTTGGCCAACTGGAACGTGCCCACCTGGGTGGAGTTCACCGCGCCCGGCGTCGTCACCGTCACCGTGCCGTCCTTGGCGACGGTCAGGCTGGTGGCGTTCTGCGGCACCGTGATGGCCGGCTGCACCGGGTAGCCGCTGGAGGTCACCAGCTGGCCCTGCGCGTTGATCTGGAAGCTGCCGTCGCGCGAGTAGGCCAGCGTGCCGTCCGGCATCTGCACCTGGAAGAAGCCGTTGCCGTTGATGGCCACGTCGGTCGAGTTGCCGGTCTGCTGCAGGTTGCCCTGGGTATGCAGGCGTTCGGTGGCGACGATGCGCGTGCCGGTGCCGATCTGCATGCCCGAGGGCAGCGTGGTCTGCTGCGACGACTGCGCACCGGGCTCGCGCACGTTCTGGTACAGCAGATCCTCGAACACGGCGCGCGAGCGCTTGAAGCCCGTCGTGTTGACGTTCGCCAGGTTGTTCGAGATGACATCCAGCTGCGATTGCTGGGCGTCCATCCCGGTCTTGGAAATCCACAGGGAGCGAATCATGTTCGAGTCCTAGGTTGAATCAATTCAGAGGCCCGCCGTATCAGGCGTGGCGCAGCAATTCGTTGGCCGACTGGGCGTTGGTGTCGCCGGTGTGCAGGGCTTTCATCTGCAGCTCCAGCTGGCGCGAGATTTCGATCATGTTGACCAGCGAATCGGTCAGGCTGACGTTGCTGCCCTCCAGCGCGCCGCCGGTGATGCGCACGCGCTCGTCCACGTTGGCATCCTGGCCGTCGCGCTGCCGGAACAGGCCGTCGGTGCCGCGATCGACGTTGGCCGGATCGATGCTCACCAGCTTGAGCCGCCCCAGCGACACGGGCGGCGTGCGGTTGTCCGCGCTGATCGCGTTGATCGTGCCGTCCTTGGCGAACTGCACGGTGGTGTTGGGCGGCAGCGTGACCGGACCGCCATCGCCCAGCACCGGCTGGCCGGACAGCGTCTGGATGGTGCCGTCCGCCCCCACCTGGAACGCACCGGCGCGGGTGTAGGCTTCGCCGCCGTCGGCGGTCTGCACGGCAAAGAAGCCCTGCCCGTCGATGGCCACGTCCAGGCTGCGGCCGGTGGTCTCGATCGGGCCCGGCGTCAAGTCGGTGCCGATCGCCGACGCCATCACGAAGCTGCGCGTCGGCGAGCCGTCGCCCTGCACGCCCACCGTATGGAACGCGTCGATCTGGGCCTTGAAGCCCGTGGTGCTGGAATTGGCGAGATTGTTGGCGCTGGCGGCTTGCTGGTCGAACAGGTGTTTCGCGCCAGTCATCGCCACGTAGATCATGCGGTCCATGCGGGGCTCCTACTCAGCGCATGCTCACCAGGGTCTGGAGGATGGTGTCCTCGGTCTTGATGGTCTGCGCGTTGGCCTGGTACGAGCGCTGCGCGACGATCATGTTGACCAGCTCGGCGCTCAGGTCCACGTTGGATTGCTCCACCGCCGACGACTGCAGCAGGCCGAACGAGCCCATGCCCGGCGTGCCCATCTGCGGCGAGCCCGACTCGGCCGTCTCCACCCACTGGTTGCCGCCGATGTTCTGCAGCCCGTCCGGCGCCTTGAAGTTGGTCATGGCGATCTGGCCCAGCGTCGACGTGCGGCCGTTGGAGTAGCGGCCCGTGATGGTGCCGTCATTCCCGACCGAGTAGCTGGCCAGGCGGCCGGTGGCGTAGCCGTCCTGCGTGACGCTGGTGTCGTTGAAGCCACCGCCGTACTGCGTGGTGCCGGTGAGGTCCATGCTCGAAATGCTCATGCCCGCGAAGGCCACCGCCACCTTGCTCGGCGACGAGGTCAGCACGCCACTGCTGTTGAAGGTCAGCGAGGTGACCGGGTTGCCGCCGGTCGGGGCCGCGCCGTCGACCGTCGAGTAGACATCCCAGCCGGTGCCGGTGCGCACGTAGTAGTTGGTCAGCATGTGCGACGTGCCCGTGCCGTCGTACACCTGCTCCGAGACCGAATGGTTGTACGTGGCCGAATTGGTGGCCGAGAACGGCGTGGTGGTCGGCACCGTGCCGGCGGCATCGAGGTTGATGCTGAACGCGGTGTTGGTGGTCGCCAGCGGCGCCAGGTCGTTGACCGGGATCTGCAGGTTGGTCAGCACGGCCGTGTTGATCTTGCCGGTGGCATCGGCGGCGTAGCCGGTCAGGTTCTGGCCGGTGGCGGAGATGATGTAGCCGTTCTTGTCGGTCTGGAACTGGCCGTTACGGGTGTACGACACCTGCCCGCTCGACGCGTCGACCATCCGGTAGAAGCCGGTGCCGTTGATGGCGATGTCCAGCGGGTTGCCGGTCACGGTCACGTTGCCCTGCGTGAACGACTGCGACACCTTGGTCACGTCCACGCCCTGGCCGATCTGGTTGTCGGAGGCGCCGACCAGCGAACGCGCATACACGTCGCCGAACTCGGCCGTCGACTTCTTGTAGCCGACCGTGTTGGCGTTGGCGACGTTGCTGCCGATCACGTCGAGGTTCTTCGAGGCGGCATCGAGACCGCTCAGGCCTTGCTGGAATCCCATTGTGTGCTCCCGTGGAGAATGAAAAGCGGGTTCGACCCGTTATTACTGGATGGTGGTGACGTTGGACAACTTGGTCGTCCCGCCCGAGGCAAGCTGCAGCAGCGTGGTGCCGCTGTTGATGGTCACGCCGGTCACCTTGTCGGTGCCGAGCGCGCTGGCCGTGGTGGTCGAACCGCTCAGCGTGGCGGCCACCGAGATCGTGTAGCTGCCGTCCGACAGCGTATTGCCCTTGTCGTCCTTGCCGTTCCACGTGTAATTGGACGTGCCGGCGGAGACCTGGCCCAGATCGACGGTACGCACCGTCGTCCCGGACGAATTCTTGATCGTGACCACCACGTCGTCGGCGCCGTTCGGCACCGAAACGCCGAAGCTAGCCGAGCTGGACGACAGCGTCAGCGTCGACGACGGCACCTCCACGGTCCGGCCGATCAGCGACGAGGCCTGCGAGGCGGCACTCTGCGTGGCCATGCTGGACATCGTCGTGTTCAGCTGCGAGATGCCGTTGACGGTGTTGATCTGCGCGAGCTGCGAGGTCAGCTGCGAGTTGTCCATCGGGTTGAGCGGATCCTGGTTCTTCAGCTGGGCGACCAGCAGCTGCATGAAGGTGTTCTGCAGGTCGGTGCCGGTCTGCGAGGTGATGCCGGTGGTGCTGGTCGTGCTGCTGGTGCTGGTCGTGCTGGTGGTGGAGCTGACGGTCATGGTCGTGTCTCGCTAAGCGTTGGGGTGGGTTACTGGCCCAGGGTCAGGGCCTTGGCCGCCATCGTCTTGGTGGTATTGGCGACCTCCACGTTGGCCTGGTACGAGCGCGACGCGGAAATCATGTTGACCATCTCGTCGACCACGTCCACGTTCGGCATCGTCACGTAGCCGTCGGCATCGGCCAGCGGGTTGCCCGGCTGGTGCATGCGCTTCATGGGGGTGACGGTGTCCTCGACCACGCGGTCGACCGACACGCCGGTGGCATAGCCGTCGGTTTCCTGCTCGGGCGAGAACACCACCTGCTTGGCGCGGTAAGCGGTGCCATCGGGCCCCGTCACGCTTTCCGCGTTGGCCAGGTTGGAGGCCACCACGTTCATGCGCTTGGACTGCGCGGTGAGCGCGCTGCCAGCCACATCCATTACCTTGAATAGCGACATGTCGGTTCCGCTGTCGTTGAATGCATTGCCGGATTCGATCCGTTCATCACGCGGAGGCGCCCACCGGGCCGATGCCGCCCGGTCCGGGGCGCCGCGCGCTTCCCACCCTTTTTTCACCGCACCGCTGCCGCGACGCGGTCGTCCTGCTCTGCCGTTGCCGGCTAGCTGCTCTGAATCGCAGCCAGCATCGACTTGATCTTGGCCGTCACGATGGACAGGTCCGCCTCGTAACGCACCGTGTTGTCGGCAAAGCGCATGCGCTCGCCGTCCATGTCGACCGTGTTGCCGTCGATGGAAGGCTGCTGCGACGTGCGGTACTGCACCTCGCCCTGCAGCGGGTCGGCCATCGACTGCGCCGACAGCGATGCCTGCATCGGCACCACGTCACCCGCCTGCGCGCCGGCTGCCGTCAGATGGCCGGCCGCGGTGGCCGTCATCGGCAGGCTGTTGCCGCTCTGCTGGCCGGTGGCCTTCTGCAGTGCGGACTGGAAATCGAAATCGCGTGCCTTGTAGCTCGGCGTATCCGCGTTGGCGATGTTCGATGCCAGCAGCTGGTGCCGCTGCGAACGCAGCCGCAGCGCTTGCTCCTGGAAATCGAACAGTTGATCCAGTTTGTCGACCATGTCTTTGATGTCCTCGCGCGTGGCGCCTTGGCTGCCACCCGCCGGGGGTTCCTGTTCTCGGGGCGCTCCGGAGGCGTGGCACCGGCGGCCCCTTCAAAACCGCCGATGCCGTCCGCCAGAGACGCTGTATTGCTTGTATTGCTATGTTGCTGAAGTTGCCGTCATGCAGCCTCAGTGGCGCGCACCCGGCCTGCGGTTCCGGCGCCGGCCGGGAAATCCGGCTCCGGGGCAGCCCGTGCGACGACGGCTCCAGCATGGCTTGGAGACGGCCTCGCGCGGTGCCTGGGACTTCACCACGTTGCAAAGTCTAGGGGCCGGTCCGCAAGTGCATTCGGAGGAATAAGGGGGGGATTCGCCGACATTTCCGAATTTGGTGCTCCCGCGCGCATGGCTACACTTCACCGCAGTTTCGATGGAGGACCGCCCATGTCCACGCGACCCGCACGCAGCGCTTACGACCCGAACCCCGCCGTTGCCCGGCGCCCCGGCGCGATCGCCCGCGCCCAGGCCCTGCCGCCGGCCGCGCGCCGCCGCGGGCTGCTGCTGCTCCTGGCGCTGGGCCTGCTGGCCAGCGTCGCCCATCCGGGCCGGGCCCATGCGCAGCAGATACTGCGCGTCGGCTATGCCCCGGCCAACGCCGCGGCGGCGCCCGCCCAGGTGGCCAGCACCATCCAGGGCCCCACCGCCATCCAGATGCAGATCCAGCAGCAGTTGCAATCGCAGCTGGACATCCTCAACGGCGCCACCGACGGCGGCGGCTCGCGCGCCTCGGTGGAAGTCGGCGCCGTCGACCCGCGCGTGGCCAACCAGCCCTGCGACCAGGTCGAGCTGATGCTGCCCGCCGCCAACCGCCTGCGCGGCCGTATACAAGTAGGCGTGCGCTGCCGCTCGCCGCACGCGTGGGCGGCGTGGGTGCCGGCCACGATCCAGATCAGCGGGACCTACTACGTCGCCGCCCGCCAGTTGCCGCCGGGCAAGACGCTCGACATGGGCGACCTCGACGCCCGCACCGGTGACCTCTCCGCCCTGCCGCCCTCGGTGGTCCTGCAGCCGGCAGATGCCCTGGGCCGGGTCCTGCTGACCAGCCTGGCGCCCAACCAGCCGCTGCGCGCCGAGAGCCTGCGCATGCCGATCGCCGTCCAGGCCGGCCAGACCGTGAAGCTGATTGCCGACGGCGGCGGCTTCCAGGTCAGCAGCGACGGCCGGGCACTGAACCAGGCCGCCATCGGGCAGGTCGCCCAGGTCCGCACCGCCAACGGCAACGTCATTTCAGGCATCGCGCAGTCGGCGGGCGTGGTGGCGGTCCAGTTTTGAGATCGATAAGTCACTTTTCACGCAGTGTTGCCGGCGCACTAAAGTTTGCGCCGGAGCCGGCCGATATGGGTGTTAGGATGAACGCGCTCTTCGGAGACACCCGTGAAAATCAATCAAGTCAACAACTCGCCGGCCATCACGCCGACCAAGGACGCTGCGTCCGGGTCGACGCGCACGGCGGGAACAGCCTCGACCGGTGCCACCCGCGGCACGCAGTCGAGCAGCCAGAACGACGGCACGCCGTCGCTGTCGGTGCAGCAGGTCTCGCGTCAGGTGGGCAGCGGCGATTTCGACGAAGCTCGCGTCAAGCAGATCCGCGCCGCCATCCAGGACGGCACGCTGAAAATGGACGCCTCGAAAATCGCCGACGGCATGCTGTCGGACGCCCAATCGCTGCTGTCCGCGCAAACCAGGGCGGTCTGACGGGCCTATCCCGTCCCGCCTTCCCATTTCTTTCTAGTGCCGCCGGCCCGACAGGGCTGACCGCGGCAGGGCGGCGTGCCGGCTGGCGTCTGCCGTCTTTTCGCCGGAGCCTCGCATGGACAACACGCTGCTGATCCGTACCCTGAGCGATGAACAGGCCCTGCTGCACGCGGCCACGCAAACGCTCGAAGCGGAAACCCGGGCGTTGCATGACGGCGACATGGTCGAACTGGAACGCATCACCGAGACCAAGCAGCAGCAACTGAGCCGCCTGACCGAAGCCGACCGCGAGCGCCGCCTGTGGTGGGCGCAACACGGCGCCGCCGATCCGTACGGCCTGGTGAAATACCTGCGCTCGGATGCAACCGCCAGCCGCCTGTTCGATGAAAACCTGGCACTGGCCACCGCCCTGCGCCAGCGCAATCTGGACAACGGCACCCTGATCGCGCTGCGCCTGCGCGCCACGCAGAATGCCCTGGCGGTGCTGCATACCGCCAACAACGGCGGCGGCACGCCTTATGGCCGGGACGGCAAGCAGCCGCTGTCGATGCCGCGCTTCTCGATCGTCGCCCAATAAGTACTCCCCCTCCTCATGGCCGGCAGCTGCTGCCGCGCCTGTCTGCTCCTGCGTCCGCGCCTTGCCTGAACCCGATCCGGAGTGCAATGGCATGAAGTGCGGATAGCATCTGCCTCCCAAGCCTGCTATGTATGGCGGCTGCACAGCCGTCCGATTGGGGTAAACAAAAAGGTTTACATCCCATTGATGGGTGCAACAAGCAAGCTGGGGATTTATTCTGCGCATTTCTGCGGGGTTTATCCTCCGCGCCTGGTGAAATAACCGAAAACCGGACGGGAACGGTTTTTGAAATGTTGAAAAAGGTTTCGGCCCGACAGCACCGTCCGCGGTGATTGCCGGTTGAACGGGGAAGATACCGAAGCCATGCACCATTGCGTTTCCGCCGGCCGCATCTGCCATGATTTGGACCCCGCTGATCCAAAAGGGCAATCGGCCGGAATATTCCGGAATGGGCACATAACCATGACCAGACAGGCGGCGCAGTGAAATCAATCGTAGTGGAAGCACATCCCTTGGTCCGTGCCGGGGCAACCCATGTCTTGCAGTCCCTGCCGGCGGTTTCCCAAGTCATCAGCGTGGAGCCGGGCGAAGCCCTTTTCGAGAATCTCGCCGCGCATGCGGACGCCGAACTGGCCCTGATCGGACTGCCGCTGCCCGGCATCGACGATATTCCGGCGCTGACCAGGCTGATGCAGCAGCCCCATCCCCGGCATATTGCGGTGCTGGGCGAAAGCGACTCGCCCGCGCATGTGCGCGCGGTGATGCAATTGAATATCTCGGCATATCTGCTCAGGAGCTATGCCGGCAAATTAATCGCCGCGGCGCTGGAATTAGTGCTCGCCGGCGGCCGTTATGTACCGGCCTCCGTCGTACTGGCCCGATCGGATATGCCGCTCGGCGCAAACCGCGCCGGCCATGACGATTGCGCATTGCTGGGACTGACACAACGGCAATATGAAATCCTCGTGCTGCTGTCGCGCGGACACCCGGTCAAAACCATCAGCCGCATGCTCGGCATTTCCGAGGCCACGACCAAGGCGCATATCAATGCCCTGTATCGCCGCCTGGAAGTGCGCAGCCGGACCGAGGCCGTCTTCGTGGCCACGCAGCGCGGCGCGATGCTCATGAGCCATCCGCGGCTGGTCGAGGCGCCCGCCTACGCCGCGCCCGCGCGCTTCGCGCGCACCGGCTGACGCAAAAAGCGGCGCCCCGAGGGACGCCGCATGAAGCGCCGTCCGCACGGTCGCGTCGCGAACGGTGACAAGGAAACGATCGGCTTAGAACTTGGCCCGCATGCCCACGCCCAAGGTGTCGGCGGTCGACAGCGAAGTCACCTTGTCGCGGAAGTAAGCCGCATACAGGTCGGTGCGCTTGGACAGCGCATAGTCGTAGCCGATCGCCCAGGTGTTGCGCTTGACCTCGGTCGCGCCCGAGGTCTTGGTGTACGCGTACGACGCCAGAATGCTGCCCGCGCCCAGCGGCACCGACACGCCCAACTGGCCGCCGTTGGCCTTCGTGTCGCCCGTCGAGATGGTGTTCTTGATGTGCTGGTACTGGCCGTAGAGCTTGACCACGCCGAAGTCGTAGGTCGCCCCCAGCAGGGCCGCGTCCTGGCGCGTGAAGCCCGCCACGATGGTGTTCAGGTCGCCGGGGTTGGCGTCGAAGCGCACCTGCTGGTAGGCGGCCGTGGCCGCGAAGTTGCCGTGGAAGTACAGCAGGCTGCCGCCCCACTTGTTCTGGCCGTTGTGGCCGGCCTGCTCACCCGCGCCGTAGATCAGGTTGGCGCTCAGGCCGTTGAAGTCGGGGGTGGAATACAGGATCGAGTTGTTCCAGCCCGAATCGCCCACCAGGCCGGAGATGCCGGCCGCGCCCGACAGGCCGTTGCCGATGTAGGTGTGGAACACCGCCGGCGAGAAGGTATAGGAGTCGACGAAGGGGTTGAAGAGGATGGTGGAGACGAATTGCGGCCGAGCTTGATGGCGCCCCAGGTGTTCGAAGCCAGGCCGACATAGGCATTGCGGGCGAAGAAGTTGTCGCCGTCGAAGCGACCGGAGCGGCCGGTGTCGGGGCGGAAGAAGGCTTCGAGCGCGAAGAGGCCCTTGAGGCCGTTGCCGAGGTCTTCGCTGCCCTTGAGGCCCCAGTAGGAAGTGGACATGCCGCCAGGGTTGACCACGCCGGCGCGGCTGGAGTCGAGGCCCTTCTGCACGCCGACCCAGGCATCGACCTGACCGTACAGCGTCACGGACGATTGGGCATGGGCCGCGCCCATGGCGAGACCGGCCGCCGCCGCCACGGCGGCCAGCTTGAAACGTTGCGTCAATTGCATGGGTGATTTCTCCCTCTTGGGATTCCGTTGTGTTGAATGTCGTTGCACGAGACTGGCGGCTCAACCTGCCCCGCTGAAATCGTCGCGATGCAATGCAACAGCCGCGCCAGAACCGCAACGCCCCGTCTCGCAGCGGAAGCCGGACACATCAGTGCACGCCGGCGGCAACAGCCGCAGGGCCCAGCTTGATCACGTCCAGCAGACAAGTCCCCTCACCGCGCGGTTTTCTGCACCGCACTGGCGCGGCGCCGGTCACGGCCGCTCAATCGGTCTGCAACACGCGGATATCCACTTCGCGCGTATAGCGCTCGGGAGAAACGTCGCAGTAAGTCAGGGAAATCGGCACATCGGCGACGCTGTAGCCGATACGGCGCACGCGCACCAGGGGCACCCCCGGCGCCACATCGAGCTCGCGCGCCTGGTGCGCGTCCGCCACGCAGGCCAGCGGCGCCTCGCGCGAGCGCGCGATGGTCAGGTTGGCGCGCTGGAAGACCTGGACGAACAGGCGGTCCTCGAAATCGCGCGCCTCCAGCATGGCCGCCAGCCGCGATGTCAGCCATGTCCGCAGCAGCATGATGGGGGCGCCGTCGACCCGAGCCCGGCGCTCCACGTGCGCCACCGGCGCACCCACCTGCAGATCCAGCGCCGCCGCCACGGTCGCATCGGCCATCTCCAGACGGAACGCGCTGACGCTATAGACGGCCCCCGGCACGTATTCGAGCGCCGCGTCCGACTGCCCCGGGGCGTACAGCACGGGGCGATGCGGCCCGACACGATCGAGCACCACGCTGCGCTGCCCGCGCGAGCGCTTGAGCAGGCCGCGCTGCGCCAGCTCGTTGAGCGTACGACGCGCGGTCAGGCGCGACACGCCGTAGCACTGCGCGACTTCGTTCTCACTGGGCGCGACACTGCCGGCCGGCAAGGCACCGTGCAGGATATCGAGCCGGATGCGGTCGGCCAGTTCAAGGTATTTGGGCAGACGGGGCGTCATGCCGACGTTATAACAGGAACGACAGCACGAAACGGCAGCACGAAGGCGGCACGCTGGAAGCAGAACGGCCCGCCGGAGGGCGGGCCGTCACGCGCAATGCAACGGGTCAGGCAATCAGGAACCGGTCGCGATTCTTGCCGATCCAGGCCGGAGCACGACCACGGCCCGACCACGTTGCACCCGTCTTCGGGTCACGATACTTGGGCGGCACCGGCGCCTTGGCACCGGCACGGCGACCGCGGCGCGGTGCCAAGCCCAGGTCTTCCGCCGTCAATCCATATTCGGCCACGGTTTGACGGACTTGTTGAATGACCGCCTCCAGCTCTTTGAAGCGAGCCGCTTCAATCTGTTCTTCTAGCTTGGCCTTTTGAGCAACCAATTCCTTGTATGTCGGCATGTTCGCTTCCTGTGAAGTTTCAGATGGATCAGATATTAGTTCAATTGTATTCATAACTGAAATGAAATTTCAACGTCTTTTTAGCTCGGCCAATTGTTAAGAATCGTGGCATTGACCGCCGCAGCTCAAGCCGGGCATGCCGGATGCGGGGGCGCAATCAGAAAGTCGGATTGACTACCGGGAAATCCCTAAGCAATCGCACAAGACTGCAAACCCGCATCGCACCACATTTCAGTGCAGTCACATTAGCAAGCTGGGATGGGTCCCGCAATACAGACAGCGCAAAGCGCATACAGAATCGTCCCGTATCCGCCGGACAGTTGTAGAGGACAACAATGATTCCAAGCTGACTCTTCTGTTTTTTTCAACCCGCTTTCTTTCATGGGATTACCGGCATGCACGGTGTTTGCGGCCACTCTGTATTTTTTCCGGAATGTCCGATCGAGCGCTTGATTCCCTATTTCATCTTGGCGATGCGCACACACATATTGCTGATGCGCGCAACGAAAATCGCATTGACGCTTCACCGGTTTCAACAGCGCTTTACCGTATCCGCCGCAATTCGCGAGCCCGCATTCCCGCATCGGCGCGATGACCGCGCCCTGCGTTCCGCCGGCCTGTGCGCCCGTCGCCGGCGTGTGTTGTATCGAACACAAAAATGAGGGTTTGCGCTGCAGGCGACTTTTGCGCATCATGAAGTACGTTGTCCCCACTTCCGCCGGTTCACCGTCAGTCGCGCGGCCCCAATGAAGCGCGGCGCTTCTCCGAACCCGCGGGTCCGTTCGTTGCGCGGTACCTAGGGCCTGTTCCCCATGGAGCGTGGGATGCAAGACGATCTTTCTTACCCGCTGTCTGCACAAAGCCTTCCGGTCCCGTTCTACGTGGTGCTGGAAGGGCGCATCGTGTATGCCAATGCAGCGGGTGTCTGCATGGTGCGGGCGCTGTCGGTCGATCAACTGCTGGGCGAGCCCTTCTCGCGTTTCTTTCTCGATGCCCCCGAGTCACTGCAACTCGATGCTGCCCACACGCAGGGAGCGCCCGCAGCCCCCGTGGCCGACCCATCCCACGTCGCGCGAACAGCCGACGCACCGTCGGGAACACCGTCCACTGTCCGCCTGACCATCACGCCGACCCGCTTCGACGGCATGCCCGCCCAGCAGGTCGTCGTGCACGGACTGCCGCTGCCGCTCGATGCGCAACTGCCGGGCAAGCCCGGCGAGCGGGTCCTGAGTCAGGAAGCCATCGGTGCGGCGCTGCCGCATGAACATCTGGATCACCTGCTGTCCACGCTGCCCTCCATGGCGTCGCTGGGTGAGCGCCTGTACGCCGCGCTGCGCGCGCTGGAAGCGACGCTGCCGCTGATGCTGTGCATCGTGGCACGCGTCGTGTCGAACCGCGTGAGGCTGTACGGCACGCGGGCCGCGCGCGCCCAACTGGCCGGCAGCCACGACACCACCGCACGGCTGACCACCGCCGTGCAGAGCGAGCTCGATGCCGAACTCGCCCGCGCCGCACCGGCGCTGAACGACCTGCCGCCGGTCGAATTGACGCGGCTGGCCAACGCGCCCGCCGCCCTGCGCGACCTCCTGGCCCGCGTGCCGGGGATCGCCCTGCCGGCATGGGTCTGCCGCATTCCGGCCCAGCATGGCGGGGCGCATCCGGACGAGGATCTGCTCTGCCTGTTCTACGCATCGCCGTCGGAGGCGCACGGGCCGCCGGACGATGCCGCCCAGCACCACACCTGCAACGGCTATGTCAGCGCCCTGGCCAAACTGCTGCGGCTCGAAGGCGAATACCGGCAGGCGCGGGATCTGCGCGACCAGTACCGGCTGGTGGTCAACCACCTCAGCGAAGGCGTGCTGACGCTCTCGACCGACGGCCGCGTGCTGTCATACAACCGCAGCGCAGCCGAAATCCTGCGCCTGTCGGGTGCCTCATGGAAAAGCCGCACGCGCCTGATGCTGAGCGACATGATGCTGGCCGAGGACGGCAGCATCCTGCCGCGCGCGGCCTGGCCGTCGACGCTGGCGGCCCGCACCGGGCGCGCCGTCAACAACGTCGTGGTGGGCATGCCGGCCGGCAACGGACAGATCGTCTGGCTGCGCGAGTCGGTGCTGCCGATGTTCTCGCAGGACAGCGCATCTCCGCACGCGGTGCTCGTCATCTTCACCGACATCACCGCCGAGCGGTCCACCTATGAGCAGCTGCGGCTGCTGGAGACCAAGGATTCGCTCACCGGCCTGCCCAATCGCGCCGCCTTCATCGAGCGGCTCGATGCGCGCCTGGCGCTGCCGTCCACCGGGCAGGCGGCGTTGCTGTATATCGGGCTGGACCACTTCAAGACCGTCAACGAGGCCATGGGCCACCACATCGGCAACCAGGTGCTCAACGTGGCGGCGCAGCGCATCCGCGCCGACGTCGGCCAGCGCGCGTTGCTGGCGCGGCTGGGCGGCGACCAGTTCTGCGTGGCGATCGAGGTGCCGGACAGGGCCGAGACACTCGCGCAGCAGGTGCTCGATGCGCTCGCCAAGCCGTTCTCGGGCGGCGAGCGCGAAGTGCACCTGTCGGCCAGCATCGGGGTGGCGATATTCCCCGAGGATGGCAGCGATGCCGCCACGCTCGTCAGCCGGGCCGAAGCCGCCATGTACCGCGCCAAGGAGAACGGCCGCAACCGCATGGCCCGCTATTCCCGCGCGCTCGAGACGCAGCTCCTGCGCCGCTTCACGCTCAACGAACGGATGCGGCGCGCGCTGGCGCGCGGGCAGGTGCGCCTGGTCTATCAGCCCAAGTACGCGCTCGGCACGCGCGAACTGGTGGCCGTCGAAGCGCTGATGCGGTGGTCGGACCCGGAGCTCGGCGCGGTGTCGCCGACCGAGTTCATCGCGGTGGCGGAGGAATCCGGCTATATCGTGGAACTGGGCCGCTGGGCCTTGCAGCAAGCCTGCGCGCAAGGCCAGGTATGGGAGCGCGATCTGGGCTTCACCGGCAGGATCGCCGTCAATGTCTCGGCGCGCCAGTGCGACGCGGGCGTGATCGAGCGCGATGTCGAGGACGCGCTCCGGATCTCGGGCCTGCGGCCCTCGCGGCTCGAGCTGGAACTGACCGAGAGCGTGCTGCTGGCGGACCGCCTGTCCACCCAGCGCCTGCTCACCAGCCTGTCGACGCGAGGCGTGCGCATCTCGCTCGACGACTTCGGCATCGGCTTTTCGTCGCTGTCGTACCTGCGCAGCCTGCCGATCCACAATATCAAGATCGACCGCTCGTTCATCAGCGGCGTGCCGGCCGTGGCGGACTGCGTGGCGCTGACCAAGACCATCATCGCCATGGCGCAGGCGCTCAACATGACCGTCACGGCCGAGGGCGTGGAAACCCCCGAGCAGACCGCCTTCCTGGAGGCGCACGCCTGCGACGAAGTGCAGGGCTTCCTGTTCGGGCGGCCGCTCGAAGTGCCCGCGATGGAGGGCCTGCTGCGCTCGCAGGGTCCCGTTTCGATCTCAAGCGGGCCGCAGGCGCAAACATAAAAAAAGCGGGCCGCAAGGGTCCGCTTCCTTTCCGGCCGGCAGCGATCAGCGCGTCGCCACGTTGCCGACCAGGCCGCCCAGCGCCGCGCCGCCCAGCGTGGCACCCGGCCCGCCGATCAGCGCTGCGCCCGCCACCGCGCCAACACCCGCACCGATCGCGGTGTTGCGCTGGCGCGGTGTCCAGCTGGCGCAGCCGGTCGCGGTCAGCAGGGTGGCGGTCGCCAAAAGAATCGTCAGCACCCGAGTCATATCGTTCTCCTTCCAAGGCGTGATTGCGATGCCGTCATGGCATGCCCGGAGTCTGGCGGATCGATTTCGCATGCGCTGTATCGCTTTGTAAGACGGCGTTGCATACAGCCGGCGGTTACAACCATGACAGTTTTTGCCAAATCTCCGAGCAAGGCCGATCCAAGCCTGTGGCGACGCGGGTCCAATCGTTTTTCCCACAGAGTTATCCACATGTTTTGTGCATAACCCGGCGTGGCGGCGCGATATGGAAGGCGCCAGCCCGTTCAACCGCGCGACGACAGGCCTGCCGGGGCGGCCGTGGGCCGGGCATCCCCCGGTTATCCACAGCGTTCCGAACTGTTACAACGTGCAACAAACCCTTTGGCGTCAATCAGTTGCGGCAGGTTTACCAGGCGGCTTGGGCTGTCCTGTGGACAAATCCGTGGCGTGCCCGACAGCCACGTAAAGCGTTCGACTCGTTTCGAATACGAGGCGCGACAGGCGCCTGCAAAGGCTTGCTGGGTGCCGAGTATCCGGAACAACCGCAAACCTGCGGCGCGCACATCAGATATTCGTACGTCGCAACACAGGCGAAGAGACCTTGTCGCAGGTGTCAGTCCCGCCCAACACATCTTCGGCGCCCGCTATGCCACAAGGGCGACACCACAGGCTCGTGTTACAATGTTCTATTGACCACCATAGTACAATGCGCGTACGCGCGCGTCATTCGTTGAGGAGCCTGCCTTGCTAGCCAACTACCGCCAACACGTTGCAGAGCGCGCCGCGCTCGGCATCCCGCCGCTGCCGTTGAATGCGCAGCAAGTGGCTGAACTCATCGAGCTCATCAAGTCGCCGCCGCCCGAAGAAGGCAGCTTCTTGGTGGAATTGCTGACCCACCGCGTACCGCCGGGTGTCGACGACGCCGCCAAGGTCAAGGCCAGCTTCCTTGCCGCTGTGGCACACGGCGACATCAAGGTGGAACTCATCTCGAAGAGCACAGCGACTCAGCTCCTGGGCACGATGGTCGGCGGCTACAACGTGCATCCGCTGATCGAGTTGCTCGACGATGCGGATGTCGGCGCCATTGCCGCCGAGAGTCTGAAGAAAACGCTCTTGATGTTCGATTTCTTCAATGACGTGGCACTCAAGGCGAAAGACGGCAATCCGCACGCGAAGGCCGTCGTGCAGAGCTGGGCCGACGCCGAATGGTTCACCTCGCGCCCTGAAGTGGCATCTTCGATCACCGTGACGGTGTTCAAGGTTCCCGGTGAAACCAACACGGATGACCTCTCGCCCGCGCCGGACGCCTGGAGCCGGCCCGACATTCCGCTGCATTCGCTTGCGATGCTGAAGAACACGCGCGAAGGCGCAGCGTTCACGCCTGAGGAAGACGGCAAGCGCGGGCCGATCCAGTTCATCGAAGACCTGAAGAAGACGGGACATCTCGTCGCCTACGTTGGCGACGTCGTGGGGACCGGCTCTTCGCGCAAGAGCGCGACCAACAGCGTCATCTGGGCCACCGGCGAAGACATCCCGTTCGTCCCCAACAAGCGCTTTGGCGGGGTCACCCTTGGCGGCAAGATCGCGCCGATCTTCTTCAATACGCAGGAAGACTCCGGTGCGCTGCCGATCGAGGTCGATGTCTCCATGCTTGAGATGGGCGACGTGGTGGAGATTCGCCCGTACGAAGGCAAGCTTGTCAAAGCCGGACAAACGATCGCCGAATTCAACCTGAAAAGCGATGTGCTGCTGGACGAGGTGCGCGCAGGCGGACGCATCAACCTGATCATTGGCCGCGGCCTGACGGGTAAAGCGCGCGAGTTTCTCGGCCTGCCGACTTCCACGGTGTTCCGCTTGCCGACGTCCCCCGAAGACAGCGGCAAGGGATTCACGCTGGCGCAGAAGATGGTCGGCCGCGCCTGCGGGCTGCCCGAGGGTCACGGCGTGCGGCCTGGCACCTACTGTGAGCCCAAGATGACCACGGTCGGCTCGCAAGACACGACCGGCCCGATGACGCGCGACGAGTTGAAGGACCTCGCCTGCCTTGGCTTCAGCGCGGATCTCGTGATGCAGAGCTTCTGCCACACCGCGGCCTATCCGAAGCCCGTGGACGTCAAGACGCACCGGGATCTCCCCACGTTCATCAGCAATCGCGGCGGCGTCTCGCTGAGGCCCGGCGACGGCGTGATCCATTCCTGGCTGAACCGCCTCCTGTTGCCCGATACCGTCGGCACGGGCGGTGACTCGCACACGCGCTTCCCGATCGGCATCAGTTTCCCGGCCGGCTCGGGCCTGGTCGCGTTCGGGGCGGCAACCGGCGTGATGCCGCTGGACATGCCCGAATCCGTGCTGGTGCGGTTCAAGGGCAGCATGCAGCCGGGTGTCACGCTGCGCGACCTCGTCCATGCCATTCCGTATTACGCGATCCAGCAAGGGCTGTTGACGGTCGCCAAGCAGGGCAAGAAAAACGTCTTCTCCGGTCGCATCCTCGAGATCGAAGGCTTGCCGGATCTGAAGGTCGAACAGGCCTTCGAGCTCTCGGACGCCAGCGCGGAACGCTCGGCAGCCGGTTGCACGATCAAACTCGACCAAGCGCCTGTCATCGAGTATCTGCGCAGCAACGTCGTGTTGATGAAGAACATGATCGCTGATGGGTATGCCGACAAGCGTACGCTTGAGCGTCGCATCCAAGCAGTCGAAGCCTGGCTGGCCAACCCGCAGCTACTGGAAGCCGACAAGGACGCGGAATACGCGGCCATCATTGAGATCGACCTCAATGAACTGACCGAACCGGTGTTGTGCTGCCCCAATGATCCTGACGATGCCAAGCTGTTGAGCGCGGTGGCCGGAACCAAGATCGACGAGGCATTCATCGGCTCTTGCATGACCAACATCGGCCACTTCCGCGCTGCCGCGCGGTTGCTCGAGGGTCAACGCGATATCCCGGTCAAGCTGTGGGTCGCACCGCCCACCAAGATGGATCAGAACGAGCTGGTCAAAGAAGGGCACTACGCCGCTTTCGGCTCTGCCGGTGCACGCACGGAAATGCCGGGTTGCAGCCTTTGTATGGGCAACCAGGCACAAGTCCGTGAAGGTGCAACGGTGGTCTCGACCTCGACGCGCAACTTCCCCAACCGTCTGGGCAAGAACACGAACGTGTTCCTCGCCTCTGCCGAGTTGGCGGCCATCGCGTCGAAGCTGGGCAAGATCCCGACGGTGGACGAGTACCACGAGGCCATGGGCATCATCAACCGTGATGCCGCGAACGTCTATCGCTACATGAACTTCGATCAGATCGAAGAATACGCGGAGACGGCAAAGGCGCTCGCCAGCTGAACAGCGGAGCGTTGACACTGAATTGGACGGATGAAGGCGCGCCCCCCCAAGGGGTGCGCCAAGTCCGACTGATGGTGGCCACCCGAACCGGGCCGCAGTGCCGCGCGCCTGCCTCCTGCGCGGACCGAACAGGGTTCCGCAAAGCACATTTCACGGCGCCTTGACCGATCCAAGAACACCAACGATCGCCCCCAACCGCGTCAAGCGAATCGATGGCGAACATCGGATCACTACGTAGCGTTGGCTAAGGGGCGAGGATGTTCGAGATCTTGGAGATGGCGTCGAGCGTGTGACGCAGGTGCGCGCGCATCATGTCCGAGGCCGCTTCGTTGCGCTCGCGTTCAAGCAGGTCGAGGATGTGTAAATGCTGTTTGGCGTGCTCGGGGTAGCGCTCGCGGTGCTGCATTGAGCGGTACGACAGCAGGCGCCGTACACGATTGACACGGCGGATGGTGTCGATGAAGAACGCATTGCCCGACGCCTCCACCAGCGACTCGTGGAAACGCACGCCGCGGTCGTGGAGCTGGTCGGCGGTGTCGGTTTCGATGCCGCCCGCCAACAGGTGGTTCTCCGCCGCGCGCAGGCGTTCCATGACACGCGGGTCCAGCCTGTAACCGGGCTCCAGCAATGCCGCCGGCTCCAGCGCGAGCCGCAGGCGGTACGACTGCAGCAGGCTGTCGGGCGTGGTCAGCATGGTCGAGAACTGCCAGCCATAGCCGGGCTTGCGCTCGGCCCAGCCCTCCTGCGCAATGCGGCCAAGCACGCTGTTGAGCTGCGTGATGGTCAGCCCGTATCGGGTGCGGATCGTCTGCTCGGCAAACGCGTCGGGCAGCAGGCCCTTGAGGCGATCATCGGCGATCCGGAAATACGCGCGGGTCACCACGTCGTCTTCGCCCAGGCCCAGTTCGGTGGCGACCACCGATGCAGGCGCCGTCACCGGCTTGGCAACAAAGTAGCCCCGGTTCTTCTCCCGCAGCAGGATCCCCTTCTCGTGCAGCAGCGCCAGCGCCTCGTTCACAGGCGAGCGCGACACGCGCAGCCGGTCGGCAATCATCTGTGCCGGCAGGTGCGCGCCGACCTCCAGGCCTTCAGCCTGGATGAGCTCGACGATTTGCGTGGCGATGGGGCGGTCGTGCTTCATGGCGCGTCGGACAGGGTGCACGGGCATCTGCGAGGCGTCAGACCGAAGCCCTCGAATGTGGCTCCGCTAGCGTGTCGCCCAGGATCGAGGGGATCACGCCACCGCGACGGAGCAGCGCCGTTTCAAGCTGCGTCTCCACGGCGGCGGTGGCCTCGAACGTCTCCACGCGACCATCCGCGCGCTGGATGCGGACCGGGACAGTGCAACGCGGTTCGATCCGCTCCGGCAGCGCCGAGAGATGAACCGTGTCGCCCGGCTGGATCGCCAGCGCCTGCGGATGCACGCCCGCCGGAAACCGCAGCGGCAGGATGCCCATGCCAATCAAATTGGAACGGTGAATGCGCTCGAAGCTTACCGCAATGACCGCCCGGATACCGAGCAGCCGCTGCCCCTTGGCCGCCCAGTCACGCGACGAGCCGGTGCCGTAGCGCGCCCCCGCCAGCAACACGACCGATGCGCCTTCGTCGTGATAGCGCCGCGCCGCCTCGTGGATCGGCATGACCTCGCCGCTCGGTGCGTGCACCGTATGGGCGACGGGCGCATCGGGCGCCAGCAGGTTCACCAGCGTCTTGTTGTAGAACGCGGCGCGCACCATGACCTCCCAGTTGCCGCGACGCGAGGCGAAGACGTTCAGGTCGTTGTGGTCATCACCGCGCGCGACCAGGAAATCGGCGACGAAGCTGTCTGTCGGGATCGCACTGGCCGGTGAGATGTGATCGGTCGTGATGTCATCGCCCAGCACGAGCAGCGGGTGGGCGTCGAACTCGCCGAGCTGGCCGCCGGCGTCCAGCGATGCAAAGGGCGGCCGGCGCAGCGCGGTGGAGTGCGCATCCCACGGGTAGCGTGCGGTCGTGGGCGCATCGATGGCGGCCCACATCGGGTTGGCGGTGGCCACGGCAAACGCGCGGCGGTAATCCGTGGGCGATGTGCCAAGCCGGACCAGCGCGTCGATCTCCTCGCGCGTCGGCCACAGATCGCGCAGGTAGACGGGCGTGCCGTCCGCGGCGGTTTGCAGCGGCTGGCGGCTCAAATCGAGCGCGGCATCCCCCGCGAGCGCGAACGCAATCACCAGCGGCGGCGACATGATGAAGCCGAGACTCAGGTCCGGGTGCACGCGCCCCGGGAAATTGCGATTGCCTGAGAGCACGGCAACCGGCGCCGTCTCGCCATGCGCCATGGCCTGCTGGATCGGCGCCGTGAGCGGGCCGGGGTTGCCGATACACGTGGTACAGCCAAAGCCGACGATGTCGAAACCCACCGCCGACAGGTCATCGATCAAACCGGCGCGTTTCAGATACTCGGCAGCCGCAGGCGAGCCCGGCGCCAGCGACGTCTTCACCCACGCCGACACACGCAAACCACGCTCACGCGCGCGGCGCGCGACCAGCCCGGCCGCGACCAGCTGTGCCGGGTCCGACGTATTGGTGCAGCTCGTGATCGCGGCAATGGCGACGGGATGCGTGGGGAGCGTCTTGCCAGGCTGCGCACGCGCAGCGACAGCGGACAACGCACGCCCCGTCTCCGTATAGGGCAGCAGATCCTGCGGCCGATGCGGCCCCGCCACGTGCAGGTGCACGGTGCGCAAGTCGATCTCGATCACGCGGGTATAGCGCGGCGTGTTGTCGGGGTCGAACCACAGGCCGGCACGGCGGTGCAGCGCCTCCACCTGTGCGATGGCGTGTTCCGTACGGCCGGTTGCGCGCAGGTACGCCAGCGTCTGCGCATCCACGGGGAAGAAGCCCGTGGTCGCGCCGTACTCGGGCGCCATGTTGGCGATGACGGAACGCTCGCCGGCCGTGAGCGTGGCAACACCGGTGCCGAAGAACTCCACAAACTCGCCCGACACGCCGATGTCGCGCAGCGCCTTGGTCACCGTCAAGGCCAGATCGGTGGCCGACGAACCGGCCGGCAGCGCACCGTCCAGGCGCACGCCAATCACATCCGGAATGCGCTGCATGACCGGCATGCCGAACATCACCGTCTGCGCTTCCAGCCCGCCCACGCCCCAGCCCAGCACGCCGATGCCGTTGATCATCGGCGTGTGGCTGTCGGTGCCGATCAGGGTATCGGGCACCAGCCACCGAGCCCCGTCGATGGTCTGCACGGTGGCCACCGTGGCCAGCTGCTCCAGGTTGATGGTGTGCATGATCCCCGTGCCCGGCGGGTGGATGCGCACGCCGCGCAGCGTGTTCGACGCCCAGCGCAGGAAGCGGTAGCGCTCGGCATTGCGACGCATCTCGATCTGCAGGTTGCACGCGGCAGCGTCGGGCTGCGCGTAAGCCTCCACCGCCAGCGAGTGGTCAACTGACACATCCACCGGCAACACCGGGTTGAGCGCGGCCGGATCGGCGCCGGCCTCGGCCAGCGCGTCGCGCATCGCGGCGATGTCCACCAGCGCGGGTGTGCTCGTCGTGTCGTGCATCAGCACGCGGTTCGGCTGGAAGGCGATCTCTTCCTCGCTGGTGCCGGTGTCCAGCCAGCGCAGCACGCCGTTCACCGCACGCTGGCGTTCTTCGCCTTGCGTGTTCCGGATGACGTTCTCCAGCAACAGCCGCAGCACGACCGGCAACCGCGTGAGCGCGCTGCCGAACATGGCGGGCAGATCGACGTAGCGATAAGTGACGTCTGACACGCTGATCGACGCTTCAGGTGGGGCGCAGGTGTGTTCCATGACGGAATCTTTGCATGTGTTTGACGGAAAATGCAATCAAGCGGAAACCCGAATCGCATGAATTGTATTTTGCATTGACATAGTACGATTTGTCGCTACACTGAAACCATCGCGGCAGTGAGTGCCGACATTGGCGTATTTCGGAGATTGCGTAATGAGAATGCTTGTTCTGCCGTGTGACGGCATTGGCCCGGAGATCGTCGGTGCCGCCATGGAGGTGCTGAAGTCGGCCGACAGCGTGTTCAAGCTGAACCTGGCGTTCGACTATGACGACGTCGGCTTCACCAGCCTGGAGAAGTACGGCACCACGCTGCGCGACGAGGTGCTGGCGAAGGCCAAGACCTACGACGGCATCATTCTCGGCACGCAGTCGCACGCAGACTATCCCGCCCCGGACAAGGGCGGGCGCAACGTGTCCGCCGGCTTCCGCATCGGCCTGGACCTGTACGCGAACGTACGTCCCGCGCGCACCCGCCCGTTCCTGACCTCGAACATGCGCGAAGGCCGGACGATGGATCTGGTGATCATGCGCGAGGCAACGGAAGGCTTCTACCCCGATCGCAACATGACCCAAGGCTGGGCGGAACTGATGCCCAGCCCCGATATGGCCATCTCGCTGCGCAAGATCACCCGCCATTGCAGCGAGCGCATCGCCCGCCGCGCGTTCGAGCTGGCGATGAAGCGCAAGAAGAAAGTGACCGCCATCCACAAGGCGAACAGCTTCCACATGACCGATGGCCTGTTCCTCGAGTGCGTGCACGACGTCGCCAAGGACTTCCCGGAAGTGCGCCTCGACGATCTGCTCGTCGATGCTTCGACCGCCCACCTGGTGCGCGCGCCCGAGCGTTTCGACGTGCTGGTCGCCACCAACTTCTATGGCGACATCATCAGCGATCTCGCCAGCGAACTGTCGGGCAGCCTGGGCCTTGCCGGCTCGATGATGGCCAGCGACACGCACTGCTGCGCTCAGGCCCAGCACGGCTCGGCACCCGACATCGCCGGTCAGGACAAGGCCAACCCGGTGTCGATGATTCTCTCGGTCGCCATGCTGATCCAGTGGATGGGCGAGCACCACCACAACCCGGCTTACCTTGCGGCTGCCCAGGCCATGGAAGCTGCCGTGGACTCGGTTCTGGAGAACCCGGCCACGCGTACCCCGGATCTGGGCGGCAACTGCGGCTGCAAGGCTTTCGGCGAGCTCGTGGCGAAGGCCATCCGAGCCGCGTAAGTTTCGTCTGACAGCACCCAGGAAGGCAGGCGTACGCCGTGTTGCACGGTCGTAGCCTGCCTTTTTCGTTTCTACTTTGCCGCGTGGTAGGCACCAACCCATGGTTTCAACCCGCACGTATGCATTGGCGGCCGTCGGCACACAACTGCACGTGCTACTACACCTGTCTCCTGCAAGAGACCACGACCGACATCACTACAGACTCGACCTCACGCTACCTGTAACGACTTGCGTTTGAAAACGGCCGTGCTTGCAATCGACGCGGCTTCCTGCTCGAAATAATTGCAACTGACGGCACGCGCAGGCTCGGATTATCTGCAACTGTGCTTGCATTCAGCCGACCGTGCTTGCATTCCATCGCCACGTGCTCACATTATCTGCAACTGGCGAAAGCGCGCTTGCCGCCTGGAACTCATCTCGCGAGAAAACTGACGCCGCTGCGGGGCGCTTACAGATCGAGGTGCCGCTCTTCGCGCATGGAGTCAACCGCATTCTCGATATGCGCGTCTAGTTGGCTGGCCGTCGTATCGATCGCCGTGCGCAGTGCTTCTGTCTGGTTCATGAACTCGCAGTACTTCTTCAGCGCCACGTGGGGGTTCCTTTCCGCGGCGAGTAAAGCCGCGCGGTTGCGCCAGGATGGAATCGGGTCCGCGCGGTGCGGCCAACTGTAGTGCTGCTCGATCCAGGCGACATACCCCGGCGTCGACGGGTCCGGCCCGCCGTTCGTCGCGGCAAAGTCCTGCCCTTGCTCCGAATACGCGAACGGCCACACCTGGCAGTCAAGGATCACCTCATCGCGTGCGATCCCGGCGGCTGTAGTGTTGACGGCCAGAAACGTGATCTGCTCGTCGGCGCCCTCTACCGTCTTCTCCATATCGGCACGGAGGTCCGCTATCAGGGTGTCACCCTGATGCGCGGCAACGGCGTCTAGGCGCTGCCACGCCTGTTTGAATGCGTCGCGCGGCAACATGGACTGCATGGCGCCGAGGTACTTCACGACGCGGTGCGGCATGTGATCCATGCTGATGCTCATGAAATACGAGGGTTCGAATTGACTCAGCACTTGGCAGGCGCTGCGTGCATAGAACAGCGCGAGCGCGCGCAAGATGCCCTCGTGGCGGGCGCCGCGATGATAGGCCGTATTGCGAAACCCATGCAGGTATTGAAGGGTATCGGCCAACTCGCCGGTCACGAGCCCTGTAGTACGGGCGAGTTTCACCTTGGCGTCGAAGTACGAGCCGAACGCGGCGGCCACGACCTTGGGATCGTAGCGGGGACCGTCGTCTGGTCGATAGAGTTCCACATCGAGGCGGATGTCTTGAGCGTGCTGGTGCAACGTCAGTTCGACCACGTTATCGATCAGCATCAGCGCAAAGCGGTCGAAATTCCGGTCCTTCAGCGCGAGTTGGTCGAGTGCCAGGTCTAGCTGGTCGAGTTGATCGGCAAGAAACTGAATCACGGGCTCCTCCAGTACCTAGTCGGTCGAGAATGAATGGGTGATTTCGGCGCACCGCTGCCTGCAGCGCGGGCTACTTTGGCGAATCCGGATGCGCGGGTTGCATTGAGCCCATAGTCAGATCGGTAAGCCGGCTGCCAACATCTTGTCGCGCAAGGTCGCAGCCCGCACCGGGTCCAACGAGTTGGTGAACAGCGCTCTGATCTCGGCCGGCTTGGCGTCGAACTGTTCGACGAGATCCTTGACACGATAGCCATGACGCGTCAGCGTCGGCTCCAGCTCATCGAGCTGGCGGGACAGGACCGACTCCACCAGTTCGGCAGAAACGGGCTTTTCGCCGGTCAGGTAGCCCGCATCGAACGCGAGCGCGAGATGCAGCTGGATTTGCAACGGCGTGCGCAGCTTCGTCGCAAGCAGGTCGACTGCTTCCTCGGTCAGAATCGACTCGATGTCAGCGCCGTCTTCAGCACATGCGCCGAGTAACCAGCAAATGTATTCGCGTTGACTGCCGACGATGCCGTCGAGCGAGAAGATGTCGGTGCGATAGCCGATTTCCTCCATCGTCGCGCGCCGCAGATCATTGCGCAGCTTGGGATGGCCAGCGAGGATCACCGACAGGCGGCCGCCGCCATCCTCGACCAATTCCATCAGGCGTTTCAGTCCCGTGAGGGTGTGGCCGTTCAGGTCATGGGCCTCGTCGACAAACAGCGCGACGGAACGCTTGTTCTTCCTGACCAGCTCGCGCAGGTCGCGCTCCCGTTTCTCACCCTGCGTGGGAATGCGGACCTGCTTTTCGGTCGACAGATCATAGAACAGTGCAGCGATGAACGTCGCGAGCTTGATGCGATGCTTCTCGATTGCCAGCGACTTCGACACAGTGACGCGCTTCTCGTCTTCGAACGCTTGCTGAAGCCGGCGCAGCATCATGGTTTTGCCGCAACCAACGACGCCGCACACCGCGATCAGCCGCCCTTCGACGATGACTCCCTTGATGTCTTTCATCAACTGCTGGTGGTGCGTGGTTTCGAAATAGCCCGCCTGATTCAACGGTACTGTCAGTCCGTAGTGCTGCATCACTTCAGCTCGCATGCTCTTCTCCTGACTTGCCGTGCCGGAAATAGTCTCGAACGCGCGCCAGGACGATGCGGCGAACCAGGGTCTCGGCCAGCACCTGGTCGATAAACCGCCGGTCCTGCGACGGCAGTTTCGCGAGCGGGCGTGCCAGATCGTTGGCGATGGCGAGCTTGGCAGCGATCACGCTCGGAAATCGATATTCGTATGCGTCAGCGTCAAACGGCTGATGTGGCAGCGGCGCGGGCGTCGTTGCGGACGGCGCGAGCTGGAGGTCGTCACCGGCGAGCGCGGCGATTGGCAGCCCAAGCTGGTCCGCAAGCGAGCGGATGCGATCGGCACGCTCATCGGCTTTGCCGCGCTTGAAGGCACGGTAGCGATGCAGCGGGATCGGGCCGGATACCGGATGGTATGGGCCGAAACGCTCGCCGTCGAACTCGGCGTACAGCTCGTCGTCGAACAAGCCCCACCACAACACCACCGTCTCGCCAGCCATGTCGGGCTCAAGTTCGTACGCGGTGCCGTCGATCACGATGCGCGCGTCGATGCCGACCTTGCGCCGTTCCGGCTCGCGCGCGAAGCGACAGAACTGCTCCCAGGTGCACATATCGCGCACGCCTTCCTCGGGCAGATGCATGCGCCAGTCCTCGCGCCGGGAATGCTTTTCGGACCGGTGACGCTGCTCGTTGTAGCGCTGCAAATAACGCAGAAGCCAGTCATTCGCCTGCATCTCAGTCTCGGGCTTGTGAAAGTGGTAGAGCGTCTCGTGCGCTTCCTTGACCGTGCGAAATGGACGCTCGACCTTGCCCTTCGAACGCGCCGTGGTGCGCGTGCCATCTTTGCCGGCAGGCAGGTGCGTTTGCCATTCGATGTCGAGCGCTTGCATGACGTTCTGGAACACTCGGCTTTTCGCGACCGGACCGTTGTCCAGATAAATCAGCTTCGGCCGGCCCTGAAACGCGAATGCCGGATCGGCCTTGGTCGCCATCGCATTGAACAGGAAGCGCAACGCGGATTCCACGTCTTCGCCATACACGCAGCGATATTCCTCGTAGGCGACGCCGCTGCGGTCGTCGACGATCCCGAACAGCATCAGCGTCGGCTCGCCCTTCACCGGGTCGATCCACGCCGGCCGATCGATGTGCTTGAGGTCCGATGGCGACATGTCGAACTGCCAGCAGTCGTTGCTATGCTCGGCCTGAAAGCGCACCGCTGGCGGCTGGCGAAGGAGGTGCGGGTGATCGAGCCGCAGGGCCGCCAGGTAGTGATTGATCGTGGGCACGCGTAGCACGCCCTTGGGCGCTTTCACCAAGCCCTGAACGGGGTCTCGACGCCGTAGTCTTCAAGCAACTCAATGGCTCGTTTGGTGGAAAGGTGTCGACCTTGCTTGTTCGTGGTTCGCAGTTTGAGCGCCGCGATCAATTCGCAGTAGCGCTCCAATTGCACTTGCTGCAATACACGTGGCTTGCCATAGTCGGCCCGGTGCGCGGCATGTGGCTGTTGGACGCGATGCAATGCGCGGTACACGCTCGTCGCGGACAGGCCGTACAACTCGGCGACTGCGGCGATTTGCGCGGCCCGTTCGGGACTTTTGTGCGGAAGACGGTCGAGCCGCTGCCGCAGTTGCATCAGCGAGTCGGGCGGGATCGCCTTACGCCGCCCGCTGGGCATTGCGTTCCGCCTCGGTCAGATAGTTGTACAAGGTGGAGCGGCCGATGCCCATCAACCGGCAGATTTCTTCTACGGCGTGGCGGCCGCCGATCGATGCAGTGTCGATGCTTTCCTGCAAGCTGCGCAGGCCCACGCCGGCGGCGTCAAGGTGCTCGACCAGGTAGATCAGATCCTTCAGCGAACGCCCAAGCCGGTCCAGCCGCCAAATCACGACCGTGTCGCCCTGGCGCAAGGTTGCAAGCAATGCGGTCAAGCCGGTGCGCTCCGACTTCGCGCCGCTCGCCGTGTCCTCGAAGACGCGTTCACACCCCGCCCTGGCCAACGCATCGCGTTGCAGGTCGAGGTGCTGGTCGTCCGTGGAGACGCGAGCGTATCCAATCAACATAGGATTTCCAGTTTGTCCACCGGAAATTCAGTATAGTCGGACGTTGAAAAATGGAAGCCGATGTTGGACGCTCTTAACGCGGTTCGCGTCCGAGTCCGAGCCTGGACCGGTCAGCGTCCATCAAACCATCGTTTGTTGGACAACCGTAGCAGATCGCTACGGGCCTGTGCAGAAGGGAGGGTAGCTGTAGCGACTTGCTGGAAAATACCGACTATCGACACACTGGAGGGCAAGCGATGGCGAAGAGCGAATTGGAGGGCATTTTTGAAACGTTTGCTTCGGGCAACGGCTTTGGCAACCCCGACGACCGACGCAACGCCGAACTTCGGTTGCAAGTGGCGCTGGCCGAGCAACAGAGGAAGACCGCCGCTCGGCTCAATTTGTTGACCCTGCTGCTCGTTGTTGTCGGCTGCCTCCAGGTGGCCGTCTTGACCTTCCAAGGCTGGGGCAAGTAGCATCGACTTCCAGAAACTGGACCGACTTTGACCTGACGTGCTGCCGACGCGGCAACCACGGACGCCCCCTACAGCAGCGACGACGACCTCGACAAGTGCATGCATGAGCTGCTGGATGACATTGCCGGCGAGGCTGAGTACCGCCACTGCTTCTCGGAGAGCGATGCGCGCATGGAGGGCACCGGTCGCCACGGTGACGCCGACGGCTTAAGTCGGTTCGCTGTTCCATTGCTCCCAGGCCCCCGAACTCGCTGCCGAGGTGAGTGCGAATGAGCCTAGCCATCAATGAATGGAACACTTGGGCACGACCTGATTTCGACGCAAGCGCAGAAACTTGAGAGCGTTGCGAATCGTGCCCCGCCGATATAGAGTGCCCACACACACAGTTGTAGGCCGGCACGACCGACCCGAGCTGAGGAGCGTGCTGGCGGGGGCGACAAGAATGACAAAGATGCGTTGGGTTTCGGGCGTTGCAGTCATACTTGTCTCGGCACAAGCAATTGCCGGGATATTCGATTCTGCCGGCGGCTCTTACGAAGAGTGCATGGAGGCGCGGCGCAACGAAATCAAGAACACCAGCCAGTACGTCATTGCCGACAATTTCTGCCGGAAGAAGCATCCCGCGCAGGAGCTTGTCAACCCGTTTGACCCGTCAGCCGCGACATCCGTACAGGAGCCTGTAGAGCTGATGCTCGTTTCCGGCATCGAGCCCTCTAACGCGCATGCGCGACCGGCCATCGCCGCCGTGTCGCTCACGCATGTTGCGCTTGCCCATGACGGCCAAGAGTTCGGCAGCGGGGTGCGCTCGCATGACTTCCGGTGGTACACCCGGGTAGATACCACCAACCGCAACCAATTTCCCCTGTCGGCCCTTATCGTGGGCGTGACCCAACGCGGGGTGAAGCGGTGCGACTGGGATGCCAAGAGTTACCCGGAGGTCTACCAGTGCAACGGATACGCAGGCAGCGGGATGAGCGGCAGCTTCAAATGCTACATGCCCGATAGCGAGAAGCGGCTGCACGCCGGCGAGGCGTATTGCGCAGTGGGCTTGGGCATCATGGGCACGCTGTCAGACCTCAGCCGTTACCTGCCGTCGCGCTAGGCGGTTGTCCCGGTGCGGACCGCGACGTTGCGAGACAAGATGCTCACGGCGGGGCTGTCGATCTGAATTTCGTCAGTTGCAGATAATGTGAGTACGCGGCTATGGAATGCAAGCAGGCCCGGCTGAATGCAAACACAGTTGCAGATAATCCGAGCACGCGCGTGCCATCAGTTGCAGTTATTTCGAGCAGGAAACGACGTCGATTGCAAGCACGGCCGTTTTCAAATGCAAGTCGCTACAGCTACCCATCCAATATGCAGCCGCTCACCCCGAACGACCGCTGTTGTATGCAGGGTGCAGCAATGGCGGGCCAGGCGGGCAGGTTGGCGACACGCATTGCGTTACGCTAATCCGCGCTGACACATCGGGCAGTTTGGAGGTGGTGCAAGACGCAATACCGCTGCCTCATCGCCCCATTCATGTGGCTGTGGAGCCGGCCGGACGCTACCTGGTCATTACGTTCGCGCAGCCAGCAAGGATCCAACTCTATGCGTTGGATCACCGCGGCGGCATCGGCCGGCTCCTTGATACGGTCTCGCCGCCGGGTGTCGGCGTGTTTCCTCATTCCACGCATTTCTCGACACAAGGCAGTTCGGTCATCGTCTGTGCACGAGGCAATGACGAGCGCGAAGGTTGCGTCGAAGACCCCGGCACATTGGATACGTTCATCGTGGAAAACGGCCGGCTCAAGCCGGTCGCCCAGACGCGCTACGGCCCAGGCCTTGGCCCCAGAGATGTCGCCGAACACCCAACACATCCCTGGCTCTACGTAGCGCTGGAGCGGGGAAACGCCGTGGCGCTTCATGGGATGGACAAGGGGATCCCCTCCGCGCACGCTGCGCATATCTGGACAACACTCCGTACGGCTCCGGCGCGGCGCCAACGCGTCGGCACAGTGCGCGTGCATCCATCTGGACGCTGGCTCTTCGTCGTGAATCGCGCCGATGCCATTCAGTGTGTTGGCGGCATTCGAACGCTCGAATGCGGGGTGAATGAGATTGTCGTCTACGAAATTGAGGCGACCGGCGGAAGCCTGGTCGAAGCCCAGCGGCTTGATGCCGGTGGCATCGAGCCACGCACACTCTCGGTGAGCGACAACGGCAGATACCTTGTCGTCGGCAACCAGATTGCCGCGCACAGAACCCAGGCGGCCGCCCTCACCTACTCGCCGGCGTCGCTTCTGGTACTAGAAATCCAACCGGATGGCATGCTGGAGCCATGCTGGAGCATGCAGTTTCCGGATCAAGCGTTGATCGGGTCCGGCATCATCGAAATGCACGGGCCGTCAGAGACAGTCTTATGAGGCGTTTGCAACTGCGTCTGCAATCGCGCCCGTGACGGCAGAGGAAAAAAGACCGGAGCTCCCGGCAAGAGCCCGGCCTCAAGGAGCGCCCCAACCGGTGGTCAAGACACCCGGTGTCGATCGGTTCGATCAGAACTTGTGACGCAAGCCGATGCCGGCACCCACCTTGCTGCCAGTCACGCCCATGAAGGCCGGCACGGTATATCCACCGCTGATACGGTTGAAATCGACTTCGGCGTAGACATCGGTTCGCTTGGACAAGGTGTAGTCAACAATGCCCGTCACCATGAAACGGCTGCCACCCGGGTTCTTCTGGTGGTCGTAGTGCGAGGCGACAGACAACGTCAGCGCCGATGTCGCCTGGACAGCGAACCCGCCCGTGAATACGTCGTTACGCTGCGCGCTGACACCAAATCGGTTGTTGACATAGCCGAAGGTCATCTTGACGATGCCAAGTTGATAACCGCCGCCGAGCCCCCAAACCTTGCGGGCTTCGGGCGTCGTGAGCGCATTGGCTTGCTGCCAGAAGGCGCCCACATCAGTGGGGCCTTGCGTGTAGCCAAACGACAACCCGTAGCTCGAATTGCGTTTGGTTTGGCCAGCCACTTCGCCGAAGGTATAGTGCGCGCCGACAGAAAATGCACCCCACTGGCCGAAATACTTGGCCATGTTGTCTTGCCGCGGCCCCGTGTAGCCATTCACGATGGTGACCGGGTCAAGGTTCGGATGCCCGTTGGGTTGAAAGCGGCCAGAAGCATCGTATGCCGTTGTGAACTGGCGGCCGAACGTGAAGCGACCGAGGGTGCTGTCGTTCAACCCGACCCAGGCTTGCCGACCAAACAGGCGACCTTGACCGTTCGAGCTCTGTTGACCGTAGTTGGTGGCACTCGTCGCCTCGGCTGCGGCGCCAGTGCTCGGATCGAAGCCGCTTTCCAGGTTGAAGATTGCCCCCAGCCCGCCGCCCAGATCCTCATTCCCGCGCAGCCCCCAGCGCGAGCCATTGAAGTAGCCGTCAGTCAATTCGACCAGGTTCTTGTCACCAGTGTTGTTGGTGGAATACCGAATCGTCGTATCGATGACGCCGTACAGCTGCACGGATGACGTCTCCGCGTGCGCGGCGCCGGCCAACAGACACATGGCGCCGGCTCCAAATGCAAACATCTTCTGCATGAATGTCTCCTCCTGCATTGCGGTGTGTTCGAGCAGAGGCCTTCCCTTGCCCCGCCTTACAATGGCTTTCTGCGGCGCCATGATACAAATTGTGTCGTAGTACTTTATGTATGCATAGTACCAATGTAAAACACGCGGAAAGGTGTGCTTGAGTCATATTTTTGGGTTTCCGACACGACCTACGGCGCGGTTTGCTGCCCCAAGAATGTCCTCTTGTGCCGGCAACGCCTAGGATTCCGGGCTATTCTCTGGACCATGCATGGCGCGTCGTATCAGACCGAGACCACCGCCCTAGAACTTTTCCTGATTGCTCAGCATGAACACCAAAGCTAACGAGCCCCTCGCCCCTCTGATCGCGAGCCGCCTCGTCCAAGTGCTGAAGGACCGAAAGATTGAAGTCGGCTCGCATCTGCCGGAGCGCATCTTTTGCGAAGCGCTCGAGGTGTCCCGCACGCCGGTTCGCCGTGCATTCGAGCTGCTGGCCAAGCAAGGCATTCTGACCAATGAGCCCGGCCGCGGTTACTTTCTCCTGCAGGCCCCCGCCGAGCTTGTGGGCAACGAGGCGGAACCGTCGTCGAACGTCGACGAGTTGTATCTGCAACTGGCCGAAGATCTCCTGGTCGGCACGGTGGGCTCGGAGTTCAGCGAGCGCGCGCTGCTGATGCGCTATGGGGCGGGCCGTGGCTTGCTCAAGCAGGTGCTGGCGCGCATGTTCCGGGAAGGTTTGCTGGAGCGGAAAACCGGCCGGGGTTGGCGCGTCACGCCCTTTCTCTCGAACGCAGACGCCCACAATGCCAGCTACCGTTTCCGGATGGCGATCGAGCCGGCGGCGATCCTGGAGCCGACGTTCCGCCTCGACAAGCCGGCGTTGGCCAAGGCGCGCGCCAAGCAAGAAGCCATGCTCGCGGGCGAGATCTTTACCCTGACCCGCGCGGAACTGTTTGAGATCGGATCGCAGTTCCACGAAATGATCATTCGCTGCTCGCGCAATCCCAACTTTATCGACGCATTGGTCCGACAGAACCAGCAACGCCGCCTGATTGAGTACAAGGCCAACACGGACCGCCAGCGCCTCATCCAACAGTGCGAAGAACACCTGAAGCTTCTCGATCTGCTCGAGCACGGGCAACGGGAAGAAGCGGCCGCCTTCCTGCGTCAACATCTGAACGTCGCTCGCAAGATCAAGACCCACGTCGAAGACGAAGACCCGTCACTGCTGCTACCCGAGCTGGAAATCGAAACCCATTTCTAGCGCACCTCGCCAGGCCTGTCCTGGCGTTTCTTTTGTCTCAACGTGTATTTTGATTTTTCATAGTACAGATTGATCCCCTGCAATGGCCGCGAGGATGCGTTGCACCGAATCCTGCCCCGCTCGATCGGCGAACGACCGCGGAACGCTATCCGGAAGTCATCCAGCGCCGCAGACGTCAGCGGGGGTATCGACATCGCGCAGCGTGCCGGCATCCTCGACGTCGAGTCGGATCAGCCGGGCCGGGTCGATGAGCGCGCGCGCGCCCTCATCGCCGTCGAGCGCGGCAAGGCCTGCGAAATAGTCCGCGCCGAAGCCGATCGGATGCCCGCGCTGGCCCTGGTGGAACGGTGCGACGCAGTGGTGCGCGTCCAGCGCCTGGGCCACCCGGGCGATGGTGTGGGGGGCCAGCCATGGCATGTCGGCCAGGGCGATGATCCAGCCGCCGGCGTGGGGGCGCGCCGCAACGCCGGCGGCCAGGCTGGCCCCCATGCCGCGCGCCGCGCGCGTGCAGCGCAGGACCTCGCAACCGGCTTCGGCGAGCAGCGCGGCCAGGCGCTCGATCTCGGCACCGTGCGTGCCGGCGGCCGGCACCACGGCCACCACATCGTCCAGCACCGCGCGCAGATGCCGCGCGGCCTGGACGGCGACCTGCGTGCCGTCGGGCAACGCGGCCAGCAGCTTGTTGACCGTGCCGTCCGGATCGAAGCGGCTGCCGCGACCCGCGGCCAGCAGCACGCCGACGACTGGCGGCCGCCGCATCAGGCGACCTCGGTCTTCAGCGTCACCTCGACGTTGTTGCGCGTGGCGTTGGAGTACGGACAGACTTCGTGCGCCTTGGCCACCAGCGCTTGCGCGTCGGCACTGGACAGGCCACCGATGCGCGCGGTCAGCCCCACCTTGAGCCCGAAGCCGCCTTCCGCACGGGTGCCGATGCCCACGTCGCACAGGATCTCGATGCTGCCCGGATTCAGCTTGAGCACGCTCTTGGCGACGAAATCGCAGGCCGAGCCGAAGCAGGCGGCATAGCCGGCGGCGAACAGGTCTTCCGGTGTGGTCGTGCCGGGCTTGCCGGGGCCGCCCATCGATTTGGGGATCGACAGGTCATGCGAGACCTGGCCGTCGGCGGTCTGCGTGTGGCCGTTGCGGCCGCCGGTGGCGATGGCATGCGCGGTGTACAGGATGTTCAGGGCCATGACGGACTCCGTGGGAGCAAGGGCCGATCCGGGGCGCAAGAAGCGCGCCGCGGCAGGAAAAAGGCCGGCACGCATCGCTGCATGCCGGCCATGGTCGCATCGCGTCGAACCGGCTACACCGTATCGAACGGCAGCTTGCGCAGCCGCTTGCCGGTCAGCGCGAACACGGCGTTGGCGACGGCCGGCGCGATCGGCGGCACGCCGGGCTCGCCGAGGCCGGTCGGGTTGTCGTCGGAGGGCACGAAGAACACGTCCACCGGGGGCGCATCCGGCATGCGCACGGGCGGGAAATCGGGGAAGTTGCTGTTCCTGGCGGCGCCGTTCTCGATCTCGATGGCAAAGCCCGGCGCGATCATCGCCAGGCCGAACACGCAGCCGCCCTGGATCTGCGCCTGCGCGCCCATCGGATTGATCACGCGGTTGGCATGCACGCCCGCCGTGACGCGGTGCACGCGCGGCTTGCCCTGGTCGACCGACACTTCCACCACATAAGCCACCACCGACTCGAACGATGCATGCACCGCCACGCCCCACGCCTGCCCCTTCGGCAGCTTGCGCTTGCCGTAGCCGGACTTGTCGACGGCGAGTTGCAGCGCCTGGCGATGACGCGCGTGTTCCTTGTCGGTGAAGCGCGCCAGGCGATAGACCACCGGGTCTTGCCCGGCGGCGTGCGCGACCTCGTCGACCAGCGTCTCCATCACGAACGCCGTGTGGGTATGGCCGACCGAGCGCCACCACAGCACCGGCACCGCCACGTCGGGGTGATGCACCGACACCTGCATCGGGAAGCCGTAGTCGTTCTCGATCACGCCCTCGGTCATGGTGGCGTCCACGCCGTTCTTGAACATGTAGGGCTCGAACGGCGTGCTCTTCGTGATCGATTGCCCGACGATCACATGATTCCAGCCCAGCACCTTGCCGCCGCCATCCAGGCCGATATCGACGCGGTGCAGATGCATCGGGCGGTAGTAGCCGCCGCGGATGTCGTCCTCGCGGCTCCAGATCACCTTGACCGGACCGCTGTGGCCGGCCGCCGCATAAGCCTTGGCGACATTGGCCGCCTCCACCAGGTAGTCCGACGTCGGGACCGCGCGCCGGCCGAAGCCGCCGCCCGCCATCATCGTGTTCAGCTCGACCTTCTCGGGTGCGATCCCGAGCGCCTTGGCAAGCGCGCCCTGATCGACCGTCTGGAACTGCGAGCCGACCCACACCTTGGCCCCGCTGACCTTGCCGCCCACGCTCTGCAGATCGATCGTGCAGTTGAGCGGCTCCATCGGCGCGTGCGCGAGATAGGGGAACTCGTAGTCCGCCCGGATGCGCTTGGCGGCCGACTGGATGGCGCCGACATCGGCGGCCTTGGCCACGGTGCCGGGCTGGTCGGCGAGCGTCTTGTATTCGTTCATCAGCGCGGCGGAGGACACGCGCGAACCCGCGTCCTCCCACGTCGCCTGCAGCGCATCGCGGCCCTGCTTGGCGGGCCAATAGCCGTCGGCGATGACCGCCACGCCCGTGCCGCCGCGATCGGTCTGGATCGGCACGACGTCGACCACGCCCTTGACGGCCTTGGCCGCGGCGGCGTCGTACTTGGCCACCTTGCCGCCGAAGCGCGGCGGACGCGCCACCACCGCCACCTTCATGTCGGGCAGGCGCGTATCGATGCCGAACTTGAGCGATGCGTCGAGCTTGGCACGCGCATCCAGCCGCGGCGTCGGCTTGCCGACGATGCGGAACTGCGACGGGTTCTTGAGCGAGACCTGCCGGGGCACCGGCAGCGCCATCGCGGCCTGCCCGAGCTCGCCGTAGGTCGCGCGGTGGCCGCCGGCGGTGACCACGCCGTTGGCCGTGCGGCACGCGGACGGGTCCACCTTCCAGCGCTCGGCCGCCGCCGCGATCAGCATCGCGCGGGCGCGCGCCCCAAGCTCGCGGTATTGCGCGAACGAATGGTTGAGCGCGGTCGAGCCGCCGGTGAGCTGGATGCCGAAGAGCGGGTCTTTGTACGCGTCGCCGGCCGGCGCGAGCGTCGCGCGGACGTTGCGCCAATCGACGTCGAGCTCTTCGGCCAACGCCATCGGCAGGGCCGTGTGCACGCCCTGGCCGAACTCGAGCCGGTTGACGGCCACCGTCACCGTATTGTCCGGCGCGATGATCAGGAAGGCCTGCGGCGGCGACGGCGGCTTGGCCGCCGCATCCTGCGCGCCCGCCAGCATCGGCGCCACGCCGAGCGCGAAGCCGCCGCCGGCCAGCGCGGTGAGTTTCAGAAAGCTGCGACGGTCGAGCGTCGCGACGCCGGCATCGGCGCCAGCCGGCGCGGCCGGATCGTGAGCGCCGCCACCCGCCAGCGCTTCGAGAGTGCGGATTCGCATCGTCTGTTCTCCGGTGGGGCTTACGCCAGCGCTTTGGCCGCGTCGTGGATGGCGGCGCGGATGCGCTGGTACGTGGCGCAGCGGCACAGGTTGCCGGCCATGGCGCTGTCGATATCGGCGTCCGTCGGCGTCTTCTTGCTGCGCAGCAAACCGACCGCGCTCATCATCTGGCCGCTCTGGCAGTAGCCGCACTGCGCCACGTCGTGCTTGATCCAGGCCGCCAGCACGGCCCGGCCGACCTTGTCGTCGGCGATGTGCTCGGAGGTGGTGATCTGCGCGCCGACCACGGCGGAGATCGGCAGCACGCAGCTGCGCGTGGGCTGCCCGTTCAGATGGACGGTGCAGGCCCCGCATGATGCAACGCCGCATCCGAACTTGGTACCGGTCAGGCCAAGGTTGTCGCGCAATGCCCAGAGCAGCGGGGTCGACGGGTCGGCGTCGATCTCCACCGGCTTGCCGTTGATATTCAACGTCACCATGGTGGGTTGTCTCCTTGTGGCGCGGGTGGGATGTCGCACCGTTATCGTTATGGCGTTCGCAACTTCGCGGCGTGGCGGTGCGGACCGGATGTATTAAAGCAGGTTCATCTGAATTCTGCAGACGACCAAGCGGGCGGCCTCGCCGGAACCCCGCGCGTGAGACTCGCGCGCCTCACGGTGCGGCTGGCGTGGCGATACGGGCAAGTCATGCCTCTCATTTGCCCGGCGAACCGGACGGCGCCCAACGCCGCGCACTGCGCTTTGCCGGGCCGCTCACGTGGCGCGGACGGCCGCCCTTTCCCACCCAGGCACCGCATCCTCCCCGACAACACACGCCCCGAATTCGCAAACGGATACCACTTTTCGCCGGCGTGTCATCAAACCCGACTCACGGCCAATACTGTTCGCTCACATAAAAAAATATCCACAAAAATAATCCGTTCCCTCAGCGCCTAGGGATGCTCTGAACAATGCGTCCGCGCCCGTGCTAGGAGGAGAACTCGCCAGCGCGTGCGCATGGTTGGGGTCAATTCATCGCGGCTTGGCCATGCTTTCGCACATGCCGGCAAACATGATTCGTCCCTCAAGGACATGAATTCGCGCTGCCGGCGCGCTCATGCGGTCGCTCCATGCAACTTGCCGCGCACCATCCACAGATTGGAAAGCGCGAACAAGGTCATGAGCTGCGCGGTGTTCTTCCTCAACCCCCGGTAGCGGACCTTGGCGTAACCGAACTGCCTCTTGATCACCCGGAACGGATGCTCGACCTTGGCCCGGATGCTGGCCTTGGCGTGCTCGATTTGGTCAATCAACCCGTCCAGCGGGCGGTCCTTGCTCAACGCCCGGCGCTTGCCGGGCTTCATTGCCACATGCCACCTCACGCCAGCCCTGGCATCCGGGCGCTTGTGTGCCCCCTGATAGCCCGCGTCGCCAAAGGCATCGGTTTCCTCACCGTGCAACAGGCTGTTGGCTTCGACCACGTCGTTCACGTTGCCCGCCGTGCCCCGCACTGTGTGCACCAGCCCAGATTCGGCGTCCACACCGATATGCGCCTTCATGCCGAAGTACCACTGGTTGCCTTTCTTGCTCTGATGCATCTCTGGATCGCGTTCGCCCGATGCATTCTTGGTCGAGCTCGGTGCGCTGATCAGCGTGGCATCCACCACCGTGCCGGCCTTGAGCATCAGCCCCTTGCCGCGCAGCATCTCGTTGACCAGCGCCAGCATCTCGGCCGCCAGCTTGTGCTTCTCCAGCAGATGACGGAAGCGCAGAATCGTGCTCTCGTCGGGCAGCCGCGTGGTCCAGTTGTCCAGCCCCGCAAACTCGCGGTACAGCGGCACGTCGTGCAGCGCCTCTTCCATCGCCGGGTCAGACAGGCCGAACCACTGTTGCAGAAAGTGGATGCGCAGCATCGTCTCCACGGCAAACGGCGGCCGACCGCGCTTGCCTTCGGGCGCGTAGGGCGCGATCAGCATCACCAGATCGGCCCATGGCACCACACGGGCCATCTCTTCCAGAAACTCACGCTTGCGCGTGCGTTTGGTCGACAAGTTCAGTCCAAGGTCGGCTTGTTTCATGGCCTACATGCTCGCTTGCACTGCTCACTCTTGCAAGCACATCTGCGAGGGATTTGTGCAGAGATTCCCTAGCGATCCTTTATCGATATGTCAAAAATCCCAAAAAGCCTCTTCAATGCCATCGGACCGGTCACACAACATATCAGCGACAATTCAGTCCCACTACGCGATCTCGTCAAGCCAATACGCCAGCGGCCCTTCCCATTGATCAAGGCGCCGAAAATCGGCTCGGAGAACCAGGGAAGCGGTCTTTCCCAATTCGCCTCCGGCGCCATGAAATATATTCTGGGTGCCGGCGCGGCGGCCTACACCTACGACACGATGGCCAACCATTTCTTTCTGTCGACGACCGCGCTGCATGACGGCAAATGTGGTTTCACCAGCGACGCACGGCTCGACAAGGCCCGACCGGAGGCGGAGGAGAACTACCAGATCTACCAAAGCCATCCCCTCGCCGAGCAGCAGGCGCATAACAAATCGGTCAATCCCTTCAGGCTATGCGGGGACAATCAGTTCGTCACCATGACGGATTATCGTGTCGCCACGCGGGTCTATCTCTCGCGCATGGTGGACTCCAAATCGGCCCATGCCCTGATGTCGGACAACGTTCAGTGCCTCAAGGGCTCTTACGTCAAAAAAGAAGCGGTGGAACAATTCAATCCCACCAGGCTCCCCAGGAATTTCGACCTGACCCAGAGCGCGGCTTATGACCAGAAAAACAAATACTCCCTGATCGGGGTCCGCAACGAAGAAACCGGCTCCTTCGGCTACACCTCGCGCTCGGCGACCCATCCATTCGTGGCCAAGGGCTGGGATCATTTCTACCAGGCCACGCGGGGAGAGAACGGCGTCACCCCCAAGCAATGCGTGGAGAACCTGGAGGCCTTGCTCGAGCGCGACGCCACGCTGGGCGCCGAAGCCCAGTTCGCCGCTGGCCAGCTCCTGCTGGTCTACCGGCAGGCCTACGCCGACGAGGAAAACTGGGGCAATGCCGAATCGGTCGTGCTGGCCGACATGTATCGACACGGCCTGGCGAGCCAAGCGGAAGCTGACAAGATCGAGCTGACCCGGCCGCCTTATCAGGAAGACCTGGACAACGGCGTGCTCCGGCGGAACACCAGCTGCTTCGGGCCGATACTGCAGCGCGCCGATATCTGGGCCCAGGAACACATCCTCAAGAAAGACCCCGAAACGATCGAGAGCATCAACAACCCGCACGTGGCGGACCTGCAATACTCGCCCCTGTCGCATTTCAAGCTGAACCTGAAAGGCAACGGGTTTGAAGACTGCTCGGGGCTCGGCGATTCGTTCACGAGCCTCAATGCCACGTCATGCCTGAACCACGCGCGACTCATGAGCGGCAAGGAACGCCTGTCCAGGGACGAGGTCATCGTCCTCATCGCGTGCCTCAATGCCGTATACGACAACGCGGGCGGGATCCGGCATACGCTGCAGGAAATCGCGAGCGGCTGTTTTACCGGGGCCGGATACACGAATGCGGAGGCCGACGACTTCTACCGGCGGCTGTGCAAGAACGCCGCCGAGATGTTCTACGGCGGACGGAACCTGAAGCCGCTGGCGCAACCGGAGCCGCCGGAGTTCACGAGCGCGGCCAGCCCCGCCGCCTGAGCACAAGCCACGGCGCTTGACAACCCATCACGGCCCCCGGCACTATCGTCGGATGGCTTCCCGGCAGACCGCCCTCCTTCACCACCTCGCCCGCACGTCCGTGTGCGGGCACGGTCTGCTATCCGCCGCCCTAGCGCTACTACGCGTGTAAGCGCGTAGATCTCCATTTCCCCTTCGTTCCGGTGTTTGATCGGCCCGTCGCCGCGATGGGCCTTGCGTGGCGCAGTCCGCGCGCCGTTCTGGAGCCCACCATGTCCGCCCCGATCCCGACCCCGCTGTCGCTACGACTACCGACCGGTTGCCAGACCACGCGCCCGTGGCTGTCTGGCCACCCCCGCAGCCCGCTCCCGGCCACGCCGGACGCCGCGCACGCAAGCGTCCCCGCTGTATGCAACCGATTCCGATCTCACAGGACACACTCGCCATGTTGAAGCACCCCGCCACCAAGTACCGCCCGTTCCCGCCGATCGCCCTGCCCGATCGCACCTGGCCGTCCAAGACCATCACCCGTGCGCCGATCTGGATGAGCACGGACCTGCGCGACGGCAACCAGGCCCTGTTCGAGCCGATGAACGCCGAGCGCAAGATGCGCATGTTCAAGATGCTCGTGCAGATCGGCTTCAAGGAAATCGAAGCCGCCTTCCCCGCCGCCTCCCAGACCGACTACGACTTCGTGCGCGAGCTGATCGAAGGCGGACACATCCCCGAGGACGTGACCATCGAGGTGCTGACGCAGGCGCGCGAGGACCTGATCCGCCGCACCATGGAATCGCTGCGCGGCGCCCGGCGCGCGATCATCCACGTCTACAACGCAACCTCGCCGGTGTTCCGCCGCACGGTGTTCAACACCGACCGCGAAGGCGTCAAGCGCATCGCCGTGGAGAGCGCGAAGCTGATCCGCGAGATCGCCGAGTCGATGCCCGAGACGCAGTGGACGTATCAATACAGCCCGGAGGTCTTCAGCGGCACCGAGCTGGAGTTTGCGCTGGAGGTCTGCAACGCCGTCACCGAGGCGTGGGACCCGACGCCCGCGCACAAGATCATCTTCAACCTGCCGGCCACGGTGGAGATGGCCACGCCCAACGTCTACGCCGACCAGATCGAATGGATGCACCGCCACCTGGCGCGGCGCGATTCGATCCTCCTCTCCGTGCACCCGCACAACGACCGCGGCACGGCGGTCGCGGCGGCCGAGCTGGCGGTGATGGCCGGCGCCGACCGCGTGGAAGGCTGCCTGTTCGGCAACGGCGAGCGCACCGGCAACGTGGACCTGGTCACGCTGGCGCTCAACCTGTACTCGCAGGGCATCGATCCGGGGCTGGACTTCTCGCACGTCAACGACGTGGCGCGCACCTGCGAAGACTGCACGCAGCTGCCGGTGCATCCGCGCCATCCGTACGTGGGCGACCTGGTCTTCACCGCGTTCTCGGGCTCGCACCAGGACGCCATCAAGAAAGGCTTTGCGGTGCAGAAGCCGGATGCCATCTGGGAGATGCCCTATCTGCCGATCGACCCGGCCGACGTGGGCCGCACCTACGATTCGATCATTCGCGTCAACAGCCAGTCGGGCAAGGGTGGCATCGCCTATCTGCTGGAAAGCGGCTATGGCATCGCGATGCCGCGCCGGCTGCAGGTGGAGTTCAGCAGCACCGTGCAGCAGCTGACCGACGCCAGCGGCCGCGAAGCCACCGCCGCCGACATCTGGGCACTGTTCCAGGAGACCTATCTGCGGACCGACGGGCCGATCGGCTACGTGTCGCACAGGCTCACCGAGCGTGACGACGGCAGCCAGCACATCCGCCTGGTCGTCAACATCGCCGACCGCGAGCACGTCTGCGAAGGCGTGGGCAACGGGCCGCTGGATGCGCTGGTGCAGGCGCTGGGCGCGGTGCTGGCGACGCCGGTGTCGATCCACCACTACGAAGAGCGCGCGCTGGGCCAGGGCGCGAACGCCGATGCCATCGCCTTCGCGGAACTGGCCGCGCCGGGCGTGGCCGGCAGCGTGTTCGGCGTGGGCATCGACGCGAACCTGACGACCGCGTCGATCCGCGCCGTGGTGGGCGGCGTGAACCGGCTGGCGGCGCGCCACGCGCAGGCGCAGCCGGGTCAAAGCCTGCTGCGGCACGGCACGGCGCCTTCCGTGGAGCTTGCCTGATCACTCAGGTTTATCCCCGCAGTCGACGGTGAGTTGCTACATTGAAAGCATGCCGCCCGGGCGTCGCCCGGGTGCGCATCCGTTTCGTCGCGCGCATGCGTGTGACTCCACTGCCAGGAGAACCGAGATGATTCATCGTCCGACCGCGAAGGAGAATGCCAAGCGTTTTGCCAGTGTGATCCAAGCGCTCCACGCCTGCGAAACCGCCTGCGCGTATTGCGCGACGGAATGCGGCAAGAACGGGCATGCCGAAGCCATGGGCCGCTGTGTCAGCCTGTGTACCGACTGCGCCAAGTTCTGCGCGCTCGCACGCGACTTCCTGGAGCGCAACAGCGAATTCGCCGAACTGCTGCTGGAAGACTGCGCCGAGATCTGCCAGCAGACCATGGAGGAATGCGCCCATCACGCTGAAGGCCATTGCCGCAAGTGCGCCGAAGCCTGCGAGCAGTGCAAGAAGGCCTGCCTCGAAGTGGCCGGCGCCGCCCCGCTCTCCGCGGCGCAGCAGAAGGAGCTGCTCGCCGCCCTGTAAGGCGCGAGGCGTATGCTTGAGGGTCGTCCCGCCAAGCCACGCCTCATCATGAAAATCGGCGAACTCGCACAGCGCACCGGCGTCAGCATCGAAACCATCCGCTTCTACGAAGCGCAGGGCCTGCTGCCCCCGCCGGCGCGCGCCACCAACAACTACCGCGTCTACACGCCCGAGCATGCCGAGCAGCTGGCCTTCATCGCCAAGTGCCGGTCGCTCGACATGGCGCACGCTGAAATCCGTCGGCTGACGGAACTGCAGACCAATCCCCAGGCGTCGTGCCAGGAGATCAACCGCCTGCTCGACGAGCACCTGCGCCATGTCGAAGCCCGCATCGCCGAACTGACCGAGCTCAAGCGCCAGATCGAGGCGATCGGGCAGCGGTGCACCACGGCGGCTTCGGTGGCGGAGTGCGGCGTGCTGCAGTCGCTGCACGAAGAGGCGCTGCCGGCCAGGGGCGCCGATCATCATGCCGACCATGCCGATGCGGAGCACGCGCATCGGCATATCCGCGGCGTGCATCGCTGACAACACCCCACTTTTTCCCGCTCCGGCGCGCCGAGGTTGGCGTGCCATACTCGCCGCATTTCACGACAACGACCACAGGTGGGGCGGATGAAGACACGGGCGGGGTTCCGGCATCGTCAATGCATGGCGCGCGCGTTCATGGGCGCGGCCATTTCGGCAACGGTCGCGGCAGCGCATGCGGCCACGCCGTCGCGCATCACCGAGGTCACGCTGTACCCGGACAGCGCCACCGTCGTGCGTACCGCCACGGTGGCACCGGGTGCGCGCAGCGTGGAGCTGACCTGCCTGCCGCCGACATTCGATCCGCAAAGCCTGCGCGTGGAGGGCGATGCCGCTGTCCGCGTGGGTGATATCCGGACCGAGAGCGTGCCGAGCGAGGGCAGCGACTGCGCGAAAACGGCGCTGGATGCGCGCATCCGGGCCGTGGAAGACCAGTACGCCTCCGTAAGCGCACAGATCAAGGCCAATGCGCTGTCCGCCGGCTACCTGAAAGCAGTCAGCGAACGCTCGGGCGGGGATGGCCGCGCGCCGGGCACGGACTTCTCGACACTGGGCCGTGCGACCGATGCGCTGGCGCACAGCGCGCAGGAGGTGTATGCACGAGGCGAACAGCTCAAGCAGCGGGAACAGGCGCTGAAAGCGCAGCTCACCGCCCTCTATCAAGCTCACGGCACCGACACCCGCAAAACCGTCTACACCCTCAGCATCGCCGTGGCCGCACCGCGCGGCGGCGAGCTTCGTGTCAGCTACCAGACGGCGCGAGCGGGCTGGCGCCCGGCGTATCAGGCCAGCCTCGACTCGGTGCGCCGCAACATCGTGATCGACCGGCAAGCCACGGTGGCACAGGCCACCGGCGAGGACTGGCGCGGCGTACGGCTGCGGCTGTCGACAGGACAGCCGCGCAGCCTGCCGCGCGGATCGGAGCCGTCCGCCTGGACGCTGGACATCATGCCGCCCCCGCTGGCTCAGCGCCACGCGCCGGCTCTGGCCGCGCCGGCCGTGCGTTACGGTCTGCGCGACTCCGGCGAAACGCCACTGTTTCCCATCAGCATGACGCAGGGCACGTTCGCGACCGAGTTCGAAGTGCCCGGCACCGTCGACCTGCCATCCGACGCGCAGAAGATTACCTACCTGCTGAATAGCCAGACCCTGCCCGCCACCTTCATGGCACGCAGCACGCCGCGCCTGGACAGCACCGCCTACCTTGTCGCCGTGGTCGATCGCCCCGAGGGCATCTGGCCGGCCGGGGCCATGCAGCTGCGCCGCGATGGCGCTGTTGTCGGTGCCACGCAATGGAATCCATCGGAGGAAGACCGCCTGACCCTGCCGTTCGGCCAGGACGAGCTGGTGAGCGTAACGACCGAACCGGCCAAGACCCTGCAACGCAGCGCGGGTCTGCTGGACAGCCGCAAGGCACAGCAGATAGCGGCCGCGTACACCGTGCGCAACCGGCACCGCGAGCCCATCGCCGTGGAGATTCTGGAAGCCACGCCGGTCAGCGAATCGGACGACATCAAGGTGCAGAGCGCCTTCGTCCCCGAGCCGACACAGCACGCCTGGCAGCGCAAACCCGGCGTGATTGCGTGGGAGCAGACCCTGCAGCCCAACGAAAGCGCCCGCTTCACGGCCGACTACGTCATCACCTACCCGAAGGACGCCGCCATACGCGGCCTGCGCTGAACGCAGCCGATGCGCGCGGGCTCAAGCACGCGCGCGCATCACCCGCAGCCCGTTGAACACCACCAGCAGGCTCGCGCCCACATCGGCGAAGATCGCCATCCACAGCGTTGCCTCGCCTGCCACGGCCAGGGCGAGGAAGACGGCCTTGATGCCCAGCGCGAGCGCGATGTTCTGGCGCAGCACGGCCACGGTGCGCCGGCTGATGCGGATAAAGGTGGCCAGCTTGCGCGGATCGTCGTCCATGATGGCGACGTCGGCGGCCTCGAGGGCGGTGGCCGTGCCGGCCGCGCCCATCGCGAAGCCGATGTCGGCGCGGGCCAGGGCCGGCGCGTCGTTGATGCCGTCGCCGACCATGCCGACGAAACCGTATTGCGCGGCCAGCTCGCCGACCACGCGCTGCTTGTCGGCCGGCAGCTGCTCGGCATGCACAGCATCGATGCCGACTGCCCGGGCAATGGCCTGCGCGGCGCGGCGGTCGTCGCCGGTCAGCATGACCGGCTGCACGTGCAGGGCACGCAGGCCGGCGATGGCCTCGGCGCTCTCCGCGCGCTCGCGGTCACGCACGCCGAAGAGCGCCACCGTGCCGCTCGCATCGCACAGCGTGACCGCCGACATGCCCTCGGCCTGCAGCCGCTCAGCGGCCTGACGCCAGGCCGCTGTATCGAAGCCGCGTTCAGCGACGAGCGCGGCGTTGCCCAGATGCCAACGCACGCCGTCGAGCGTGCCCGCGACGCCGCGGCCGGGCAGCACGGACAGGTCATCGACGCCACGCGCCTGCGCCGCCCCGTGCGCGGCGGCGGCCTGCACGATCGCCACGGCAATCGGGTGCGTGGTATGGGCATCCAGCGTTGCGGCCACGCCCAGCGCCCGCAGCTGGACGGCATCGGTCGCGGCATTCAGTGCCGCCACCGCGCGGTGCGTGCCGTCGGGCAGCGCCACCGTATCCAGCACCGGGCGGCCGGCGGTCAGGGTGCCGGTCTTGTCGAGCGCCAGCACGCGCAGGCGCCGGCCGCTTTCCAGGTAGACGCCGCCCTTGACGACGATGCCGCGCCGCGCGGCCGCCGCCAGCCCGCTGACCACGGTGACCGGGGTGGAGATCACCAGCGCGCACGGGCAGGCGATCACCAGCAGCACGAGCGCGCGATAGGTCCACGCGAACCAGCCGTCGGCCGTCACCTGCGGGCCGATCACGGCCACAGCCAGCGCGAGCAGCATCATCGCGGGCGTGTAGATGGCGGCGAACTTGTCGACGAAGCGCTGGGTCGGCGCGCGCTGCGCCTGCGCTTCCTGGATGGCCGCGGCGATGCGGGCGAGCGTGCTGTCGGCGGCGACCGCCGTGGCCTCGGCCTCGATCACGCCATCGGTGACGATGGTGCCGGCGAGGATGGCATCGCCGATGGCCTTTTCCACCGGCAGGCTCTCGCCGGTGACGGGCGATTCGTCCAGCGCGGCGCGGCCGGCGACGATGCGCGCGTCCACCGGGACGCGGCTGCCGGTGCGCACGCGCAGGCGCGTGCCCATGGCGACCGACTCGACCGCCGCCGCCCGCCAGCCGCCGGCCCCATCGGCCACCTCCGCCGTGTCGGGCGCGATGGCCGTCAGAGCGCGGACGGCATCGCGCGCCCGGACCAGCGCGCGCGCCTCGATGGCCTCGGCCACGGCGAACAGGAAGATCACCATCGCGGCCTCGGCCCATTTGCCGATCAGCAGCGCGCCGATCACGGCCACGGCCATCAGGAAATGGATGTTGAACGCGAACGCGCGCAGGGCGATCCAGCCCTTGCGCAGCGTCTGGCCGCCCGCCAGCGCGATCGAGGCGAGCGCCAGCCCCAGCACGGGCCAGGCATGATCGCCCAGCGACCAGGCGATGGCCTCCGCGCCGAACGCCGCCACGCCGCCGAGCCCCAGCAACCAGGCGCGGCGCGACACGCCTGCGGCCGCGGGCCCGGCCGCCGCGCGATCGTGCGCCTCCAGCACCTCGCCGTCCATGCCGATGGCGCGCAGCGCTTCCAGGAACGGCGCGACGTCGTCGACGGTGTGGTGGATGGTGAGATGCCGCTCCAGCAAGTTGAAATCGAGCGCGACCACGCCTTCGGCGTTGCCGAGGCGGGCGCGGATCATCCGTTCCTCGGTCGGGCAGTCCATCTGCGCGATGCGCAGGCGGGTGCGGCCCGAGGCACGGGCCCGCACGGCAGCGTCGGACGGAGCGGCCGGAGCAGCCGCCGCGTGGGGATCGTGCGCGTGGTCGTGGCCGGGATGCGGCGCAGGCGCAGGCGCGGGGCGGACAGCGGTGTCCCGCGCGGCCGGCTGGTCGTGGCCGCAGCAACCGCTGCAGCCGGTCTGCGCGGGCTTGGCATGGGCGTGATCGTGAGAGGTCATCGAGATCGAGAGGCAGGATGGGTTGTCTGCCTCCATTCAAAACCCTGAAGGAACTCCAGGGTCAAGCGCCCGCCCCGGATGCGCGACAAGGCGCACGTCTCGCGCGATCCGGTGTGGGCTTGCAGCCCGCCGGCGGACGATGCGACCGCGTCGGCCCTCAGTCCCCGCAACCCGCCCGAATGGTTCAAGGCGACGGTCAGCTGAGCCGGCTGCAAGGAATCGAGCGGGCTACGGAGGCGGGGACATGAAAAGCAGGCGCTGGAGCGGTGACGACGCTCCCAATCAATTCAATGTCTTATGTTTATAAAATTATTCCATTTGAAAAAATTTGATTTTTAATAGAAAAATCATAAATCTTTTGATTTTATTATTCGACATTTGACTTTCGACATCAGCCTTTCTACTTTGATCATTCACTCGCCGATTGGAGAACGCAAAGCGTCGCTGTACAAAATGGCAGGTCATCACACCCATCGCAATATTTTCGGCGATCAGCCGGTAAGCACATCCGTCGCGGCGACGGCTTGACATGCAAAACGCAGAGTGGCCGGCATCCCCGGTATCAGAATCGCAGGGCAATCGCAGGCGACACATGAAGTGGTCGACCGCCAGCAGACCGGCCGTGATCTACGGACACCGCGCTGCCTGGATCTCCATCGCCCTGATCGTCATTCACCAGAGCTTGGTGGCGGCTTCAACCGTGTTCTTGACGCAGGTGATCGAACGATTTCAGCTCGGCGGGGACTACCTTCCCTTTCTATACCTCTATCTGGCAGCCATGACGCTGCCTTACCTTCCCGGCTGCACCTCATTCATCTTCCTTCAGCGGTGGATCAATGATGCGCACCATGCATTTGTCGGCCGGCTCTCCGAGCACATCAGCGGAAAGGTCGCTCAATATCGCAACGTTTCGCAGCGCGAACGCGTCACCGCAACCCTCGCGAGGAACTCGCTACCGGTATTAAGAGAGTACATCACGTTCATACATGATCTGTTCAGCTTCACACTGAACAGCGCACTGAGCATGGCCGTCATCGTTTTCTTGTTGCCATCCAAACTGGCACTGGGCTATCTCACCAGTTTCATGCTTTGCGTTGGATTCATATTCATCCTGAGGAAGACAATCGCTGCATCCTCATCGGATTACGAGATCCGCTATCTGGCTTACACGGATTCGCTCAATCGAGCATGGGATAACGTCGCGCTCGGAAACCGCTATAACGAGACCATCTGGCGGCGTAGAAAGGAGGAGGCCGGTCTTCATTTCTACAATGCCGCCATGGCGTTGCAAAGACGAAAGCAACTGGGAAACATGCTTCTCGCCGGTGCATCACTGCTGCCGACGATCTTCTTGATTGTCATGATCTTCCGCGACGGGCACGCGTCTGCGCCAGTTGTGGCCGCCGTGGTGGTCAACCTCACCCGTATCTTTCTCATACTGAACTCGCTGAGTGCGCTGGTTTACAAGGCATTGGACTTCTCCGCGATGCGGGCGAAGCTCGAGGTCCTGTTTGCTCCCATGTCCGCACCCCTCGATGGCGCATCGATCAGCGCGGACCACGTCGGCGCGATCCATATCAATGGCGCCAAGGTGCAAGGCCGCTCACAGGTCATTGATTACGTTTCCAACGTCGAACATGGGCGCTTCAGGATCACCGGACCGAACGGCAGCGGAAAGTCCAGCGCCCTGCTGGCGCTGAAAGAACAGTTTGGCGACAGGTGCTTTCTCATGCCCACGAACCAGGCCAACCTGGCATGGGAAGGTGTCGATGAAACGCGCTCGACAGGGCAGCAAATGATCTCGTCACTGCGGGAGGTCGTCTCAATCGAGGACGTCAAATACATCCTGCTGGACGAATGGGATGCCAATCTTGATCAGGGCAATGCGACCGGAATCGACGTGGTGCTTGATGAATTGGCAAGTACCAAAGTGATCGTTGAGGTTCGCCATCTGCGAGGCTCGCAATGAAAGCCCACCCCATCGGCACCCCCCCGCGCACGAATGCGGAATTGGCCCTGGGTCGCGTGCACTCGCTGACGCCAGTGGCGTTTCATCCCCTTGAGGACATGCCTCACGTCGGCGCAATCAGCGGGCGTGAGCTGGCCATGCGAAGGGGGAATTGGGACGCGCTGGCTCCGGCGATCGGCAAGTTGCCGGATCTCAGGCGTGTCGGAAAGGTGCAGGCCTTCGTGCGGGGTGGCGGCGCAGGGGCTGCCGGACCGGCTGATGGCGCATCCCGCCCACGCCATCGCGCCGGGTTGACGGCACGCAAACCGTGGCCCCACCCCGCGCGGCGGCGCGGATACGGCCTGCTACAGTGACGTCATCCCTTACGCCGGAGCGCCTCATGCACCAACGCATCCTCGCCGCCTTCGACGGCAGCCACGAGGCCCGCCTGGCCGTGGATGAAGCCGCCGCCCTCGCCCGCGCCTTCGGGGGCCGCGTGCGGGTGGTGTGGGCGATCGGCTCGCCGCGCATGCCGGAAGGCGTCGGCCTGTACAGCGTCGAGCAGTTGCGCGAGGAGGAACACCGGACCGCCGCCGCCTCGCTGGCCGAACTGCAGCACAGGTTCGATGCCGACGGCACCGCGGCCGAGACCGGCGTGCTGATGCTCGGCGATCGCGACGACGATATCGGCGGTGCGCTCGAGCACGAAGCCGTGCGCTGGCAGGCCGACACCATCGTGGTGGGCTCGCAGGGCAAGCGCGGCCTTGCGCGCATTCTGCTGGGCAGCGTGGCCGAGCGCACGGTCAAGGTGTCGCGGCGCACCGTCATCGTGGTGCGCGCTCAGCACCCCGACCACGCTGGCAGCTGAGCGCGCGCCGCGTCCGATTGGAACCCACCCACTATGCAACAAGTTGCATAGTGGGTGGGTGCGTGCTATGTTGCCCTGCACAGACCGAGACGCATCGCAGCCCTTTGTCCAAGGAGACGCCGTGACCCAGTCGATTCCCGCAGCCTTGGCGGCACCCGCCCAGGCCACCCTCGAGGCATGGCACGTCATGCTGGCGAGCGGCAACATGGGCGCGCTCGACACGCTGTTCGCCGAGGACGTCGTCTTCCGCTCGCCGGTGGCGCACACGCCCTACCCCGGCCGCAACACCGCGGCGCTGCTGCTGCGCACCGTCGCCACCGTCTTCGAGGCGTTCCGCTACCACCGCGGCTTCGCCACCGACGACGGGGCGAGCGTGGTGCTCGAATTCAGCGCCGCCGTTGCCGGCAAGTCGCTCAAGGGCGTCGACCTGATCCGCTTCGATGCCGACGGCAAGATCATCGAATTCGAAGTGATGGTCCGCCCGGCCAGCGGCCTGCAAGCACTCGGCGCCGCGATGGGCGCGAAGCTGGGCGACCAGGTCGGCCGGCTCAAGACCGGTGCCTGAGCGCCCGCCCCGCCGCCCCGATTCCATCGATCTCAACGGAGACTTGTGCCATGTCCTTGCCGCCGATCCTGCAGAACCGCCTGTCCGTGCCCGTGGTGGGCTCGCCGCTGTTCATCATCTCCAATCCGGATCTCGTGATCGCCCAGTGCAAGGCCGGCGTGGTCGGCTCGTTCCCGGCGCTGAACGCGCGCCCGGCCGAGCTGCTGGAGACCTGGCTGCAGCGCATCACCACGGCGCTGGCCGAATACGATGCGCAGCATCCGGACAAGCCCTCGGCGCCGTTCGCCGTCAACCAGATCGTGCACAAGTCCAACGACCGGCTCGAGCACGACCTGGCGCTGTGCGTGAAATACAAGGTGCCCATCGTCATCACCTCGCTGGGCGCGCGCGAGGAGGTCAACCATGCGGTGCACAGCTATGGCGGCATCGTGCTGCATGACGTGATCAACAACACCTTCGCCAAGAAGGCGATCGACAAGGGCGCGGACGGGCTGATCGCGGTGGCGGCCGGTGCGGGCGGCCATGCGGGCACGACCTCGCCGTTCGCGCTGATTCACGAGATTCGGGAGTGGTTCGACGGCCCGCTGCTGCTGTCGGGCGCCATCGCCAACGGCAATGCCATCCTGGCGGCGCTGGCGGCCGGGGCGGACCTGGCGTACGTGGGCTCGGCCTTCATCGCCACCGAAGAGGCGAATGCGATCGAAGCCTACAAGCAGGCCATCGTGGAGAGCACCGCCAGCGACATCATCTACACCAACCTGTTCACCGGCGTGCACGGCAACTACCTGCGCAAGAGCATCGTGGCGTCCGGCCTGGACCCGGACGCGCTGCCGGAGTCGGACCCGAGCAAGATGAACTTCGGCTCGGGCGACGGCGCCAAGGCCTGGAAGGACATCTGGGGCGCCGGCCAGGGCGTGGGCGCGGTCAAGCGCGTGGTGCCGGCGGCGGAGCTGGTCAGGCGCTTCGCGAAGGAGTTCGAGATGGCGCGCCGCCGCCTCGGCCATATCGAGGCGCTGCGCGCGCCGACCGGCGCTTCGACGACGACGGCCTGAACGCTCAGGCCGGAACGGGGGACAGCTCCAGCAGCGGCAGCACTTCGCCCGCCCACACGAGCCAGCCTTCTTCGTAGACGATGCCGCGCCTGAGCACGGTATGCTGCAGGCGCTGCGCGCGCGTCAGCCCGGTGCCGGAGAAATCGCGCTGTTCGATCTCGCGGTACGTGGACAGGCGCGCGCGGTGCTGCTCGATCAGGCGCTGCATCTCGTCGGCCAGGCCGATCGGGCCGATCACCGCTTCGGCGCGCAGCTTGACGAGCAGCTCCTCGCGGTTGTCCGACGACACGGTCGGCTCGAGCGCCCAGCGGATCAGTTCTTCACGGCCCGACGGCAGCACGGTGTAGGTCTTCTTGCGGCCATCTTCCTCTTCTTCCACGCTGACCCAGCCGACTTCGGCCATGCGGCCGAGTTCGCGGTAGATCTGCTGGTGGGTAGCACTCCAGAAATAACCCATCGATTTGTCGAAGCGGCGGGCGAGTTCGTAGCCGGACGACGGTTTTTCAAGCAGGGAAGTAAGCAGGGCGTGTTGGATCGACATAAGTAATAGCAAGCAACAATCGACTCAGTATAGCCAGACACGCCCCCGGCGCCCACTGCACGCCGGTGCAGTGGGCCGTGCACGGGCACGTGTGCTTCAATCCGTACCGGTTTCTGATGGCCCGCTTTCCGCATGCAACGCTTCGACGATCTGTACCTCTTTACGCGCGTGGTGGAGGCCGGCGGCTTCTCCGCCGCCGAGCGCGCCACCGGCATTCCCAAGTCGCGCCTGAGCCGGCGCATCGCGGCGCTGGAGACGCAGCTCGGCACGCGCCTGCTGCAGCGCTCCAGCCACCGCGTGTCGGTCACGCCGGTGGGCGAGGCCGTGTACCGGCATGCACGCGAGATGGCCGATGCCTCCGCCGCCATCGAAGCGCTGGCCGGCGCGGCGCGCAGCGAGCCTGCGGGCGTGCTGCGCGTGGGCACCTCACCGCTGCTGGCCGAGACGCTGGTGTCGGGCTGGCTGGCCGCGTTCGCGCAAGCCAATCCCAAACTGCGCATTGAGCTGGACGTGTCCAACACCCATGTCGACCTGATCGAGCAGCGCATCGACGTGGCCATCCGCGCGGCCACCGGGCCGTTGCCCTCGCGCGATGTGGTGGCGCGACACCTGGCCGCATCGCCGCGCGTGCTGGTGGGCAGTCCGGCGCTGATTGCGCGCGTGGGCGAGCCCGAAGCGCCCGCCGCGCTGGACGCGCTGCCGTGCCTCGGTCAGGGCACGCTGATGCGTAGCCGCGACTGGGTTCTGCTCGACGCGCGGGGCCAGCGCCATGTCATGCCCATCCGGCCGCGCATGGCCGCCGACAACCTGATCGCGCTGCGCGAAGCGGCCATCGCCGGGCTGGGCTTTGCCGTGCTGCCGCTGCACTGCTGTCATGCGGCCTTGAGCGAAGGCCGCCTGCGGACCGTGCTGCGCGCCTGGACACCCGAGCCCGCCGACCTGCACGCGCTCTATCCCTCGCGCGCGGGCGTGCCGCCTTCGGTGCGGGCGCTGGTGTCGTTCCTCCGGGAGCGCCTCGCCGAGGAGCCGACCATGCGGGTGATGGCCTGAGCCATCGGCGAATGCGATCCGGGGTGGCATCGGCGCGCGCGGCGGGTTGCCGTCCCTTTTTGCGGGCTTCCGCTGAAACCGTTAAATATCAGTTTTTCAGGTGACATGAAATTTTCCCATCGCGCGCATCTCCGTGCGAGATGCGGCGACGGAGCCGGCCTGCCCGCGCGGACGGTCGCGACACAAGACGGTTCAGGCGGGACGGGTCGCCGGGGCCAGCCGCGCCAGGGCCTGCGCGGCGATGCGGCGGGTGATGGCTTCGGCGCTGTCCTCCGTCGCCAGCCGGGGCGCCTGGCCCGACCACAGGTTGATGAAGTCGCCCGAACCGGCCGGCTCGGTCTTGGCGCGCAGCGGCGCGAGCGCGCCACCGGCGGTCGGGAAGGCGGGCGCGAAGGGGCTCATCGGACCGATCTCGCGCATCAGCCGGTTGACGATGCCGCGCGCGGGGCGGCCGGTGAACAGGTTGGTCAGCGCGGTGTCGCCGTCGGCGGCGCGCTTGAGCGCCGCGCGGTGGATGGCGGAGGTCTTCGCTTCCGGCGACAGCATGTAGGCCGTGCCGATCTGCACGCCCGCGGCGCCCAGCGCGAAGGCCGCCGCCATGCCCCGCGCATCGGCCACGCCGCCCGTGGCGATCACGGGCACGCGCACCGCATCGGCCACCTGCGGCACCAGCGCGAACGTGCCGACCTGCGACTCGACCGCCGTGGCCAGGAACATGCCGCGGTGCCCGCCCGCCTCGGCGCCCTGGGCAATCACGGCGTCGCAGCCGTTCGCCTCCAGCCAGCGCGCTTCTTCCACGGTGGTGGCCGAGGCGAGGATTCTGGCGCCGGTCGCGCGCACCCGCGCCAACAGCCCGGCCTCCGGCAGGCCGAAGTGGAAACTCACCACCTCGGGCCTGAGCGATTCGACCACCGCGCAGGCCGCCGCATCGAACGGCGCGCGATTGACGAACGGTGCGGCGGCGGCGGGATCGATGCCGAATTCGGCGTAGTACGGCGCCAGGTGCGCGCGCCATCGCGCTTCCCGCTCCGGGTCGGGCTGCGGCGGCACATGGCAGAAGAAGTTCAGGTTGATGGGCGCGCGCACCGCCGCCCGGAACTGCCCGACCTGTTCGCGGATCTGGTCGGCATTGAGCATCGCGCACGGCAGCGAGCCGAGCCCGCCGGCACGCGCGACGGCCACCGCCAGCTCCACGCCGCCGACCCCCGCGAGGGGCGCCAGCACGATAGGCACATCGATCTGAAACAGCGCGAGCAAGCGGGTATCCGGCCATGTGCCCATGATCGTCTCCAGCAGGAAGTTGGGATGGCCCGATGGTAATACCGGAGCGACCGGCCAGACCTCGGCCACCGGATGGCCCGCCCTTCGAGTAACCATTTTCAACGCAACAATCAGGTTACCCAGTTACCATTGCCCGATGCCCTCATCACGCCTTCCTCTCGCGCCCACCGCCACCCCGATGCCTGCGTCGATCGCCGATCACCCGGTGCTCGACATGCTCAACACCGTGGCCAACGTGAACGGCCAGCCGCACGATTTCTGGCAGGCCGACGAGGATGTCTCCGCCTGGCTGATGCAGACCGGCTGGGTGGACGAAACGCTGGCCAGCCGCTACCCGCCCGGCGCGTTGCTGGCGGTGGCGCGGCACTTGCGCGAGGTGATCCGCGCGCTGGTGCGGGCACGCAAGGCCGGCAAGCGCGCCAACCCGGACGCGCTCAATGTGGTCTTGCGGCAGGCGCCCAGCCACCCGGTGCTGGTCTGGCAGGGCGATGCGCCACCGCGCGTGGAGCACCGGCGTCCGGCTGACTCGGTCGAGCAATGCCTGGCCCCGCTGGCCGAGAGCGCCGCGCAGCTGCTGGCCGACGGCGACTTCGAGCGGATCCGCATGTGCGAACACCCCGGCTGCACGCGGTGGTTCTACGACCGCACCCGGTCGCGCCGGCGACGCTGGTGCAGCATGGCGACCTGCGGCAACCGCCACAAGGTGGCGGCATACCGGCTGCGCCAGCAAGGCTGATCCGGCCGGCGTTGCGCGCGTGGAACGCCGCGTCGCCAGCGCGGCGGCTGCGCCGTACGGCGACGCTCCGTAACCTGTGTCTCCCGAAACCCTTGCCGCCAACGCGCTTCAGGAGCACACCATGCCGCACGCACCATCCACGTCGTTCAACCCGCGCCTGGCCGGGCGCGCCGCCATCGTCACCGGGGGCTCGCGCGGCATCGGCGCGGCCATCGCGCGCCGCCTCGCCGCGGACGGCGCGCGCGTGGCCGTGGTCTACCGCAGCCACCACGACGCAGCCGATGCCGTCGTCCGCGCCATCCGCGACACGGGCGCCGAAGCCATCGCCGTGCAGGCGGACGTCAGCGATGCGGCGTCGGTCCGCGCCATGGTGGACACGGTGCAGCGGGCCTTCGGCGAAATCGACATCCTCGTCAACAACGCGGGCATCCTGGCGAGCCAGCCGGTGGGCAGCATCGACCAGGCCGCGTTCGACCAGCAGTTCCGCATCAATGCGTTCTCGGCGATCCTGGTGTCGCAGGCCGTGCTGCCGCAGATGCCGGCGCGGGGCGGCCGCATCGTCAACGTGTCGTCCAGCCAGGCCTTCCGGCCGCGGGCGGGGCTGGCGGTCTATGGGGCGAGCAAGGCGGCGGTGAGCGCGCTCACGCAGGCCTTCGCACTGGAGCTGGGGCCGCGCAACATCACCGTCAACGCGGTGGCCCCCGCCATGACGCGCACCGACATGACCGCGCCGCTGCCCGACGCACTCAAGGCCCGCCTGCGCGACGCCACGCCGCTGGGCCGCCTGGCCGAGCCGGAGGACATTGCCGATGCGGTCGCCTTCCTGGCCTGCGACGACAGCCGCTGGATCACCGGCCGCACGCTGCTGACCGACGGCGGTTTCGTCTGAGGAAAGCGGGCTGGAAAACCGCGCCGCCGCACGCAGGCTGACGCGGCAATGGCAGGTTCGAGCGGTTGCTCGACGAGGCGGTACGGCTGCATGACAGCGGCCGCCAGCCGGGGTGCAGTGCCCGCGTCCACCGGCCGGAAGCTCGCGCGGGGTGCGCCGATATGCCGCAACCCATCGGACACGATTCGCAATCTCCAACATTGTTTCGCCCAACCTAAATCTGCCGATTAATCGCCAACCTATTATTGCGCCTCGATTAATGGATCGATTTTTTAATAATGCGAAATATACAGATTAAAGCGAACGCCGCTTCATATGCGATGCCTTCGGACGCAGCCCCCGAGTCGCCCGGCGCGCAACCGCCCACGCCGAAACTGACACACGTCGCCGCTCCATCGGGCCCCTTGGCCAATCTGCCGGGCAAAGGCACCGGCAAACTACCCCAGGTGAGCGCACAGTCGGCGTCGCCCAAGGCAACTGCGGCCGGCGCGTCGCAGGCCGCGTCGGACGCACTGCCGACCAGCTATCCCGAACCGCCGCAGCTGGCGTCGCTTTCCGCAGCATCGGAATCCGGGGAATCTTCCGAAGCGGGGGGCGCCGTCACCATTTCCGGCCATCTGCACATCGACAAAGCGGGCCAACTCACCTCCAATAATGAAACGATCCGCAACCTGATCCGTTATCTCGGCAACGATGTGCAAAATTTCGCCCACCAGCTCAATGACATGCAGGTGACGATCCGGCCCCATCCCGACGCCGCCGCCGCGTACGAGGCCCTGGAACAGCATTGCGGCGTCGAGAAAGCCATGATCCGTTCCGCCGACAAACCGTCGAGCCGCAAACCGACCCAGGATGCCCAGCAGGAGTCGCTACTGAATACCCCGCCCCTCAGCAAGCTCGTGGAGGACGAGGTCGAGGGCAATGTGCTGATGCCGATGCTGATCCATGTGATCGAAGGCGGCGCCAAAGCGTTCGGTACCCAGGACAAGATGCCCGACCAGGACATGTCGGTGCATCAGTTTTTGGCCTCCGTGGCCCCCCAGGTGGAGATCAGCAACCCGCACACGAAATTCAGCGACCCGGAGTTGGGCCTGCTCTTTAAAGGCAAGCTCAACAAAGATATCGATGCAAGCGCCAGGCTTGGCGCGGCAACCATGTTCCAGATGGCAACCCAAAAGACGTTTGCCTTCAAGGAGCTGGGGATGAGCCTGGCGGTCAGCTCAGGGCTCGGCACCCTTTGGGAACTGGGGGGCGCAGATCTCATCAAGAATGCGCTCAAGACCCTGAATCTTTCGCCCACCCGGTACGCCCTGGCAGCGGCCGGCATCGACTCGGTGCCGCCGATCGTCATCGAAACCATGGACTCCGCCATCGTCCTGAGCGCCGTCAAGGCGATGAACCGCGCGGCCGCGTCCTTCATGGCGCGCGTGCGGGAGGCGCTGCCGGCGGCGACCGTGGCCGGCATCAAGTCCTCGCTGGGCGCTTACGCCAACAACCTCCTGCAATACACGGGCACGGGTTCGTACCCCGCCGATCTCGCCCTGAACACGGTGGCGACCGAGCTCGCCATTCTCTCGGCTGCGTCCGGCATCCCGGGCGAAGTCAAGGGAAACACGGCCAACATGCAGGCGGCCATCGTCGAGAAGATGCGCGAAGGCCTGCTGGCGGCGCCGCCGCGCGAGCCGCACATGTCGTCCGAGGAGTACACCCAGCGGGTCAAGGACCATGTGCAGAAGCTGACCCAACAAGTGATGGACATGTCGCCGGGTGACGGCATCGCGCAGAAATCGCTGGCGTTCGCGAGCTTGGTCGGCCTGATCCCGCTCGGCCTGAGCGACAAGGTCACCAACCTGGTCTCCGAGTCGGCCCTGCGCATCATACGCAGCACGATCTTCAACCCGATCGAATCCATCGGGATGAACGCTCTGGTGGCGACCTCCAAGATCAACATCCCCGGCTTGATGAGTTCGGATGCCAATAAACACGAGCAGGTCACGAACCGCATCCTCCAGGACGCGGCCCACGGCAAGCCGCTCCAGAATGGAGATGTGCACAAGATCTTCCACCAGTGGGACGTCCTCAACCGTGCAGGCCGCACCATCCTCGAAGGCATGAGCCTCACGATGGACGCGCTGCCGAACAAAGTGGCGGGGATGATCAAGAAAGACCCGCCGCCGCTCTCGCAGCGCATTGCCTACGACTCGATCGATTACCACAATGTCTGACACCTGACGCGCACAGCCCCGGCCGGGGCTGCGCGCCGATGGAACAGAGGGGGCCGCTCAGGCCGCCACGCGGAACACCGACACCGCGCGGCGCAGCTCGTCGGCCTGCTCTTCCAGCGCCTGGGCCGCGGCAGCGGCCTGCTCGACCAGCGCGGCGTTCTGCTGCGTCACGTCGTCCATCTGCGTGACGGCTTCATTGATCTGCTCGATGCCGGTGCTCTGCTCGGCCGAGCCCGCGCTGATCTCGCCCATGATGTCGGTCACGCGCTTCACGGCCACGACGATCTCATCCATCGTCTTGCCGGCACGCGCCACCAGCGACGACCCCGAATCCACACGGGTGGCGGAATCCACGATCAGCGATTTGATTTCCTTGGCCGCGCCCGCACTGCGCTGCGCCAGCGTGCGCACTTCGCCGGCCACCACCGCGAAGCCGCGCCCCTGCTCGCCGGCCCGCGCCGCTTCCACCGCGGCGTTCAGCGCGAGGATGTTGGTCTGGAAGGCGATGCCTTCGATCACGGCGATGATGTCGGTGATCTTGCGCGACGATTCGCTGATCTGCGCCATCGTCGTCACCACGTCTTGCACCACCGCGCCGCCCTGCATGGCGATGCCGGAGGCGTTCTCGGCCAGCGTGCTGGCCTGGCGGGCGTTGTCGGCGTTCTGCTTGACGATGGAAGTCAGCTCTTCCATGCTCGACGCGGTTTCCTCCAGCGAGCTGGCCTGCTCTTCCGTGCGCTGCGACAGGTTGGTATTGCCCGCGGCGATCTGCTGCGTGGCCGAAGCAATCGACTCGCTGCCGTGGCGCACCGTCAGCACGGTCGCTTTCAGCTTGTCCTGCATCTGCTGCAGGCCTTCCATCAGCGCGCCCATTTCGTCGCGCGAGCGCACACGCACGTCGGTCGTCAGGTTGCCCGAGGCGATCTCGCGGAAGTGCACCAGCATCTCGGCCAGCGGCAGCGAGATGGCACGCGACAGGATCAGGTAGCAGCCCGCCGCCAGCGCCAGCCCCACGGCGATGACGATCACGAAGGTCCAGACCAGCCCCTTGAAGAACGACTGCGACGCCTCGTACAAGGCGGCCGACACTTCCGTCTGGATCGCGTTGAGCCGGTCGGACTGCGACGCATAGGCGCGGAAGTTATAGGGGATCTGCTCCACCACCAGCTGGCGCGCCGCGTCCTTGTCGCCACGCTTGAGCGCCTCGACAGCGGCGGCGATGTTGTCCTTGACGATGAGGTCGCGCTGCTTCTTGGCCTCGCCGGCCACCTTCTCTTCTTCCGGCGTGGAGTACGGCAGGTTCTGGTACGCCGTCCAGGCCTTCTCGCTGTTGTCGATCTGCGCCTGGATGCGGCTGATGGCATCGGCCATCTTGGCGGGATCGGTTTCGAAGATGGCGCGGTCCAGCGCCGTGCGCGCCTGGGCCAGCTTGGCCTCGGCCAGGCCGAGCGCGCGCGTGGACGCCAGGTTGTTGGAATAGGTTTCTTTCAGCGCCGCGTTGGAGCGCAGATTGCCGACCAGCCCGAGCGCGCCCACGCCCGCGAGGAAGATAGCCAGAACGAAGAGCACCAGGGCCAGCCTGGCCTTGATCGAGAGCGTTTTCATGTGTGTCGCGCCACTGCAGAGGAGAATGCTTTGCCGACGTGGGGGAGACGTCGATATAAGCAGAACTAAGTGTTCTGTGTAAACGGATTAGAAGTTGAGGCGTTGAGCATGCAGGCAATCCGATGAGGTCTGCATACCGATGCGATGCGTGGTCGAGTTGAGCGAAGTGGAGAAGCTGACGTTGGAGCAATTGAGCCTGAATCACCGGCACCGCGACATCCGCACGCGCGCAGCGGGGATGGTCATGCTCGGCGACGGTTTGTCGGCCCCCAAGGTCGCGGGCCGGTTGGGCGTTAGCGTGCAGTCGCCCTACAACTGGGTGCGTGCCTGGAACGAATACGGCGTGTGCGGCTTGTTGAGCGGTCACGGCGGCGGCCGCCCCAGGTCGCTGCCCGAGAACATGGTCGCCACGGCGGTCGACGCTGCGCGCGCCGAATCTCTGACACTGGCGCAGATCGCGCAGCGCGTGCAGGAAGTTCATGGGCAACCGCTGCCATGTCAGATCGAGACACTGGGCGCGGCGCTCAAGCGCGAAGGCTTCTCTTTCAAGCGCAACCGCTACTCGCTCAAAAAAAAACGGTGCGAAGAGGAGTTCGCTGTGAAAGCAGACGTGCTCGGCAAGCTCCAGCAGGCCGCGCGCGACCAGGCCATCCGGCTCCTCTATCTCGATGAGGCTGGCTTTGCAGCTTCGCCCGTTGTGCAGCGCGCATGGTCACCACGAGGGCTGCCCCATTGTGTTGAACCGCACAGCCACTGCCGACGTTCTGTGCTCGGTGCGTTCGACTACGGGCAGAACAGCCTGATTCACGCCGCGCATGCGCACAGCATCAAAGGCCCCGATGTCGAGCAGTTTCTCGATGCGCTGATTCGGCAAGACGACAGCCGACCCACCATCATCGTCCTCGACAACGCAGCCATTCATCACAGCATCAGCGAGGAAACCCGCGACCGCTGGTTCAGGGAACACAAAGCGCTCCTGTTCTTTCTGCCGCCCTACAGCCCCGAACTGAACATGATCGAGATCGTCTGGAAGCACTTCAAATATCACTGGCGTCGCTTCGTCAACTGGACACGCGACACCATCGACGCTGAACTAGCCGAACTCCTATCCGGCTACGGCTCCAAATTTCAAATCAATTTTTCGTGAACACTTAACGACAAATGCCGCAATACCTTTAGCGTCATTTAATACATATGGCTGGGCGGATGCGTCACATGCCGTCGCTCCGGGGCGCGACCCGGGCGGGCGGGATCAGGCCAGCGCGCGCGTCATCAAGGCATTCGGCAGGACGACCCCGCGCACGGCAACCTGCTGCCGCGCCGCGACGGTGAATCCGTTGCGCACGAAAAAGGGCTCGGCATTGCGGCTCACCAGCACCGACAGCGCGGGGATGCCGCGCACCTCAGCCTGCCCGAGCAGGTGGTTCATCAGGGTCTGCCCCACCCCTTGCCGCGCATGGGCGCCGCAGACAAAAAAGTGGTCGATATAGCCGGACGGCTGCAGATCGGCATAGCCGACCGGGCTGCCGCCGATTTCCGCGACAAAGGGCTGGATGCGGCGCATGCGCTCGGCCCATTGGGCCGTATCGTGATTCGCGGGCGCCCAGGCGGCCAGCTGCGCCGCCGTGTAGTGGGCCGCCGCCAGTTGGTGGACGGCGGAATAGAAGACGGCGTGGAGCGCGAGCTCGTCGCCGGATCGGAAGGAACGGATCTGCACCATGTTTCAGTCCGGATCAGGCTGCCACGGCAAGACCGGCCCCGAACAGCTTGCCCGCCAGCCAGAGCCCCGTCGCCGAAATCACCGTCAAAACGAACGCCCCCAGGAACGAACTGTCCAGAACGTATTTGAACACCACCATGCAGACGATCGGCGCCACGACAAACACCGCCGAGCCGACCACGAACATGGCGAGAAAGCTGCCAAGCACCGCCAGCCCCAGGGCCAGCACGGAACGCAGGATCGTCGCTCTTTCCGCGCCCACCACCTGCGCGCCCATCCAGACCGGCACCGTGGCGACGGCGACAAACCCCGCCATCAGCGTCAGTGCGGGCAAACCCGAAATCGTGGCAGCAGCCATCTCTTCTCCCTTTCGTCAACCAAACACCGCGACGCTGCCCGGGTTGCTTCCGGGCATCGCGCCTTTTCATGTACCCACATGCCATTCCACCGGATAGCGGTGCACAGCTCCGCTCCGGCGATGCTTGAAAGGCGTTCGCCACCGTATCTCAAACGCTCGTGCCTATTGCAAAAATGATGGAATGAAAATGCTCATTTATCTTCAATAAGAAATAGAACCATCACGCTCAACCCTGCCCGCATAAAGGGGGGATCGAAATGCAGGCAGCAAGGTCGAGCAGGCCTTCCGGAAACGGTGTTTCTTCAATGGCGCCACGCTTGACCTGATCGGTAGCCCCTCGTTGCGCGCGAGGCATGCAACCCTGATGACCGGCTTGCGATCGACAAGGCGGCATGAAAAATGCAATCGATTTTTCGCTCATGAAACCCGCACTTCGCGTGTTCGAGGGCGGATAGCGCACCCCCTTCTTATACTGACGCGACATTGCAGTCGCCCTGCCATGCGCAGCCGCGGTCCGATGTGCGCACACCCGGCATCCGCCATTGCGATTCGACGATGGCCGCCCGGCGCAATGCCGACCCGGCGCACGGGAATCTTCCGTTCGAGCGCGCCGGCGGACGACATGCACATCGGTAATCCGCGCACCATGCCCGCCCCACCCACGGCACATGCGTGGCAAGACACCCCGACTCCCAGCACGGACGGACGCCCCCTCGGCACGCCCTTTCCGTCCGTTGCACGGCCCCTTCCGGCCGCCTCCAAGGACATCCCTTCGCAGCCCCCAGGCGCGGGATGCCGGCACGTTCCCGTTGTTGCAACGCATCCGTAGACCATGAAGTCCAATCGCACCCACCGCAACCTCCCTCCCGCTCATGTGGGTCACACGGCAAGGGGCCATGCCCCGGCTCCGGCCGGATCGCAAGCCGCGCGCGCGCCGCGCGCCAGACCGCAAGACCTACCTCACCGCGCGAGTGCGTCGAGGGGCGCTGATCAGAGGGCTCGGATAGCGGCTCCGGCGCCCGGCGAAGCGCTGCGGAACGCGCTGAACTATCGCGGAGACAACCTTGCCGGCGAACGGCGCACGAGACTCGAAGAGGAGCGCAGGCAGCAGCAACACGAGCTCTGTCGCGAGAGCAGCAACGGCTTTCCGGCGCGATGCATCGAAATGGCCCGCGACAATATCCTGGCCGAACGCAACGGCCATGGATGGGCACTGGCCTTCCTGCATCCGGGAGGCGACAGCGACGCGAATCTCTCCCTGCTGGGCTACTACCTCTCGAAACTGTGCGACGGCGGACATGGCCGGGGCGACCCGGTCCTGAGCGACAAGATTCGTGCATGCGCCGAGCTGTGCGCACATTATCTGCTGCACACCTCGTGGTTCGAAGGTTTGCCTGTCGCCTGGTACTCGCATCTGGCGAACAAGTTCAGCAAGTTCCCGGACAGCGCGCCCTGCATGGACGCGCTGCACTGGATCGCCGAGCGGGCCGTGCAGGCGCAGACCCTGCACCCGATGGGCGACCGAGATGGTTCGAGGCTGGTGGGCGGCTTCGCGAAAAACACACGCAGCGACGCCTGCAGAAGCGCCGTGCTGCGCATCGTCCATTGGCTGCTCGGAAGCAGCACGGTGCGTGCCCGGCTGGATGCCATTCAGGTCTCCATGCTGCTGAACGCCCTGAGCAAATGGCCGACCCATGACGACGCGAAGTCCCTCGCATTGCAACTGGCCGAGCTGCTGGACGCGAAACCTCGGCTGCGCGCGGCGCTGGACAACCAAGGCATCGGCAATTGCCTCAACGCGCTGAGCAAGTGGTCGACCGAACCGTGGGCGGAGACCGTGGCCATGCAGCTGGCCGGCCGCTTGACGGCGGAGCCCGACTTGCGGCGTTCGCTGCGCGGGCAGGAGTTGGTCAATTCGCTGAATGCATTGAGCAAATGGACGCACCGCGAAACGGCAAAGCAGGCGACCCTGCAACTGGCCGACCGCCTGGCGACCGAGCCGCAACTGCGTCGCCAGCTCAACGCATCGCTGCTGTCCAGCGGGCTGAACGCGCTGAGCAAGCTGTCCGGCGAGCGCCAGGCGAAGGAAGCCGCCCTGCAGCTGGCGCGCAGCATCGCAGCCGAACCCGGCGTGCTGAAAAAGATCGACGCGCAGGGCGTCGCCAACGCGCTCAATGCGCTGAGCAAGTGGGCCACGGACGAGCGGGCGATCCGGGCGGCACGCCTGCTGGCGGATTGTCTGATCTCAAACCAGCGGCTGCCGCGCGCACTGAAGACGGAGGAGCTCGCCAGTACGCTGAATGCGCTGAGCAAATGGCTGAACGATGACACGATCAAGCAGGCGGCCCTGCTGCTCGCCAAGCGCATCACGACCGACCCCGAGCTGCGCGCGGCGATGGTGGCGCGGGAAGTCGCCAACGCGATGAACGCGCTCTGCAAATGGCCGAGCGCCGAAGCGTCGAAACAGGCGGTGCTGCTGCTGGCCAAGCGGCTCGAAGAGGAACCGCAGCTGCGCAGCGCGATGAATGACCAGCACGTTTCCAACATCCTGAGCGCACTGAGCAAGTGGCACGAGGAAGAACAGGCGAGCCGGACCGCGCTGCTGCTGGCCAAACGCCTCGTGGACGAGCCCGACCTGCTGCAGGCACTGGAGGCGCAGGGCGTCGCCAATGTCCTGAACGCACTGAGCAAGTGGCCGCAGCTGGACCTGGCAAAGCAAATCGCCCTGCCGCTGGCCGATCGCATCGCGACCGAGCCGAAACTGCGGAAGGCCATGGATACACAGCAGGCGATCAATACGCTGAGCGCGCTGAGCAAATGGCCCGGCGAGCCGCGTGCCACGCTCGCCGCGCAGCGGCTGATCGAGCAACTGACGTCGGAGTCCGCCGGGCGATGGGCCACGCTGGAGCCACGCGGCCTCTCCAATGCGCTGATCGCACTGAGCAAGTGGCCCGATGAAAGCTGGGCCAAGCAGACCGCCATGTCGCTGGCCGAACGCATCGCCACGGAAGCGCAAGCGTGGGACGACGTGGATCCGCAAAGCGTGAGCAACGCCCTGAGCGCGCTCTCGAAGTGGCCCGACGAACACCAGGCACGGCTGGCGACCCGCGAACTCGCCGGCCGGATCCTCGCGGACGAGAAGCTGCGGGCCTCGTTCGATGCGCAAGCGCTGGCGAACAGCCTGGGCGCGCTGGCGAAATGGCCGAACGAGCCGGAAGCCATGCGGGCATTCTGGCAACTGTCCACCCTGCCGGGGCGGGCGGGCCACCCGTGGCGCACCTTCAACCTCGTGGATATGGCGCAGATCAGCAACGCGTTCGCGCGCTTGCTTCAGGACGAAGGGGAAGATCTCGAGCGAGCCCGGGGCGTCCTACAGCACCTCGCCGTCCATCTCGAACTGCACCCCGAAGGCTTCGAGCACTCCAGCGTCGGCCATATCGGCGTGCTGTTCAAGTCGTTCGCCAACCTGAGGATCTTGCCGTCGCTGCGTCCGCTGTGCGGGCCGGTGCTGAACCGGGTGACGACGCTGTGCCGCGAGACGCAACTGCGCGACGAACCGCTCGAAACGATCGGCAATCTGTGCCTCGGACTGCTGCCGCTGGCCCGCAGCCCCGAGCTCATCCGGCATCGCGTCTCGGCGTTGCGAGCCTTCGATACCCTGCAGCCCATCGTGGCGCGCAAGATCGACAGCTATCTGCGGCAAGGCGAGCGGGCGACCACCGGGGCGGCCCTGCGCGTGACGGATGGGCAGGAAGCCTGCGGCACGCGCGGCCCGGCCCTGACCTTCTATCAGATCCTCAAGGCCTACGCGCTCGTCGCCCGCCAATGGAAGGTGCTCTATATCCAGGATGCGCGCCAGACGGTCCGCGACCGGCAAGCCATCCTCCAGCAATGGGTCAACGACACGCTGGAGCGCACGCGGAGCGTGATCGAAGCGGATCTGCAGGAAATGAGCTGGAACCTCATCGCCCAGATCGAAGCGGGCGACGACGTGCTGAATGCATTGGACCTGCGCATCGGCAAGGACCTGGCGCACATCACGCAGCGCCATCCGCCGACCCGCTTCGACCTGGCCGGCACGCACGCGCGCATGAGCACCGCGCCGGGGAGGGTCAGGCCCGTCAAGGCAGGCGTGGGCGATACCCGCCATGTCACGGTCGACCTGCAGGGGCGCGAGCTCAAGGTGGACGACGAAACCCATCCGCCCTATTCGCTCTATGCCCGCCTGACCGGGCAGCCGCTCGTCGAAGTCCGGCTGCCGGGCAAGCTGAGCGCCTTCATGCTGGCGCGCACCTTCCAGTACCAGGGCGAGCCCTGGCGCTTCGACCTGTTCGGCGGCAGCCGGATCAAGCGCGGTCGCAGCAACCAGGTGACCTCCATCCTGGCGGGCGATCAGCCGCTGCCCTCCATGCTGCCGGCCATGCGGTATGCCGACAGCGCGCCGGGCAGCGCATTCATGGCCTTGACGCACAAGCTGGCCCCGCAGCGCGAAGACTGGTCGCGCATGCAGCGGGCGCTGCTGGAAATGGTGCCCCACGATCATGTCGTGGAAGGCACGATGCGAATCGGCTGGTTCAAGGACGTCTCCGGCCCGCGGCATCCGTTCAAGCTCACGGCCCCCCGCGGCCAGCGCATCGCGGTGTGCCCCAACGACGGCTGCGGCTTCCTGAGATGGGAGGTGGCCATGCGAATTCCCGCCGTGCGCGAGCAGATCGAGGCCTGGCAAGCGGTGCGGAACGGAACGGCCACGGACGCCGAGCAGCAGCGCATTGCCGATCAGGCGCTGGGTTCCAATACGATGCCGCCGCAAGCGCTGATGCATTTCCCGCGTGACGAGGCGGTCCTGGCGGAGGCCCACGAGGCGATGCAGCGCAAGCTGAACAAGCTGCGCACCGAGGTCCAGGGCCGTGCCGCCGCCTCGAAGACGGAGGCGTCCGCGCTTTCGCCGGACGCGGTGAACCTTCTGACGCTGTACCAGCTGACCACCAGCGGCGGTTACGAAGGACGGCGCATCCGCGCGGTGCCGTCGGCCGACGACAAGCTGTATCTGCCGACCATTCCGATGGACGGCTTCGCGCACCCGGCGGGCGACCTGCTGGTCGGCAAGCCCCCCTACGACAAGGAGAACCTGCTGCCGATCGGTCCCGAACGGGTGGGCACGGCCTTGCAAGGCGACGCCACCGGCCGCTTCCTCGATCAATGTTTCGCTATCCAGTACAGCTACACCGGCTTTGACGACGGTTCCGGCCCGGCCGCCGACATGCTGCACAGCAAGGGCATGCTGATCATCCCGCCGCAGGGGTACTGGCCGGCCGCACACGGGCACCTGGACCTCGCCTGCTCCACGGAGGACCTCAAGGTGCTGTCGCGCTGGAAGCAGGGGCGCGACCGCGACAGCGTGCCGGCGACGATGCTCAGCACCGGCAGCCTGCGCGTCAAGGACATCCTGCTGCCGGGACGCCTCGGCGCGCTGCCGATTCCGGAACTGCGCAAGCGCAACATGGATACGGACGGCGACGATGCGTTCGTCTATGCCGGCTATCCCAAGCTGGCGGCGCACATCCGGCGGGTCATGGACGAGCGCAGCGACCGGCGCGGCACCGAGCACTCCTTCAAGCCGCCGAAAACCGCGAGCCCGGCGTTCGACGCGCAGGGCCGATACCAGGCCGGGCGCGCCCGCGAGATCCTCGCGGAGCAGCGGGGCGGCCAGTTGGTCGGCGTGTCCAGCAATGCCGCCACACGCTTCCTGTCGCAGCCGGACGAACTGCGCGAGGCGATGGCGACGAGCATGATGTTCGGCACCTACGACGGCATCGAGCGGCGCCTTCGCAACGGTCTGCGTGCGCTGCTCGAGGGCCGCGAGCCGGCCCCGGCGCTGGAGGAACTGCAGGCGCTCGCACACCAGGCCATCGCCCGTGCGCATCTGCCCGAAGCCCACGAGGTTGCGGTGCTGCTGCACACGCTGACGACCCAGCTCGGGGCGGCCGAAGCCCAACCGGTGCCCCGGCTCGCCGCGAATGTGGCGCAGCGATTCGGCCCGCTCGCCGAAGCCTGGGCGGCGGCGGCGGACACGCCCGCGCGCATCCATGCGATCCTGGATCACTACCCGGCGTGCCGCCTGTCGCACGAGCAGTTTCCCAAGGGACAGCCGGGATACGTGGAGGGCCAACCGGAACTGACGATGCGCAACCTCTTCACCCTGGCGGCGAAGGTCGGCACCGATGCGCTGAAAGCGGATACCGGCACGGAACTGTTCACGAAACTCACCGAGAAGTGCGAGACCGTCGAACGGTCGTTTCCCGACCGGGTGCGATACGTGCCACATTCCAAGCAGACTGCGCGCGAGTTTCGCGAAGAGCGCTTCGATCCCGAACGTGCCGTGGCGACGCTGGAGCGCATTCCCACCCTCGCGGCAGGGGTCATGCAGGATGCCGTCGGCGCGCTTCAGCAGGTGGGCCTGCTGGTTGCGCGCCCCGCGCCGGCGGAGCGGCTGCGCACGGTGTCGCCCGCGGCGATGGAGCGTGCCGCCACGGTGCTCAACGAGCGGGCGCACACGGCCTCGGCGCAGATCACGCCACTGCTGCGGACGAACCTGCGTGCGTGGATCGGGGCCGACCTCGGCGCCGACGCCGCGCGCCTTGCCGGGCTCGAGCACGCCGTCAAATCGGCGAACTCGTTGAAGAGCAAGCTGGGCTACATGATCGCCTCGAAGCCGTCGCCGGATCTGCAGGACGCCGTCTCGCGGGTCAACGATGCGCTGCGCTACAGCATCGTGCTGCCGTCGGACACGTTCGTGGCGGCGTCTCGCCGCATCCTCGCGGGCCTCGAAAAGCAGGGGCATGCGATGACCGCGCGAACCAACCATTTCAACCGATCGGGCACCCCGTTCGGGGCGCTGAGCGTGACCCTGCAGGCCCCGGGCGGCGACATCCTGTGGGAAATCCAGTTTCACACGGAGCCGACCTTCGCGCTGAAGGCGCGCCACCACAACCTGTACAAGCAGGCGCAGGAAGAGCGGCATCGGGGCGCATCGTCCGACGCCATCCGCACGCTGCTTCGGCCGGCGTGGCAAGACTTCCGGGCAGTGCCGTTGCCGGCCGGATGCGAGGAGATCGAAGACTGGCAGCAGGAGCCGATCCATACCGCGACGTCGACCCAACCGCTGCGCGCAGGGCAGAGTACTGCGCAGCGGATCGCGCCCTATCTGCAGCCGCTGGTGCGCCTGCTCAGCACGCAGGCCCACCGCATCGAAGCGCAGGTCTCGTCGAAGCTGCAGTCACTGCTGCAGAAGCATGGCGGGCAGTTGCGCGAAGACAAGCCGGGCAACTGGCGCAATTTCCTCTTCAAGAAAGAGCGCTCCATCGCGCGCAAGATCGCGCTGCGCCAACGCACCAACGAACACCTGACGCCGGAAAACGCCGCCGCGCGGGTCCGGGATACCCTGCGCTACGAAGTCATCCTGCCCGCCGAAGGATTCGGCGAGACGGTCAACACGATCCTCCAAACGCTCGGCGGGCATGGCCTGAAAGCGATGCGCCTGAAAAACGCATTCATGCAGCCCGACACGACCTACGCCGGCCTCAATGTCAACTTGCGTTTTGCCGATGCCCGCATCCCCGGAGACTTCGAGATCCAGTTCCATACGGCCCACAGCCTGAGCACCAAGCTCAAAATGCACAAGGATTACGAGAAAGTCCGGGAATTGCCGCCCGCCGACGCGCGCACCGACGGCGACGAAGCCGGCCTCGACTTCAACGCGGAACGCGAGCGACGCCTGAAGAAAATGCGTGACGCGGCAGCCCTGGTGAAGCGCCCGCAAGGTATCGAAACCGTGATCCCGTTCGACCACTACCAGGATGCGTAGCACCCCGGTACGCCGGCACGGACGGGCCGGTGCGGCTTGCCCACGGGCCGTCGCGCAGAGGCCGAAGGCCGATGCGCAGGGCAAGACAGGACGGGAATGGGAATGGGGATGGGGATGAAATCAGCCACGCCACGGCATCGCGGCCATGCGGCCGTGATGGGTCGCCGTGGCGTGCGGTGCCGGCCATGCCCATCGGATAGCCGGCACCGTCCTCTACATCTACATCAACATCACTTCCAGCTCGATGCGATCACCGGCATCAGGCTCTCGCGCTGCTCGGGCGACAGCGACGTCTGCCCCGCCGGCGGCGGCGAGAACTGCGCCATCGCCTGCACCAGCGACGCGACCTGGCTGTCGATCAACTGGTGCCCGTCGCTCGCCACCAGCGTGGCATGCGTGGCGCCGTTGAACCAGTCCGTGAGCCGCAGACTGGACGACGTGCCATCCACCGTCACAAGCAGATCGTTGCCTTCCTGCGCGAACCACAGCTGGTCTTCCTCCACCGACGACGACAGGTACACCGTGTCCTGCCCGCCGTAGTTGGTGAGCGTGACCTGGCCTGTGCTCAGGTGGAGCGAGTTGGTGCCGTTGCCGGTCTTCACCGTATCCGTGCCGTTGCCGACATAGATATCGTTGGCGCCCGCCCCAACCTCGATGGCATTGGTGCCGTTGCCGACCTGGATCGTGTTGCTGCTGCCGGTCGCGCTGCCTACACCGATGTTGTTGTTGCCGTCGCCGGCCACGATCAGGTTGCTGCCCGAGCCCATCCAGACGGTGTTGTTGCCGTTGCCGGCGGCAAGCACGTTGGTACCGTTGCCGCCGTTCACGGCGTTGTCGCCACCGCCCAATGCGATCTGGTTGTCGCCGTTGCCGACATACACCGCGCTGTTGCCGTCGCCCAGATGCACGGAGTTGGTACCGTCTCCGACGGTCACGACATTGCGGCCGTCGCCCGCCGTGATCGCATTTCTGCCGGCGCCATGGCCGGCGTAGATGGTGTTGTCGCCACCGCCGGCATCGATCGTGTTGTTGCCCTCGCCAACACCGATGGTGTCGTCGCCGCCGCCCAGCTTGATCGTGTTGGCGCCGTTGCCCGCGTAGACGGCATTGCCGCCGTCGCCGGCGATCACGGTGTTGGCGCCCGAACCGGTGTTGACCGTGTTGTGGCCGCCGCCCAGCGTGATCTGGTTGTCGCCGTTGCCGACCGACACGCTGTTGGCGCCATTGCCCGCCACCACCGTGTTGTCGCCGTTGCCCAGGCCGATCGTGTCATCGCCGCTGCCGACGGTGACATAGTTGACGCCCTGGCCGCCCCAGATCGTGCTGTTGCCGTTGCCGCCGAACACCGAGTTGTCGCCGTCGCCCACCGTCACCAGGTTGGTGCCGTCGCCGAAGGTGATGGTGTTGGAGCCGGCACCGTGCCCGGCGTAGAGCGTGTTGCTGCCGTTGCCGACCGTGATCGTGTTGTCGCCAGTGCCGACGCCCACGATGTTGTTGCCGTCGCCCAGGGTCACCTCGTTGTCGCCGTTGCCGAGGTAGGCCTGGTTGTTGCCGTCGCCGGCCGCCGCGCTGCGCAGGAAGGCGTTGGCATCCACGACGTTGTGGCCGTTGCCCAGGATCAGGTCATTGTTGCCCGCGCCCACGTGGACGGTGGTATCGCCGTCCCCGCTCGACACGGTGTTGTTGCCGTTGCCCAGTGACAGCTCGGTATACGAACCCGCCTTGCGGTTCACCGCGAACGAATCGTCCGCACTGTTGCCCACCACGTGCTGATCTTTGCGGTTGCCGGTCAGGACGATCTGGTCGACATGGTCCGGCACCTGGAAGAACTCGAGCGAGGTCTGCACCAGCGCGTTGGACCCGTCAACCGGTTCTTCGATCGAAACGCCTTCATGATCGACGATGAACGTGTCGTTCGTGCCGCTGCCCACCAGGCGCTGATTCCGGTCGGTCGACTGGTAGACGTGCGTGACATGGCCCTGCCCGTCATCCTTGACGACGGTATGGCCGTTCGCGTTGGAATCGCTGGTGCGGATGCTGGAGCCGTCCGCGAAGAACGCATCGGTGCCGTGCGCGCCGTTGACCTTGTTCCACTCGTCGCGGACAAGCACGCCGCCCGCGGAGTAGTACGTCGTGGTCCGGTTGCCGGCCCGGTCCTGGACGGCCGTCTGCCAGCTGCCGCTTGCCTGGTAGGTCGTTTCGATCCGGTCGCCGCGCGCATCCTGCGTGACGCTGTGGATCGACCGTTCGCCCGCCGCGTCGATCACGACGTTGCGAAAGCCCGAGACCTGGGTACGCTGACCGGGAAGGACACCGAAGATGCCCTGGTAGTACTGCCGAACCGCCTGCGTGCGCGTGTCTTCGGGGATGCCGAAGAAATCGAGCAGCGCATCGATCGTGTACAGACCAGGCTGGAGCACGGTTGTCGCTCCGGGCGGATGGCGATCACGCCCACCCGGAAATCCCGGGCCGAAATTGGAGCGACCCGTCCCTGCGAATTGATCAGTTCCTATTGCCATAACTTCCTTTTTTATCGATGTTAATCAGGGGCCCTGACCAGGATGCCGGCTGAGCACCCGCTCGACCGTTGCCATGGTGACAGCCCCGTTCTATCGTTTATTCGATATTTTTCCAGCGTCTGCCAATACATTCCGATCAGCAGATAACCTCCTTTTTGATGGATTGATCAATTGAAAAACCGCCATGATTTTAAGAGATTTCGAATCAATGGAGCGCGCCGCGTGTGATGAAAAATTCCTACGACGGCCATTGCGCGCGCCCCAGAAAAAAGGCCGGCGATCCCATCGGATAGCCAGCCCGCTCTTTCCCACCTCACCTCCAGCTCGACGCAATCACCGGCATCAAGCTCTCGCGCGGCTCGGATGACAGCGACGTCTGCCCCGCCGCCGGCGGCGCGAACTGCGCCATCGCCTGTACCAGCGACGCGACCTGGCGGTCGATCAGCTGGTGCCCGCCGTCCGCCACCAGGGGGACCGAGCCATCCCGACCGACCAGCACATCGTTGACTGCCCCGCCATATCGTTGGCCGTTGCCGGTGGCCGAACCGGATTCGCCGTGTGCGATGGCATCGTCAAAGCTGATGTCGGCGCTTGCGTAGAGACGATCGTCGCCGCCACCGCCGTCGAGCGCGGACGGATGGCCTCCACCGACGATCACGTCGTTGCCGCTCTGGCTCGGGATTGGCGTTCCACCGTATTGGGCCTGTCCGGCGTTTTCGGCACGGACATCCTGATTGGCGGCCAGGCGCAAGTCGACCTGCACACCGTCTTGCGTGGACAGGTCCACCATGGTGCTCAAGCCAGCGGATGCGGAAGCGGAAGCGGGCGTTTGGGGCACGGCGATACCCAGGCTACCGGGTTCGAAATGTTGCACCGTGACGTGAGCGGCGCCGATGCCGATCGACAGATCTTGGGTGCCGAGGTCGTAGTCGTACTGCACTTGCTGTCCGGAGGACAGGGTTTCGCTCCAGGTAACGGACGATGCTGTTTGAGCTTGCAGGCGACCCACACCCGTGAGCTGCAGACCGCCGAAGACGATCCGGCCCGAGCCGTCTTCATCGATCATCGTATCGCTCCCGGATTGCGCGTCGATGACGTAAGAGTCGAAGCCCTTGCCGCCTACGAGCGTATCGTTGCCCGCGCCGCCGGTGAGCGTGTCATCGCCATCACCTCCATACAACGCATCATTTCGGTCGGTGCCGACAATCTTATCGTCGCCGCCCCCTGCGACATAAGCCACTCCGTTTTGCAGATAGGCGTACACGTTGCTATTCAAACCAAGATCCAACACCTCACCCAGAAGCCAACCGTCCAAATTGTACTTATCCTTATTTAAATCAACCCCACCAGGCGTAACAAATCCCTCAATCGAATCACCAGCATTGGAGCCATAAATGATCGGCCGACCCTGAGGATCAAGAAAACGTACCGGCTGATCACCAGACGAAAAGAGCCGATCCTTAAGACCCTCAATCGCATTCAATGCCGCCAACCCGATCGCCGCCTTATCGATCGTCCCAATTGAAATGACATTGCTTCGATCGTTCGCGAAATTGGATTCAGTCAGCGTTGACCTGGGAATCTCACCAACCTTATCAAATACCAAACTTACCGTACGGCCAATATTGGATGGATCAATGACCGGCTGGAGCGCTTTATTACCGATGGCAGAGTCGGCGCCCCCATTGAAATCAAAATTCTCGTCGCCGGCTGGAACAATCGCGAAGTTCCGGATCTCTCGCGACCCGTCCGAATTCACAACGAACTCGGCACCGTCTGCAATCTTGAATTTTGTTGTACCCCATATATAGGCTCGCTCCGCATAATCCGGATCACTCGTACCCAAGTAAATCTGATTGACGGTGTAGCCGGCATCACTCTTTTTCTCTCCAGTTTGGGCATCGACAGAACCAACCATCTCAAATATCCGGGTTAGATCATACACCCCCGGCTCAATAGCAATATCTTTGTTAAAGAATTTCTCAATCCAGTCGAAATTTGCAGAATTTACAAATCTTCCACTTCCACTCGTCATGTACTCAACCGCATCAATCGGAATAGCGTTTTCTGATGCACGATCTCGATGATTTAGGATAGAAGGATCCAACATGTCGCCCGGCCTTTTATCCGCACCGTAGAGGTACTTATTTGTCACCTGCTCCGCAGTCGGCAAACTCATAAATTCACTCCTTTGAAATTCCCTGTAGAATTCCCCCCACGATAAACCCACATCGATTTCAATTAGCAATTAAACACAGCGAACTCACTATACTTAAGCGCATTACCAGACGAATAACACAAATTAAATCGACCGCAAAAATAAGCAAAAAGAAAGGAACCAAACCACCCCGCCACAAATCGGAAGCCGCCATAAGGCAGTCGACGTTCGGGAACAGAAACATCACCCCACCCACATGCTGGACAGCTTTGCTGCAACAGACAGCATTCCTCAGGTGACAGAGGATCTCGTATAATTCGGTGCCCCGATTGGCCAATCCGTTTGGGAGATTTGACGAGCGACAAGAGAATGCCAGCCGCGCCTACAAAAAAATTGAGATGTTCCGCTCGGATTCTTTTCACTGAAACGCTGCGCTTGCCTCCTGTTCTCTCCTTCCGGCACCCGTCCCTCCGTTGATGTTTGCGACGACCACAACCGCGCTTTGAAGCGCCGCACCCACGACAGCCGCGGCACACCAGCACATGACCAGCACCTCCATCGACACCCCTGCCGCGCCAGGGCCCGACCCCACGCGCGCGGAGATCGACACCGCCCTGGCCTGCATCCTGATGATGGCCCGCCTGCACGGCATCGCCGCGGAGGAAGCCCAGCTGCGCCATGAGTTCGGCCACCGCGCGTTCGAGACGCAGACGGCGCTGCTGGCCGCCAAGCATCTGGGCCTGTCGGCCAAGGTGGTGCGCCAGCCGGCGGAGCGACTGCACCGGGCGCCGCTGCCGGCCATCGCCATCGACCAGTCCGGCCAGCACTTCATCCTGGCCAAGTACGACGCGTCCGATGCCGACGAGCCCAAGCTGCTGATCCAGCGGCCCGGCCAGCCGCCGAGCGTGCTGACGCTGCAGGACTTTCTCGCGGCGTGGTCGGGTGAGCTGATCCTGTGCACCAGCAAGGCCAACTTCGCCGGCGACATGGCGAAGTTCGACTTCACCTGGTTCATTCCCGCCGTCGTCAAGTATCGGAAGCTGCTGGGCGAAGTCCTGCTGGTGTCGCTCACGCTGCAGATCATCGGGCTGGTGACGCCGATGTTCTTCCAGGTGGTGATGGACAAGGTGCTGGTCAATCACGCCATGAAAACGCTGAACGTGATCGCCGTCGGCCTGATCTGCGCGATCCTGTTCGAGGTGACGCTCACCGGCATCCGCACCTGGGTGTTCGCGCATACCAGCAGCAAGATCGACGTGGAACTCGGCGCGCGGCTGTTCCGGCATCTGCTGAACCTGCCGCTGGCATACTTCCAGTCGCGGCGCGTGGGCGATTCGGTGGCGCGGGTGCGCGAGCTGGAGAACATCCGCAGCTTCCTGACCGGCAACGCCATGACGGTGGTGCTGGACCTGCTGTTCTCGTTCGTGTTCCTGGCGGTGATGCTGTGGTACAGCGTGTGGCTGACACTGATCGTGGTGGTGTCGATTCCGCTGTATATCGGGCTGTCGGCGGTGTTCACGCCCATCATCCGCGCGCGGCTGGACGTGAAGTTCAACCGCAATGCCGAGAACCAGTCGTTCCTGGTGGAGACCATCAGCGGCATCGATACCGTCAAGGCGATGGCCGTGGAGCCGCGCTGGACGCACAAGTGGGATCAGCAGCTCGCCGCGTACGTCACCGCCGGGCTGGCGGTGACCAACGTGGCGACGGTCGCCAGCGGCGGCGTCACGCTGGTCAGCAAGCTGGTGACGGCGGCCATCATGTGGCTCGGGGCGACGCTGGTGATCGACCACAAGATGACCGTGGGCGAGCTGGTGGCCTTCAACATGCTGGCCGGACAGGTGTCGTCGCCCATCCTGCGGCTGGCCCAGCTGTGGAACGATTTCCAGCAGGTGGGGATTTCGATGAGCCGGCTGGGTGACATCCTGAACGCGCGCACCGAGGTCGCCGGCCAGAAATCGCGCCTGCCGAAGCTGGCTGGCGCGATCGGGTTCGACCAAGTGGCCTTCCGCTACCGGCCCGATGCGCCCGATGTCATCCGGGGGATTTCGCTCTCGATCGCGCCGGGCGAGGTGATCGGCATCGTCGGCCGCTCGGGATCGGGCAAGAGCACGCTGACCAAGCTGGTGCAGCGCCTGTACGTGCCGGAGCGCGGGCGCGTGCTGATCGACGGGCAGGACATCGCCATTGTCGATACGACTTCGCTGCGGCAGCAGATCGGCGTGGTGCTGCAGGAGAACACGCTGTTCAACCGCTCCATCCGCGACAACATCGCCTTGACGAATCCGGCGGCGGCGCTGGAGGTCATCATCGAAGCGGCCAGGCTGGCCGGCGCGCACGAGTTCATCTGCGAGCTGCCGGAGGGCTACGACACGATCGTCGGCGAGCACGGCACCGGCCTGTCGGGCGGGCAGCGCCAGCGCATCGCGATTGCGCGCGCGCTGCTGACGAATCCGCGCATCCTCATCTTTGACGAGGCGACCAGCGCGCTGGACTACGAATCGGAGAAGATCATCCAGGACAACATGCGGCGCATCTGCCAGGGGCGCACCGTGCTGATCATTGCGCACCGGCTGTCGGCGGTGCGCGAGGCCAACCGCATCATCGTCATGGAGCGCGGCCAGATCGCGGAAATGGGCAGCCATGACCAGCTGCTGAAACATCCGCAGGGCATCTACGCGCATCTGTACGCCCTGCAGCAGGGAGGTGCGGCATGAGCCTGCGACACCGCTGGGAAGCCTGGGGCGAGCTGTGGCAGCGCTACCGGGAAGTCTTCCGCCACTACTGGAAGCAGCGCGACGCGCTGAGCCTGCCCCGCTTCGAGGTGCACGAGGCGGAATTCCTGCCCGCGGCGCTGTCGCTGCAGGCGCAGCCTGTTTCGCCCGCGGGGCGGTGGGTGGCGCGCATCCTGATGCTGCTGATCGTGGTGCTGCTGCTGTGGTCGATCCTGGGCAAGGTGGACATCATCGTCAACGCGACGGGCAAGATCATCCCGTCCGAGCGGACCAAGACCATTGCCGCCGTGGAAGTGGCCACCGTGCGCAAGCTGCACGTCGAGGAAGGGCAGATCGTCAAGGCGGGCGATGTGCTGATCGAGCTGGACGCGCGGGCCAGCGACAGCGAACGCGACAAGGCCCTCGGCAACGAGCAACTGGCGCGGCTGCAGGCCGCGCGCTCGCGCGCCCTGATCGAGGCGCTCGACCATGGCGGCACGCCGCACCTGCCGCCGCTCGACGGCATTCCGTCCGTGCGCTGGAACGAGTCGGAGCAACACCTGGTCGACCAGTGGCGGGACTACACCGCCAAGCTCAACCGGCTGGACGGCGAAATCCGCCGCTACGCCGAAGCGCTGCCGCTCGCCACGCAGCGCGCGCGCGATTACGCCGACCTGGCGAAGGACCACGACGTCTCGCAGCACGCCTATATCGAAAAGGAACAGGCGCGCATCGACACCGAGGGCCAGTTGAGGGAAGCCCGGGACCAGAAGGTCGCGCTGACCGCGGAGACCCGCCGCGTTGCGCAAGACAGCCTGACCGACGCCAAGAAGATCCTGGGCGAATCGTCCGAGGATGCGCGCCGCGCGAGCGTCCACAGCGAACAGCTCAAACTCGTGGCGCCGGTGAGCGGCACCGTCCAGCAGTTGACGGTGCACACCGTCGGCACCGCGGTGCCGGTGGCGCAGCCGCTGATGCAGATCGTTCCCGAGCAGAGCGTGGTGGAAGTCGAAGCCTTCCTGGAAAACAAGGACGTCGGCTTCGTGCAGGAAGGCCAGGAAGCGCAGGTGAAGATCGACACGTTCGAATACACCAAGTACGGCACGATCCCCGCACGCGTGACGCACGTCTCGCGCGATGCGATCGAGGACGAGAAGAAGGGGCTGATCTACTCGGTCCTGGTGACGCTGGACAAGACGTCGATCGATGTGGATGGCCGCAAGATCAAGCTGTCGCCCGGCATGAGCACGACCGTCGAGATCAAGACGGGGACGCGCCGTGTCATCGAATACGTGCTGTCGCCGCTCATCCAGCATGCACGGGAGAGTCTGCGTGAGCGGTAAGCCGAACCCATGGAACGCGCGCGCGCGGTGGTGGCTGCTGCTGGGCAGCCTCTGCTGCGGGGTGGTCTCCACCCAGGCATGGGGACGCAGCCTCGGCGACCTGGTGGACGACCCGCTGTTCGCGCGGCCGCCGGTGCTCGACACGGGCGCCGTGCTGCCGTCCGACGCCCAGCCGATCCCCTGCCCGGCTTCCGGTGACCTGGCGCATCCGCTCGCCCTGAGCGAAGCGGTGGACCTGGGGCTGTGCAACAACCCGCAGGTCAAGGCGGCGTGGGCCGCCATCAAGATCCAGGCCGGCGCGGTCGGCGAAGCGCGGGCGGCCTATCTGCCGACGCTGACGGGGTCGCTATCGGCCATGCACACGCGCAACGAGTTTCCCGACCGGCCGGAAGCGAATACGAGTTCCGACGGCCATACCGTCTATCTCGGCCTCAACTGGCGGCTGTTCGATTTCGGTGCCCGCAGCGCGAACCGCGAAGCCGCCAACCTGCTGCTCGCGGCAGCCATCTCCGGACACGATGCCGCCCTGCAGAAAGTGCTGGCCTCGGTTGTGGGCGCGTACTTCGATGCGCTGACCCAGCAGGCCGCCATGCAGGCCCGCACCGAGGCGACCCGCCTGGCGCGGGACACCGTTGAAGCGACCGAGCGGCGCGAGCGACGCGGCGCCGCCGGACAGAGCGACACCCTGCAGGCGCGCACCGCGTTCGCCAAGGCGCAGCTGGCCGAACAGCGCGCCGTGGCGGATTTCCGCAAGGCGCTGTCGGCGCTCGCCTATGCCCTGGGCTTGCGGCCGGGCACGGCGTTCCAGTTGGCCGAGCTGAACGACGCGACCGACAGCCAGTCCGTCGGCGAACTGGCGCGCTGGCTGGATGAAGCGGCGGCCCGGCATCCCGGCATTGCCTCGGCGCGCGCCCAGTGGGACGCCGCCAACGCCCGGGTTGCCAAGACCCGTGCCGAAGGCCTGCCGACCGTCGACCTCACCGCCAACTTCTATCAGAACGGCTATCCCAACCAGGGCCTGCAGAGCACGCGCAACAACGTGAGCACGGTCGGCCTCACCCTGACGATCCCGCTGTTCGAAGGCTTCGCCCGCACCTACAAGATCCGCGGCGCCGAGGCACAGGCCGAGCAAAGCGAGGCGCAGTACGAAGACACGAAGAACCAGATCCTGTCGGATGTAATCAAGGTACACGCCGATGCCGTGGCGGCCGTGGACAACCTGCGCGCCTCGGACGTGCTGATCCGGTCGGCCCAGGCGTCGATGGTGTCATCGGAGAAGCGCTACGCCAAAGGGGCGGCGGATGTGCTGGAGCTGTTGTCGACGCAGTCCGCCCTGATGGACGCGATGCAGGAGCGCGTGCGGTGCCTGTCGGAGTGGCGCGCCGCGCGGCTGCGGTTGATGGCTACCGCCGGGGTGTTGGGGCGGGAGCGGCTGGATAATCCGCTGGTGCGCTGAGGCGCCAAGGGCAATCGACCGATCATCCCCGCATGCCCTGTTGAGGACGCTTCGATGAGCCACATTCTGTTTGCGTGGGAACTTGGGGCCAATCTTGGCCATCTGGCGCGGGACCTTCCGGTGGCCCTGCGCCTGCGGGAACAGGGACATGACGTTGCATTTGCGGTGAAGGACGTGCGCGTGGCCGAGCAGATCCTCTCGCCCGCCGGGTTTCGCTTTGTCCAGGCACCGACGTTCACTGCAGATCGGCCGAGCCGGCACGCCCCCGCCAGCTACTCCGAAATACTGATCGGGGCGGGGTACCGGGACATCGCCGGGGTATCGGCCCGCGTGAACGCGTGGGCATCGCTCTTTGCCCTGCACGGGACACACACCCTTGTTGTCAATCACGCACCGACAGCACTTCTGGCAGCACGCGCAACGAGGCTGCCCGCTGTCCTGACCTGCATCGGCTTCGAGCTGCCGCCGATGATCAGCCCGCTGCCCAGCATCCGCACCTGGGAGAACATCCCTCTAGAACGACTGCACCAGGCGGATGCAGTGGTGCTGAACACGCTCAACACCATCCTGGCCCGGCACGGCTGCAGCGCAATATCGCGCGTTGCGGATCTGTTCGGTGGCGTGGCGGCCGCATTCACGACATTTCCCGAACTGGACCACTACGGCGCACGGCAGAATGCCGTTTACGTCGGGCCACTCTCTTCAGTGAGCAACGCCACCGCAGTCCCGTGGCCGGACGCATCCGGAAAGCGCGTGTTCGCCTATCTGCGGCCCTCCATCCCCGGTTTCGAGCCTTTGCTGTCAGCGCTCGCGGAGGTCGATGCCTGGACACTCTGCGTCGCCCCGGGCATCGCTCAGGACGTGATGCAACGGTTCGCGTCGTCACGGCTGAAAATCCTGACGCGCCCGGTTGCGCTCGACACAACGCTCAAAGCGGCAGACCTGGCCGTGGTCTATGGCACCGGCACAATGACCGACGCCTTGATGGCGGGGATTCCCCAACTGATGACGCCGCAGGTCGTTGAGCAGATGCTGGTTGCACAGCGCATCGAGGCCATGGGTGCCGGCATCCTGTGGAAAGCGCCCCGCTCGCGCGAGACCGCCTCAGCGCGCCTCGAGGCGGCGCTTTGCAGCCCCGCCCTGAGACAGAACGCCGAACGGTTTGCCGCACGCTACCGGGACAACTCGCCCGAGCGTGCGCTCTCGACCATCACGGACATGATTCACGCTGCCGAATCGCGAGTCCGAGGCAAGGCCGGACTGCCGTAGCCGCATGTCGGCCGGAGCGGCGCGGCATCTCACCCATCCTCAGCCACCACATCGCCCCGCCGCCCAAACCCATGCAGCGGATCGATGCGCGCCGCCTCCAGGTGCATCTCCGCATACGGATCCACCAGCTGCGCGTGCGCGCCGAACGCATGCGGGTTGCGCGCGGTGGGCCGCGTGGCGACGATCACCGGCCGGCCATGCGCCACGGCACGCACACCGCCGTAGTAGCGTGACATGCCGGCATGCAGGCCGAAGTCCACCGGCACCGGGTCCTGCCAGTCGGTGCGGCCGATCTTGCCGCGATAGCCGAACCGGTGGAAGCCGGCCGCATCGGCGGTGATGACCTCCGCTTCCACGTCCGTGACGGACTCCACCTCGCTGACCGTCCGCGCCTGCGTCACCAGCGGCAGGGTCCGCGCGAGCGAGGGTTCGGTGCGGTCCGTGTGCTCGAGCATGATGATCCCGCTGCCGGACAGCGTGGGCTCTTCCGGATCGTATTCGGCGCCGCGCGTGAACGGCACGGGCGGCGTCGCCGTGCCGGCGGGGGCCGGACGGCCGGCCCACTCTTGCCAGCTGCGCACGCGGGTGATGCCGCCGTCTTCGTCGTGATCCACCACCAGCAGGCGCGTATTGCGCGGGCGCTGCCACGACGGCGCGCCGTCGGTGCGCAATGCCGCGCGCGACGCCGTGGAGCGCGATGCCGATGCGGCCGGCGCGCGCGCCATCTTGCGGCGGATGGCGCGGTCCAGCCGCGACAGGATCATCCACATCAGCAGCACCGCGCCCATGCCGGCGATGATGTTGCCGTACAGGCGCAGCTGCTCGAACGGCAAGCCGGTCGGGCCGACGCTGCTGATGGAATACCCCACGTACAGCCCCAGCAGGCCCCAGATCGAGATCACCAGCAGCGGCCGGAAGATGCGGAACCACAACACGTGCTGCACCGTACCGACAATGCCCTTGTCGGAAAACGACTGCCGGATCGAGTTGCGCGACACGTCGATGACGAGCATGGTCATGGCGAATTCCCCTGTTGTATGCCCCGGTCGGGGCTGGTCCAGCGGGCGCGTGCACGCTCGCGCTGGAAGGCGACGGCCGGAAACCCGACCACCGTGGTGATGAGATTGAGAATCCAGAACGCCACCGGATACCAGACGGTGTCGATGAAGTAGCGCAGGATGCCGTCGTCGTAGCGGCGGTCGATGAAGCAGCCCACCGCCAGCTGCAGCACGCAGGTGATGAACAGCAGCGTGCCGTGCCAGCGCGGGAAGGCTTCGAAGCGCCACGCCGGCGGCATCTCGACAAAGAAGCCCAGCACCGACCAGGCGATGACGAACAGCATGTTGTACGCCCACACCACCGACAGCGCGTATTCGAAGAAGATCGGCCACATCATCGACTGGCGCAGCGACAGCATGGCCGGCGCGTACTTGATCAGCGCCTGGATGCCGCCCTTGGCCCAGCGCAGCCGCTGCTTGTAGAGGCCGCTGAAGGTCTCGGGCATCAGGATCCACGACAGCGCACGCGGCTCGTAGCGGATGATCCAGCCGCCCACCTGCAGCTTCCAGCTGATGTCGATGTCTTCGGTGAGCATGTCGTTGCTCCAGTAGCCCACCTCTTCCAGCGCGTGCTTGCGGAACATCACCACCACGCCCGACACCGTCAGCAGCCGGCCGTACACCTGCTGGGTGCGCTTGATGAGACCGACGATGGACGAGAACTCGCCCACCTGCATGCGCCCCAGCAGCGTGGAGCGCGTGCGGATGCGCGGGTTGCCCGTCACCGCGCCGAGGGTCGGATTCTCCAGCAGGTGGCGGATCATCCAGGCGATGGCATCCACGTCGAGGATCGAATCGCCGTCGATGCACATCAGGTACTCGGCATCGGTCACCTGGGCGGCGGTGGTCAGGCCGATCGCCTTGCCCTGGTTGGACGACTGGTGGATCACCACCAGTTGCGGACACCGCGCGGCCAGCGCGTTCAGGCGCTCGCCGGTGCGGTCGCTGCTGCCGTCGTTGACGGCGATGATGTCGTAGTTGGGGTAGCGCATGCGGGCCAGGTGGCTGATCACCTCCCGCACGTTGGCCTCCTCGTTGTAGCACGGCACGATGATCGACACCTTGGGGTAGTCCTTCATCCCGAGCAGCGCGAGCGGATACCGCACGCCCAGCGTGCCCCGCTCCAGCAGGAAGAAATGCAGCAGCCCGCCGATCATCCAGAAATACGACATGAAGAACGGGTAGTAGAAGACGAAGCCGGAAATCCAGCGCTTCACCAGTAGCGGGTCCATGCGTCAGCCTCCCACTCCGGTTGCCTGGCCGCCGGCCCCGGCGACCGGGTTGTGCTGTTCTGCGTTGGCCGCGCCCGGTGCCGTGGTGGGCGGAATCGACTTGAGCTCTTCGGCGCGGCTCGGCACGCGGCGCGTCTCGATGGTGGTCTTCATCGACATCACCTCGCGCAGCACCTCGGTGTCGGGCCGGCCGGCGATGAAGTCGTCGGGGTAGTAGCCGTAGTTGAGCGCCCCGGCAGCCCGCAGGCGCCGCATCTGGTCGCGCAGCTCCGGCGTCGGGACCGGCTTGTCGCGCTCGCGCCAGTCCACCGCCTGCAGCTCGAAGATGGTCTTGCGCAGACCGTCCCGGTGCTTGCCGACCGCGGCCACCAGCTTGGCCATCCAGTCCTTCGGATCGCGGGCGTTCTCCATATAGGGCATGGCCTCGAGCGCCACGTAGTCGTAGGCCTGCAGGAAATCGTCGTAGTTCTGCGCGGTCCACTTCTCGGCGTCGGGGTCGAGGATGGGGCTGGCGAAGATGTTGCGCGCGGTCAGCATGTCGCGGCCGTTCTGGTAGCCCTGCACCACGCCGATCAGCTCGTGGGTGAAGGCGATCAGCGCGCCGGTCTTGCCGCGCGTCCACCGCTGCATCAGCTCGGGCGAGCGTCGGATCGCATTGATGTCGCCCGGCAGGCCCATGGCCTCGTAGGCCTTGAGGGCGGCCGGGCTGGCGTCTTCGTAGTCGTCGAGCACGGCGTCGTCGTGGAACAGGATGCCGTCGAAGATGGCGTACTTGGCCAGGTCTTCATAGATGTCGCGGATCATCCGGCGCGCCTCGGGGTCGAACGGCGACAGCCGCGGCGGCTTGCCGGCCTTCTGCTTCTCGGGCGCGCCCGGCACCGCCTGCACGAGGTGCGTGGACGCCGGGTTCTTCTCCGGCAGCTTGAATGCCAGCACCGGCAGCCACGCATACACCTCCACCTTGGCGCGCGTCTTCAGCTGCCACGCCACGCGCGAGAAGAGATCGGCGCGCATCGGCATGTGGCGGTTGGGGAAGTACACCGAATCGACCGCGCCGTCGCCCTTCGGATCGGCGAAGGCCTGCAGGTAGACCACCTTGGGCGCGAGGTCCTTGATGCGCTCGATCAGCAGGCCGAGGTTGGCTTCCTGCTGGCGCGGGTCGGGGTCGTAGATGTAGTCCATGTCGACCTGCACCACGCGCTGCACGGGGTTGATCTCGCCGTGGTGCGTGAGCGGCTCGCGCAGCGAGCGCTCGAGGTTGCCGGTGTCGGTGTCGTAGCCCATCAGGCTGCGGCGGATGGCGGTGAGCGGCGCGTCCGGCGTGTTGGGGCCGGGCTCCAGCGTCAGCATGTACTTCAGGCCGACGTTGGCGGCTTCCTGGTCGAGCATCAGGTTGTGCGCGCCATAGGGCCACACCACGCTCTGCACCTTTGCACCGGTGGACTTCTGGATGATGTCGATGCTGCGCTGCAGATCGCCGCGCACGCGCTTGCGGTATTCGTCGTCGGTCTCATACCGGCCGAGCTTGGGCAGGTAGCCGTGCGTGCTGGCGGCCGGCATCTCGTTGCCCTGCGGGTTGCCCAGCATGCCGTGGTGCATGTCGTGCGTGTGCGTGGCGAACTCCACCAGGCCGGAGGCCTGGATCTCGCGGATCTGGTCCCAGTTCATGAAGAAGTCGCGCCCCACGATCTGCTTGTCCGACAGCTTGACCTTGGCCCCCTGCGGCGCGTCGGTCCACTGCGTCACCAGCGCGAAGACCGCCGGGAAGCGGAACTGCTTGAGCAGCGGAAACACCCGGGTGTAGTGGCTCTCGTAGCCGTCATCGAAGGTCAGCAGGATGGGCCGGCTGGGCAGCGGCTTGCCACCCCGGCGCGCCTCGCCGATCTGGTCGAGGGTGACCGGGTGGTAGCCGTTGGCCTGCAGCCAGCTGAACATGTTGGTCAGCATCTTGGTATCGATGGCGAACGGATCGGGCAGCGTCTCGAAGCTGGCGCGCAGGTTGTCGCGGATGTCGTGGAAGCACAGCACGCGGAAGGTCTTGCCGTCCACCGGGTCGGGCTTGGGCAGGAAATCCACCGGCAGGGCGGCGGCCGGCCGCGCAAAGGCGAGCAGCGCCATGGCCAGCACGGCCATCCAGGCGAAGCATCGTCGCAGAGACGGGTATCGGGAGGCTTGCATGGGCATCACAGCGGAATGTTGAGATTCAGGTAGATGAACTTGCGGGTCTCGGGCTGGCCGTCGTAGCGGTGCCGGCCCAGGCCCACGCCGTAGGAGACCTGGGTCTTGCGGTTGATCTGCCAGACGTGCTCCAGCCGCGCCTCGAGCATCGGGCTCGTGCCGAACGACTGCTGGTTGTAGACCCCGCCGGTCAGGTAGACGCGCTGGGTGAACGACTTGTCGGCGTAGCGCCAGGGCGTCCATGACCAGATCGCGGTGGCCTGCCCGCTGTAGTCGCGCGTGGGGCTGAAGTAGCTCACGTTGCTCATCGTGCTGCTGCTGGTGCCGGCGCCGAACAGCACGCCCACCGTATGCCGCGGCGACGAAAACACCTGCTGGTAGAAGCCGGCATCCCAGCGCTGGCGCAGGTTGTGGTCGGTGTAGCGCGACAGGCCGTACGTCAGTGACGCGTAGCGCGTCTCGTCCCAGGTGTAGCGCACGTTGCCGGTGGCGGTCTTGCCGGTCACGCCGGCCGCGTACGCCTTGTAGGGCACCTCCAAGTCGTCGTTGGTGACGAGGCCGGAGACCTTCCAGTGGTCGGACGGTATCCAGGCCGCATCCAGCGTGCCGCCGGTCTTGCCGGCCGCGCCGACCGACTGGTGCACCTCGCCGTTCACCTCGACGCCGGTGTCGAACCACTGCACGCCGGCGCCGTTGCGCACGCGGCTCTGCGACGCGCCCTGGAAGTCTGCGCGGCCGGTGAAGTTGTGCACGAACAGCCGGTAGTGATCGGCGAACGGACCGGAATAGGCCCGGGTGTTGACGCCGAATTCCTGGTCGGCGAACACCGCGTTGCCCTTGTCGCCGGTGGCCTCGATGATGAGCTGCGGGCTCTGGTAGACGTCGAGGTCCTTGCGCAGCGCGTGCACCGAGCCGTTCTCGGGGAAGCGCTCGTCCAGCCCGTCGGCCACGTCCTTGGCCGTCTTCAGGTCATCCAGCGCCAGCGAGGCGCGGCCGTAGCCCGACATCAGGCTCAGGTCGCCGGGATGCTCGGACAGCGTGGTCTTGTACATGGCGCGCGCCGTGTACGGCTCGGCCTGCACCATGGCGCCGTCGGCGCGCGCGCTCACGAACGAGGCCGCGAACGGCGCTTCGTGCCGCCATTTGTCGAGCGCGGCGATGCCCTCGTGCGTGCGGCCGGTCAGCACCAGATATTGCGCTTCGAGCCGCTTGACGCGCGAATAGTCGGGATTGGGCGTACCGGCCTCGGGCGCCAGCCGCACATACTCGGGGTTGTCGGCCTTCATCTTGTCGAGCAGCGCGCGCGCGTCTTCATAGCGGCCGGTATCGAGATCGGCATAGAACAGGCCCTCCTGCACGTCGCCGGTCTCGATCTCGCCGGGGCCGGCGTCCTTCAGAGCCTGTGCGTAAGCAGCGGCCGCGCGGTCGGGCTTCTCTAGATACGAATAGGCATCGCCCGCCGACACGCGCGTGTAGGCCGGCACCTTGCCCGCCTGCGACATCGCCTCGTAGCGCTGCACGGCATCCTTCATGCGCCCGCGCGAGGCCAGCGCCACCACTTCGTCGGCAACGATCTCCTGGCGCAAGACGGCGTTCTCCGGCGTCTCGGGCACCTTCTTGAGCAGCGCCTCCGTCTCGGCAACAGCCTGGTCGATGATGACGAAGCGCTCCGGCCCGCTCAGCGACTTGAGCTGCTGACGGCCCCAGCGGATGCGCTGGGCCGCGGCGGCATGCTCCACCTGCCAGGATTCGCTGTCGGTGAACAAGTCGGGGTGCTCGTGCAGATGATCCAGCGCCAGCGTGGGCGCGCCTTCGCGGGATTCGCGCAGCACCTCGGCGCGATAGGCGTCACGCTCGTTCGGCATCGGGGCGGTGGGCGTGGGCTGCGGCGGGCCGGCGGCCTCGGCGCCGGGCACCGACGGCGCCACCGGCAGCGGCGTCAGCGCCCCGGGCGCCGGGCCCTGCGACGACGGCCCGGCCGGCACAACCGCGGCCGGTGCCGGCGACGGCGCATCCGGCGGCAGGATCACCGTGGGCGACGGCGGACGCGCTTCCTCCGGCGGACTCGCGGGCGCCATCTCCGTGGCCGGCGTCGGCATCGGTGCGGGCACCTGGACAGGCTGCGGCGGCGCATCGGCCGGCGCCGTCTGCTGGGCCACCAGCAGGGTCCGCGCGGGCGATGCGGGCAGGCCGCCGGCATCGGACGGCGCGATGGCGGTGGCCGGGGCGGCGGTGCCGTCGTTCAGCTCGGCGAGCTCGGCATCGATCAGGCGCTGCGTGGCGGCACTGGCGGCATCGTCGTGGCTGTCGGCGGATGGGCGCGCGGCATGCGCCGCCAGCGGCGCGGCGCCGACCAGCACCACCGTCGCGGCGGCGACGGCGCATCGGCGGGCATCGCGCGGGCCGGCCGGATCCGGGCGGCCGGTGCGCATGAGCGGGGGGACAGACGCGGGAACAGTCATTGTTGTCGTCTCCAGTCAGCGGCGATCGCGTCTGGCGGGCGATCGGCGCGGTGGGTGGCGTGCGGGCACCGGACAGCGGTCGGCAAGCGAACCGGAGCAGCCAGCGCGGCGCCGCAGCGTTCTCGGCGGAATCGGGCGGGGGACCGCGGATCGCGGGCCGTCACCCCATGCCGTGCCGATGCGCGCCATTGACGACACGCACCGGCACCCGACCTCCGTTGAGCGCGGCCGTCGAGCCGAACGCGCGCGTCATGGCCGCCCAGCGCGTCTCGGCGGCATGCTCGTTGACGGCGGGACGGGACGGCACGCGCGCCGGCGCCTCCACGGCTTCCACTGTTTCCACCGCTTCGATCGTGACGGGCGGCGGCACGTCTGCGCGCACAACCGCCTCGGGCAAGCGGTCGCCGGTCGGGGCCATCGCCGGATTGCCGTGCAGCTCCAGCGGAATGCCCAGCCGCATGGCGGCGTACACGGCCTCGCTCTTGTTGCGCACGTTCAGGCGCCGGTAGAGCGTGCAGGCGTGCGTCTTGACGGTGGCTTCCGAAATGCCCAGCAGGCGGCCCACGCCCTTGACCGAATGCCCGCGCGAGAGCAGCACCAGCACCTCGTACTGGCGCTGCGAGACATTGAGCCGCTGCGCGGCCTCGACGGCATTCATGGCCGGCGGCCCGGCAGCGACGTCCTGCGCGGCGCGCGGCATCAAGGCGGGATAGGCCTGGCCGCCGGCCAGCACGAGCTGCAGCGTGGCCAGCAGCACCCCGGTCGGCTGCGTCTTGGCGACATAGGCGTCGGCACCGCACGCCATGACGGCATGCGCCTCCTCGGCTGTCACCTGCGCGGCCAGGACCACGACGTGGCGCGGCGTGCTCTGCGCGATGAGATCACGCAGCCGCGCGGCATCGAGCGGGACGTCCGCATCGTGAACGCCGACCACCAGCAGATCGGTGGGATCGAGCGGCGCATGGGACTGCTCGGGCGCGCTGACCTCCAGGCCCAGCGTGGGGTGCGCGAGCACTTGCGCAAGCCCAGCACGCAGCAGCGGATGATTCTCCAGCAGAACAGCCTTCATGGTTTCCTCGTCTCTTATATGAAGCGATCCGGTCGAGCGCGCACGCAAAGGGGGTCCCCGCATGCGCGCGGCATGCGACCGTCGAACAACCCCGGAGTCCGTCTGAGAGTGCGCGTGCCGTCGATCCAGGACGACGGGAGCGCGTGGTGCGGGCCCGTCGATCGCGGGCGCCGCTTATGTGGAAGGACTGCGTCCCGCATCCGGCACGGATTGCCGTGCGTCAGCGGGTTGACCGCACGAGATTGAGCAAGCCGCGGGCCAGGAGCGTGCGGTGCAACATCCACTTACATTTGCAGCGCCAGGCGGCACGCCGCCGGCCCCGGCAAGAGCCGTTGCAGCCGTGGCTTCGCGGCCGGCAGGCCGGCTTGCTGCAATGCCACGCGATCACCCGTTTCTGTCGCGTTTCTGTTACGAGTTGGCGCGCGGCATCCTCCACGCCGATGGCATGGGCGGAGATGCACTGAAAATAATTACAACCAGTTTGAAAAGTTACAGAATCCAGTTCCCCGCGTACCGGCGGGTGCCGAAGAGGACACCCGCGGCCCGGCACCAGGCATGGCACGCCCCCGACGCGCCGTGCGGATCACGGCTTGCGGCGCGCGTACAGGAACAGAGACAGACTGTCGATGGCGCCGACCATGAAGATCAGCACGGCCGCCATGTGCAGCATCCACGCGCCGTCCTTGAACGGCAGCGGAACATCGGCGTGGGGAATGGCCGCCACGAATGCGGCCGCCGCCGACATGCGCGCGACGGGCAGCCACCACCGGCGTGCCGGCGGCGGATCGTCGCGGTGGCGCGGCGGCGTGTCCGGCGGCGTGGATTGCTCGGGTGGCGTCGTCGGACAGGGCATGGCGCGAAATGGGCGAGTCAGGCACACGCCGTATTGTTGGGCACAACGCATCCGGCCGAAACCGCGAACAGCCCGCCGCGGCCCCGCCAATTCGGCGCGCGGCGGCCCACCACGGCCTTCATGCGGCCTTCATGCGGCCTGTGGGGATGCCGCGGGCGCAGCGTTCAGCACACGCGGCAGCAGCATGCCCAGCGTCATGCCGCGCAGCGCCATGAAGGCCAGCATGGCGAACCACAGCCCCGGATTGCCCCAGCGAGGCAGCAGCGCGACGGCCAGCAGCCCGAACACGAGGGCCGAAAACGCCATCGTCAGCAGCAGCTCGCGCGTGCGGGTGGCGCCGATGAACACGCCATCGAACTGAAAGCCCCACACCGACACCACCGGCAGCAGGGCCGCCCACACCAACGCGTGGCGCGCGGCCTCCCGCACGGCCGGCTGATCCGTCAGCCAACCGATGATGGCGCCCCCCGCAACGGCATACACCAGCGAGAACAGCGCCGCGCCCAGCACCGACCACAGCGTCGACACCCGGATCGCCGAGCGCAGCGCGCGGCCGTCGCGCGCGCCCAGCGCCGCCCCCACCAGCGCCTCGGCCGCATGGGCAAAGCCGTCGAGCCCGTAAGCCATGAAGGTCAGGAAATTGAGCAGCAGCGCATTGGCCGCGAGGATGACGTCGCCCTGCTGCGCGCCCGCGTGGGCAAACCAGCCGAAGGCGGCCAGCAGGCAGGCCGTGCGCAGGAAGATATCGGCGTTCAGCCCCATCAGCCGGCGCCAGGCGTCGCGCGCCAGCAGTTCGGCGCGCGTCATCGGCGGCAGGCCCCGCATGCCGTCACGGCTCAGCAGCCGCAGCAGCGCCATGCCGAGCGCGAAGCCCAGGATATCGGCGACGGCCGTCGCCGCGCCGATCCCGCCCACGCCCAGGCCGGCCCCCAGCACGAGCCCGAGCACCGCCACCATGTTGACCAGATTGATGAACACCTGCAGCAGCAGGGCAAGCCGCACTTGCTGGCGCCCCAGCAGCGTGCCCAGCACCACATAGTTGGCCAGCGCGAACGGCGCCGACCAGATGCGCGCATGGCAATAGATCCCGGCCATGCGCGTCACGGCATCGCTGGCCCCGAGCAGCGCCAGGGTGAAGCGGATGGCCGGCCCCTGCAGCACCAGCAGGGCCAGGCCGATGCCCAGCGCCAGCAGCAGCGCACGCGCGACGTTGGCCCGCAGCCCCCGCGCATCGCCCGCGCCGTGCGCCTGCGCCACCAGGCCGGTGGTGCCCATGCGCAGGAAGCCGAAGCCCCAGAACACGAAATTGAAAAACACGCCCCCGAGCGCCACGCCGCCCAGGTATTCCGGCCCGGGCAAATGCCCCGCGACCGCCGTATCGACCGCCGACAGCAGCGGCTGGGTCAGATTGGCCAGCACGATCGGAAACGCCAGCGCGAGCACGCGCCGGTGCCACTGCATGGGCCGGCCGGGTGCGACCGGATTGGCGAACGAGTGCTCCATCGAAGATAAAAATACTCAACGAGGTGGAAAAAAAAGTGCAACCTGCACCGATTTGGTTATCATTGCCGCCCATTGCAGCGCTCGATATGCGGTAGAAGTGCAGTACAAAGCACAGTGCCGCTGACTGTCTCGCGAATCTCCCCCGGAACCTGACTTTGTGCCTGGTTTCATTCGCGATCGGGCCAAGTGTGGTCGATCCTACGACAGACCGCACGCGCATGTCCCGCGCGCGACAACCGCAGGCGGGACGGTGGGGTGACGCCGAACCGGCGCGCCCCGTTCGAAGGAAGCGGTCTGTCAAGCCGCGATACCTGGTCCAGCCTCGTACTGGCCGGGAAGGAGACACCCCTTGGAAAAACACGTACAACGCAACCTCGGCGCTTGGCCCCTGATGCTCACGGGCCTGGGCTCGATCATCGGTTCCGGCTGGCTGTTCGGCGCCGGCCACGCGGCAAAGGTGGCAGGCCCTGCCGCCATCTTTACCTGGGTCATCGGCGCCGTCGTCATCCTGGCCATCGCGCTGACCTACGCGGAGCTGGGCGCCATGTTCCCGGAATCGGGCGGCATGGTGCGCTACGCACGCTATTCGCACGGCTCGCTGGTGGGCTTCGTGGCCGCCTGGGCCAACTGGATCGCCATCGTCACCGTCATTCCCATCGAGGCCGAGGCCTCGATCCAGTACATGAGCTCGTGGCCATGGCCCTGGGCGCAGGGTCTGTTCCAGCACGGCGAGCTGACGCCGGTGGGGCTGGCGCTCTCCGCCGTGCTGGTGATCATCTATTTCCTGCTCAACTACTGGGGCGTCAAGGTGTTTGCCAAGGCCAACACCACGATCACCGTCTTCAAGTTCGTCATTCCCGGGCTGACCGCCGTGGCGCTGATCGGCGCCGGCTTCCATCCGTCGAACTTCGGCGGCACGGACGCCGCGAGCTTCGCGCCGTACGGCTGGTCGTCGGTACTGACCGCGATCGCCACCTGCGGCATCGTGTTCAGCTTCAACGGCTTCCAGAGCCCGATCAACCTGGCCGGCGAGGCGCGTAACCCCGGCCGCAACGTGCCGCTGGCGGTGATCGGCTCGATCGTGCTGGCCGCCATCATCTACGTGGCGCTGCAGATCGCCTTCCTGGGCGCGGTGCCCGCGGAATCGCTGGTCAAGGGCTGGCACGGCATCGACTTCCACTCGCCGTTCGCCCAGCTGGCCATCGCGCTGAACCTGAACTGGCTGGCCATCGTGCTGTACCTCGACGCCTTCGTGAGCCCGTCGGGCACCGGCAGCACCTATATGGCGACCACCACGCGCATGATCTACGCGATGGAGCGCAACAACACCATGCCGGCCATCTTCGGCCGCGTGCACCCGATCTTCGGCGTGTCGCGCTCGGCCATGTGGTTCAACCTGGCGGTGTCGTTCATCTTCCTGCTCTTCTTCCGCGGCTGGGGCGCGCTGGCGGCGGTCATCTCGGTGGCCACCGTGATCTCGTACCTGACCGGCCCGATCAGCGTGATGTCGCTGCGCAAGAGCTCGCCGGGGCTGCATCGTCCGCTGCGCCTGCCGGGCCTGTCGCTGGTCGCACCGTTCGCCTTCGTCTGCGCCTCGCTGATCCTGTACTGGGCCCGGTGGCCGCTGACGGGCGAGATCATCGTGCTGATGCTGGTCGCCCTGCCGGTGTACTTCTACTACCAGGCCAAGGCCGGCTGGCCCGACTTCAAGCGCGAGCTCAAGGGCGCCTGGTGGATGATCGGCTACCTGCCCACCATTGCCACGCTGTCGTACATCGGCAGCAAGGAATTCGGCGGCCTGGGCCTGATCCCCTACGGCTGGGACATGGTCATCGTGTCGGCGGTCTCGCTGTCCTTCTACCACTGGGGCGTGGCCAGCGGCTGGCACACGCGCTACCTGGATGAAGTCGAGTACGTGCACGAAGACGCCCCCGCGCCTGCCGGCCAACAGGTGCCGGGCGGGGTACCGCAAGGGGTCTGACCCTTCGCTCCGATCGGAGCGATCGAACTGATCGCGCAAACGCCCGGCCCAGCCGGGCGTTTGTCATTGTGGGCGGCCACGAACCGGGTTCGCCGGGCCTCGCCCAGGCCACAAGCGTGGGGGCACAGGACACCGCGCGCGCGAGGGTGCCGCGCCAAGAATTGATGTGCTTCAGGATTCCCGTTCCAGGACACCGCGCGCGCGAGGGTGCCGCCGTCCGCTCCATCGCGCCATGACCGCGTTCAACGGCAGCGCGCTCGCCAAGTACACCCCGGCCGACCGCGCCGCCGGCGGCATCCACGCGGAAGACCGCAAGGGCCTGCCGGCCTTCTTCCGCTGCGTGACGATGGCCGTCGGCGCGCTGCAGGTGCGCGCCGGTGCCGCCCGCAGCAGCGACGACATCGGCGCCGCCGCCGCGCTCGCCAAGCGGCGCGCCAAGCAGAGCGACCATGGCTTCCACTTCGAAACCATGCCGCCCGCCGGGACGCGCACCGGCCACTTCGCCTAGCGGCCGCACATCGCATCGGTCATCCCCTCGACCCGGCTCGCGACCCGGCCGCCCGAACGACATGAAGGGATCGCCATCGCGGGCAGCCCGAAGCGAACGCACGCGCATGCCGGTCATCCTTACGGTGGATCGTGCATCCGGCGGATGCGGCTGCCGACGATGGAAAGTCATGCCGCCACGGCGGGCGAAACGCGTGCGCCATCGCGCGCGCTGAGCGCATGGCCCCAGCATCTTTCGTGCCGTACCGCGTGGCATTTCGCCGCATAAAAAAGTGGTGCCCCGTGCAGGTCGATAGGGACCGTCGCCGACATTTGTGCGCCATGTTGATCAGCACAGGTGGACACCGCGACACGCAACCGTATGAAAGCGGAAAAACCGCCCGCTGCTCGTGCTATCGGACGAAGCGAGAACCCCGTACAGTCTCGCCCCGAGATCGCCTTCCCTGATTCGGCGACGGCCCCAGCAACAACAAACACGACGATACGAAGCGACCGGGGGGGGTCTTCATCTGGGGCGTGTCTCCGCTGCCTCGTCGCATTGCCACGATTGTGGTCCCGCTATCACCCGGCCCGGCCGGGATGGCGGAGCGTTGCCCGGAATCCGGCGCTGTGACGTGGGCGTACTGCATCGATCCGTCTCGGGTCGATGGATCACTCGTACAGGAACTCAGGTCATGCGTCTGCCCTTTGCCATTACCCGTTTCGCCACCGGTGCCGTACTCGCCGCGCTCGGTACCTCCGCTTTCGCCAACTGCGTCGCGAATCCGCCGACGCAGTCCAACGCTTCGTTTCCCGCCAGCCTCACCGGCAAGCTCGCGTACCACAGCTACGTGAGCTACGGCGACGGCACCAGCCAGCTCTTCATCTACGACTTCGCCGCCCGCACGCTGACGCAGGTCTCGAAAAGCGCCTGGGGCATCCAGGACCCGATGAACGCCGTGTTCAGCCCGGACGGCAAGTGGCTCGCCTTCATGGGCATCACCAACAACGCGTGGAACGTGTTCCTGTGGCAGGTCGGCTCGAGCAGCCAGCCGGTCAACATGACCAACAGCACCGGCCAGACCCGCAACGAAGACCCGAAGTTCAGCGCCGACGGCAAATCGCTGTTCTTCAAGCAGAGCGGCGACGTCATGCAGGCCACGCTGTCGTACACCAGCACGGGCCCGATCTTCACGTCGGTCGTGGACATCACCAACACGGCACCGGCCACCGAGAACTCGATGCCGTTCGCGACACCCGATGCCAGCGCGGTCTATTTCGCCACCGGCACCGGCGCCGGCATGGGCCTGTACAAGGAGACCATCGCCACCCACGCCACGGTCGCCTTCGACACGCCGGCCGGGCTGCAGACCTACTACCCGATCGTGCGCGCCGACGGCACCGTGTTCTACGCCCGCTGGAAGGACGCCGCCAGCCAGGCCGACCAGATCTACACCAAGGTCAACCCGGGCGACACGCCCAACCAGCTGTCGATCAACGACTGCAACAGCAACAACTCCGACCCGGCGCCGGTCAACGGCACCAACTACGTGTTCTTCTCGTCCACCACCGCGGGCGGCTACCAGCTCTACCTCGGCGATGTGAGCACGGGCCAGCGCTGGAGCCTGTCGCAGTTCGGCGTCAACTCGGACACCACCAAGGCCAAGCTCGGCTCCAACTACTACGCCGGCGGCACGACCGCCAGCACGTCGGGGCAGACCACGCGGCTGCTCTCGCAAGGCATGCCTGCCAGCGCCTCGTCGAGCTACAACAGCAGCCTGGGCGCCGCCAATGCCTTCGACGGCGACACCGCCAACACCCGCTGGGATTCGATCGAGGGCAGCGCCGCCGGCACGCAATGGCTGATGGTGGACCTCGGCACCGTGCGCACCATCAACGGCGTCGACCTGTACTGGGACGCGGGCGCCAAGACCTACGCCGTGCAGACCTCCAACGACGGCGTGAACTGGACCAGCATCTACGCCACGTCCAACGGCATCGCCTACGGCCACGCCGTGCTGTCGAACCTGCACGGCAGCGGCCGATACGTGCGCATGTACGGCACGCAGCGCGCCACGCAGTGGGGCTACTCGATCGACGAGATGCAGGTCTGGGGGTACTGAACGCCGGCCAGGGCGGCCGCCGTCAGGCCGCCCGCCCGCCGATCACCCACCCCACCGACAACACGTAGCGGCTACCGCCCCGCACCCGCGTCACGCTGTGCTCGCAGGCATCGGGCCGAAACAGCTTGATGCGGCGGGTCTGGAAGATCGGGTTCGCGCAGACGAACTCGCCGCCCGACCGGGGCGACTTGAGCACGAGGTTGAGCCGATAGTGCCGCCCGTCCGAGACCGGGTCCGTGTGCGGCGGAATCTCCGCCCCCTCGGGGTAGCGGATCAGGTAGCTGTCGAAGCGGATGGGCCACGTCGCGGTGGCCAGCAGCATCTTGTCGTAGCCCGTGCCCTGGCGGCCGCGCCGCCAGCGGAAAGCGTTGTCGAGGTAAGAGCGAAGTGACGGCATGGGGAAGGCAGGCAGATCCGCGCCGCGGGGCCGCGGGCTACCGCACGTCTTGCGTATCGGCAGCCCGCGGCCCACTGGGCGCCATGCCCGATCATACCGGCGCGCGGACGATGAATCACCGCCTGCCGGCATGCCCCGTCACTGCCCGCGCCCGTAGGCGTCGAGCAGCCTGAGCGTCACGCCGTTGGTCCAGCCGAAGCCGTCCTGCAGCGGATACTCGCCACCGCCGCCGCCCGTGCCGCTGCCGTCGACGATGTATTTCTCGACCAGCTTCTGCTCGGCCGCGTACAGGCGCTCGACACTGCCGAGAAAGCGCTCGCCGATGGTCTGGGCCAGCAGCGCCTGGCCATAGTGCTGGCTGGCCTGCAGCGCAATCCACTGCAGCGGCGCCCAGCCGTTCGGGGCATCCCACTGCTGCTGCGTGTGCAGCGTCGTGGTGGACAAGCCGCCGACCTGCAGCAGCGCCGTCTGCGTCTGGCGCAGCGTCTGCCGGGCCCGCCCCCACGGCGCCATCTGCACGAACAGCGGATACGTCGCGGCCGCCGACAGGTTGTCGCGCACCTTGCCGAGCTTCCAGTCGTAATCCGCGTAGTAGCCGGCGGGATGCCACAGGTAGCGCTCGACCGCGACCGCCCGCTTGCGCGCGTGGTTGCCGAACTCGACCGTGCAAGCGAAATCGCGCGCCACGGCGCAGCCCTTGGCGATGGTCTTCTCCAGCTGGAACATCAGCGCATTGAGATCGACCGGGAGGATGGACGTGGTGCGGATGGTGGCCAGCGTGGCGCTGTCGCCGAACCAGCGCGAGCTGAAGTCCCAGCCGCTCTCGGCGGCGGCACGCAGGTCGCGCCAGACCTCGGCGGCGGGGCGGTCCGGTGCCTGCTGCGCCGTGGCGACATCCTGCAGATACGACTCGGGGCGCGGCGTGGCCTCGTCGTCCCAGTAGCGGTTAAGCACGGTGCCGTCGCGCAGCACCACCACGTTGCCGCTGGCTTGGCCCGCGGCCGTGCCGGCGGCGCCGCGCATCCAGTAGGCGTACTCCTTGCGCAGCGGGGCCAGGTAACGGGTGTAGGCGGCCTCCCCTTCCTTCGTGGCCGCCAGCTCCACCATCAGCGCGAAGAACGGCGGCTGCGAGCGGCTCAGGTAGTACGTCCGGTTGCCGTTGGGGATGTGCCCGAACTGGTTGATCTGGTAGGCGAAGTTGTCGAGCATGTTGTCGACGAGATCATCGCGTCCCGACGCCTGCAGCCCGAGCATCGTGAAATACGTATCCCAGTAGTAGACCTCGCGGAAGCGCCCGCCCGGCACCACGTAGGGCTTGGGCAGCGGAATCAGCGAGCTGTTGTCCGGCGCCGTGGTCGTGGTGCGCGTGAGCGCCGGCCACAGCCAGTTGATCTGCGCGCGCAGCGACTGCCCGGCCGGCGGCGTGATGACGGTCTCGGACGGCACAGTGAAGTACTGATCGACGAACGCCTTCAGCGAAAAGCCGGGCACGTCCTTCTGCGCCCGATAAGCCTGCAGGATGACCGCCGGGTCCGCCTTGGGCACCGTATCGACGAAGGTCTTCTGGTCGGGATAGACCTGCGCGGTCTGCACGGCGACGAACAGTTCGCCATAGAGCTTGTCCGGCGAAAGCGGCAGCGCCGCGCCAACGCCGACATCGGCGCAGGCAGGCAGGGCACAGAGGCTGGCCGCCAGCAGCGCCGTGGCAGTGGCGCGGCGAATGTGCGAGGCGCCAGCGTCGATGAAGCGCGGGCAAAACCGGGATGGCCGTGCAAGGCCACGGGGATCGAGCATGCTGTTCTCCTGCGTTGGTCTGCTCCCACCCCGGGACGATGCAAGGCCATGCGATGACGTGGCCTTGCCTGCGTTTGCTGTCCAGAAAAGGCGGCTTCGCCTCCGATGTCAAGGCACGCGGGGCGGGGCCGATCGCGCCGCCGGCCGGCAAACGACGTGCCCGGCATCCCGATGGCGGGAACGCCGGGCCCCTCGACATGCCGCCGGCGCCCGGAACAGCCCGTGTCCGCCGGGACCCGTTTGCCGCACTATCCTGTAGAAGCACGGGCACGTTGCCAGGCATCCGCACAGTGGGAGGCATCATGGCCATACGGGACGGGTTTTCCGGCAGCATCGGCAATACGCCGCTGATCCGGCTGGCGAGGCTGAGCGAGGAAACCGGCTGCGAGATCCTCGGCAAGGCCGAATTCCTGAACCCGGGCGGATCGGTCAAGGACCGCGCGGCCCTCTACATCATCCGGGACGCCGAGCGGCGCGGCACGCTCAGGGCCGGCGGCACGGTGGTCGAGGGCACCGCCGGCAACACCGGCATCGGGCTGGCCCATCTCTGCGCGGCGCGCGGCTACCGCTGCGTGATCGTCATCCCCGAGACACAATCGCCCGAAAAAATGGACCTGCTGCGCACGCTCGGCGCCGAAGTGCGCCCGGTGCCGGCCGTGCCGTACAAAGACCCCAACAACTACCAGAAGATCGCCGGCCGCCTCGCGCAGGAAACCGTCAACGCAATCTGGGCCAACCAGTTCGACAACCTCGTCAACCGGCAGGCCCACTACGAAACCACCGGCCCGGAAATCTGGCGCGACACCGCCGGCAAGGTGGATGCCTTCGTCTGCGCGACCGGCACCGGCGGCACGCTGGCGGGCGTCGCCCGCTACCTCAAGGAACAGAACCCGGCCGTGCGGACCGTGCTGGCCGATCCGCACGGCAGCGGCCTGTACAGCTTCGTAAAGACCGGCAGCATCCAGGCCGAAGGCAGCTCCATCACCGAGGGCATCGGCTCCACCCGCGTCACCGCCAACCTCGAAGGCACACCCATCGACGACGCCGTGCGCATCGATGACCAGACCTGCGTCACGATGGTCTACCGGCTGCTGCGGGAAGAAGGCCTGTTCGTGGGCGGCTCGACCGGCATCAACGTCGCCGCGGCGGTGCAGCTGGCGCGCGAGCTGGGGCCGGGTCATACCATCGTCACGCTGCTGTGCGATCGGGGCAATCTGTACTTTGCGCGGTTGTTCAATGGGGCGTGGCTGGCGCAGAAGGGGTTGGTGGCGGGATGAGACCCGCGCGCGGCCCACGCGCCGCGAGCCACCACCCCGCACCGGCATCGGGCATGCCCGGCCGGCGCCGGACCATCTCTCAACTTTTCTGACCAGGCCTCGCGGGTCGATTCCCGCCTGCCTAAGCTCGTGATCGGGCCCGCCCGCGCCCTCCAGGCCGGCGCGATCCCGCCGCCCGTGCCGTCCCGACGCGACGGCAGCCGGCCACACCGGCAAGCGCACGGAACGGCGATCCTCACATCACGCTAGCCAGAGAGAGAAAACGATGAAACCCAGGGTGTCACCCCGCTTCGCCGCGCGCGCAGTCGCCGCGCTCTGCCTGTCCGCTGCCGCCGGTGCCTCGCAGGCGGCGGGCGTCTATGCGCCGTACATCGACATGACGCTCGACCCCACCCCGCTGATCGACCAGATCGGCGTGCGGCAGGGCATCCAGCAGTTCCATCTCGCCTTCGTGATTGCCGGCGACGGGTGCACACCGTCGTGGGGCGGCATCCAGGCCATCGGCAACGGCGCGAGCGGCGATCTGCTGACCACGATCGCCGCCTCGATCACCCGCTACCGTGCCCGGGGCGGCGAAGTGTCGGTGTCATTCGGCGGCGCGGCCGGCACGCCGCTGATGAAGGCCTGCACCACCGTGCCGGCGCTGAAGGCCGCGTACCAGACCGTCATCGATACCTATCAGCTCACGCACGTCGATTTCGATATCGAAGGCTCCGTCCAGAAGGACACCGAGGCCGTCGCGCGCAACTTCCAGGCCATCGCGCAGCTGCAGTCGGATTTCGCGGCGAAGGGCAAGGCGCTGCATGTCACCCTGACGCTGCCGGTCCTGCCGTCCGGGCTCGTGCAGGACGGCATCAACACCCTCAATGCCGCCATCGCCAACAGGGTCGCGCTCGACACCGTCAACGTGATGACCATGGACTACGGCCCGGCCGACATCGACATGGGCGCGGCGGCCATCAGCGCGGCGCAGGGCCTTTACGCCCAGCTGGACACCGCCTACAAGGCCGTCGGCCAGGTCAAGACGGATGCGCAGCTGTGGCGGCTGGTCGGCGTGACGCCCATGATCGGCATGAACGACGTGCAGAGCGAGACCTTCACGCTCCCCAACGCGCTGACCGTGCTGGGTGCCGCGTACGGCAACGGCTACGGCATGGTCGCCAACTGGTCGGTCGGCCGCGACCAGGCCTGCCCGGACAACGGCGCCGTGGTCTCCGCCACCTGCTCGGGCATCGTGCAGAAGCCCTATGCCTTCGCCTCGATCTTCCGGCAGCTGCATGGCCACTGGGGCACGGGCGTGCTGCGCGACCCGAGCTACGGCAATGCGGCCGGCGGCAGCGCGCCCGCCTGGTCGGCCACGGCGGTCTACCGGATCGGCCAATGCGTGACGTACCAGGACGCGAAGTACTGCGCCCGGTGGTGGACGCAAGGCGACACGCCGGGTGCCGCCGACGTCTGGGCCAAGGTATAGCGCAGCCGCGCCGCTGAAAAGACAAGGGCCCGCCGAAGCGGGCCCGATCGTGCAATGCGCGCCTGCGCGTTCAATACCCCGCGGCCAGCCCCGTGTTGCGGCGCGGGTCGTTGGCGCCGTAGAAGCGGTTCTTGCCCACCGGCTTGCCCTCCAGCGACGGCGCCCCCACGATGATCGCGGCCAGGTGGTTGGCCGGCTGCGGCGGGCCGAACTTGTGGCCCATGCCTTCCAGGATCTGGCGGGTATCCGGCGACAGCGTGTAGTTCTCCACGTTGGTCAAATCCGGCAGCCACTGCTGGTGGAAGCGCGGCATGTCGACGGCTTCCTGCACGTTCATGCCGTAGTCGATCGCATTGAGCATGGTCTGCAGCACCGCCGTGATGATGCGGCTGCCGCCCGGCGTGCCCACCACCATGACGGGCTTGCCATCCCGGGTGACGATAGTCGGGCTCATCGACGACAGCGGCCGCTTGCCCGGCGCGATGGCATTGGCCTCGCCCTGCACCAGGCCATACAGGTTGGGCACGCCCACCTTGGCGGTGAAGTCGTCCATCTCGTCGTTGAGGATCACGCCGGTCTTCGCGGCCGTGACCTTGGCGCCAAACCAGTCGTTGAGCGTGTAGGTGACGGACACCGCGTTGCCGTACCGGTCGGCGATCGAGTAGTGCGTGGTGTTGCTGCCCTCATGCGGCTCCACGCCCGGCTTGATGTCCTTGGACACGCCGGCCCTCTTCGGGTCGATCACCGCGCGGATCTTCTCGGCGTAGTGCTTGTCGAGCAGGCGGTCCAGCGGGTTCTTCACGAAGTCCGGGTCGCCCAGGTAGCTGTTGCGGTCCACGTAGGCGTGGCGCATGGCTTCGATCTGGTAGTGCACGGCCTGCGCCGAGTGGTAGCCCAGGTCCTTGAGCGGATAGCCCTCCAGGATGTTGAGCATCTCGCAGATGACCACGCCGCCGGAGCTGGGCGGCGGCGCCGACACCACGTGGTAGCCGCGGTAGTCGCACTCGACCGGCGCCAGTTCGCGCGTCTTGTAGCCGTCCAGGTCTTCCTGCGTGATGAGGCCCTTGCCCGCCTGGCTGGAGGCGACGATGGCCTTGCCCACCCAGCCCTTGTAGAAGCCATCGGTGCCCTTGACGCTGATCGCATGCAGCGTCCTGGCGAGGTCGCGCTGCACCAGCTTCTGTCCCACCTGGTAGGGCTGCCCCTTGTTCAGGAAGATGGCGCCCGAAGCCGGGTCCTCCTGGAAATCCTTGGTGGAGGTGAGCAGCATGTCGACGTCGCCCTGGTCGAGCGCGAAACCCTTGTCGGCCAGCCGGATCGCCGGCGCGATCAGCTCGGCGCGGCTCCGGGTGCCGTACTTCTCGCGCGCGTATTCCATGCCCGACACGGTGCCGGGCACGCCCACGGCCAGGTGGCCCTTGGTGGACAGGCCCTTGATGACGTTGCCGTCCTTGTCCAGGTACATGTTGGCGGTGGCGCCCTTCGGGGCGACCTCGCGGAAGTCGAGGAAGGTCTTGCGGCCGTCGGCCAGCTGGATGGTCATGAACCCGCCGCCGCCCAGGTTGCCCGCGGCCGGATACACCACGGCCAGCGTGTAGCCCACCGCCACCGCCGCATCCACCGCATTGCCGCCGCGCTTGAGCACGTCCACGCCGACGCGGGTGGCCAGGTACTGGGCCGCGACGACCATGCCGTTCTCGGCGGCGACCGGCGCGACAGACGCCGCGTACGACGACGGCGCAAAGCTCGTCGTCAGCCAGAGGGACGCTATTGCGGCGCCCCACCGCAAGCCTGGTTTCGGGTTCATAGGATTCTCCTCGCGTATGAAATGCCTTGTATTCGGCAATCGCTTAAAAACGAATCTGCACCCTACCAAAATGCAACCAGACGCACCATCACCGCTACCCCGCATTGCCGGCCACCCGTCTTCCCGGCATGGAACCGGTGCACGGAGGGGGCGAATCCACTTTTTTCAGCCGGACGCTTGCAAATCCCGAAAAGTTGCGTAGAATGCGGCGCTCACCTAGCCCAGGTGGCGGAATTGGTAGACGCACTAGTTTCAGGTACTAGCGGGTAACTCCGTGGAGGTTCGAGTCCTCTCCTGGGCACCAAATTACCGTCCTAAGCTGTTTAAGGACGTACAGAAACCCGCGTGGCGTAAAGCCTCGCGGGTTTTTTGTTGTCCAGGGGAATGCGATGCAGCCGGCCCCATCCGGACATCAGAGGCGGCATCTGCCCCTGACCACGCTCACTCTGCCCCTCACGCTACACCGCGTGACAAACCCGACCGATTGGCCGATGCAGGCCAAATGGATCCGAGTATGGACACCTGAAGCACCCGTTGTTCGCCGGGAATGGAAAGTGCCCGGCAGTGGGTGCTGCGCGATCGCGAGGAAGCCCGCGATATAGGCGATGTCTTCCTCGCCTCGGCGGATGCACGGCCCATCCCATTGGTGGCGCCTGCCTGGGAACCTCCAACGCAGACGGCGTTGTAGGTGCCAACGACGAGGTGTTCGATCATCCTGGGCCGTACGTCGCCGATGCCTCCGCGCTTCCCAGATCCCCCGGGGGCGCCCCCAGTCTGACCATCGCTGCATGGTCCGCCAACATCGCAGACCGATTGATCGCAAAACTGGAACATCGCGGTGCCCCAGGAGAGGACCAGCGAACAGTGCCGCAAGCGACCTGACGCCCCCTCGCAGCGCTGTCAGCTTTCCACCCGGTGCTTGAGCGTATCGGACAGGCATCCGAGGCGGCGACCGGTCGAATCAGCCATACTTCGCGTTTTGTTCGAGCCTAGGAAAACCATTTGTGTCCGAGCGCCTATTTGTCCAATTGCAGCATCTGCTGCCCAAGCTCCTCATCACACGCCTGTTCGGCTGTTTCGCGCGCCGGCGCGTCGGTGCCTTGACGCAATGGGCGATACGCCGCTTCATCGCCCGCTACAACGTCAACCTGGCGGAAGCCATGCAGACGGAACCCGGCGCCTACGCCACGTTCAACGACTTTTTCACCCGTGCGTTGCGACCCGGCGCCCGCCCTCTGGCGACAGCGCGGCTGATTTGCCCGGTGGACGGCGCGATCAGCCAGTTCGGTCGCATTGAGCGCGACCAGATCTTCCAAGCCAAGGGCAAATCCTTCAGCAGCAGCGCCTTGCTGGCCGGCAATGAGGAGCAGGCACGCCAGTTCGATGACGGCCTGTTTGCCACCCTCTATCTCAGCCCGCGCGACTACCACCGCATCCACATGCCGTGCGACGGCCGCCTGATCTCGATGCGCTATGTCCCGGGCGAGCTGTACTCAGTGAACCCGGCCACCGCGCGCGCCATCGATGCGCTGTTCGCGCGCAACGAGCGCGTGGTGTGCGACTTCGACTCGCCGCACGGCCCGTTCGCCCTGGTGCTGGTGGGCGCCGCCATCGTCGGCAGCATCGCGACTGCGTGGCACGGCGTAGTCAACCCGCCGCGCAGCCGCAGCGTGCGCCACTGGGACTATCGCGACAGGCATCTCACCCTGAAACAGGGCGAGGAGATGGGCCGCTTCCTGCTGGGCTCGACCGTCGTGCTGCTGTTCCCGCAGGGGCCGCTGCAGTTCAATCCCGACTGGGCGCCAACGCGCGCGGTGTATTTGGGTGAGGCGATGGCCGACTGAGTTCAGGAAACGATCGCCGCCGACCGGTGCAGGTTTCCATGCCCCGGTCGAATCGGCATTCGGTGATCGCGTGGACGAAGCGGCAGAGAATCACGCCTACCGCGAGCTCGCCCGCCGCGCGGTCGAGCTCGGCGCGAAGCACAAGGAAAAGTCATCGCCGCTGTGCGCGTGGCGACTTGAGGGGCTCAAGGCAAGCCCCATGGTCATCCGTTGGGGCAACAAGTCGCTCGCCTGCCCCCCCCCCCTACTGCCTCAGACCCAGCGCGCGAAGCCAAGCATCGACCTGACCAAACGCATCCTGCTGCCACTGATCCGGACTACGCTCACCCAACACCTTCGTGTCCTCGACAAAGCGACGAACACAGGTCGGCCCAAAGCCGTCGACAGTGTCGAACTTGTCGGCGATGAACCCGTAGCCCGCCGCACCACTGGGGTGATCGAGCAACGGCCTGCACGCCTCGGCCAGCACATCCGGCCCTTCAGGGTAGTTACGAATGCAGAAGTAAATGTCGTAAGCATCCTTCTGCTTGTAGCGCCCCTCGATCGCGTGCCCCTTCATCGCCAACAGCGCTGGAATCGAGCACACCGCAACTTCAACCCGGTTGTTTCCACCATCAGGCATGGGGCCGGCAATCGCCACCATCTGATAGAAGCGCACCGCGAGATCAGCCCCATCCGCCCGCTGCACCGCGAAATCGCTGATCAGCGGCGGAATGTTTTTGACGATCTCTGCATCTCGCGGCATCAGGAAATCGACAACGACATCAATGGGAGCACCGCCATCTTGCGCCGGCACCTGCCGTACCAGCTGAAAACGCCGAAGCTCCTTGCGCTGCGCATAGCCATGCCCGAGCAACGTGTCGACCAGCGTGGCGTACTCGCCATCGCCAAGGGCGGCGGCATCCAGCCCAAGATCCACGTCAAGCGTACCCACGTGCGGCATCTCTTCGTTGTTGCCGAGCAGCAGCCACGGGACTGCACCGCCGATGATGGCGAACTTACCTTTGAAGCTACCAAGGATCTGGCCCATCTCAACGAGCACTGCCTTGACGGCCGACGAGGTGCGATCGTCGTAGTCGGCGGCCGATTGCGGCTCGCCCGGAGTCATTGCTGCCATACCAGTCTGTCTTTCCGTAAATGGTCCGCCGCCTCAACACCGCGCTCACCTGACGCCGCCAGATCGAGATACGTTTGGACGGGACTGGTGCATACGATGCCGGGCGCCGGCTCCATGGTGTCGCGAAACAATCCGGGGTCTTTGAGCACGGTCACAACGACGTTCTCGCCTCTTGAGACAGCAGACGATCTCAGTTTCAATGCGGCGCGCAATTGTTCTAGCCCGTCCTCGTCCGCATAAAAATACTGCGTCCCCGTGCGGCCATATGGCGCGAGCCACTGCGCCGCCGAGAATGATGCAAGCGCGGTCAGTCCCGAGAGCCCCATACGCGAAATATCTCGCAGAGCTTGCTCAAACGCAGTACCGTGCAAGGTCGTGTAGAAGCCCAGCCGCTCACCCGCTGGCGGTTCATAGGCATCGCGCCATGCGTCCAGCAACGCCGCAGGATCGGCAAGGGACACGCCATCGCTAGACAACTGCGCCCACTCCCTGTCCAGCAAGCCAGCCCGAACGTTGCTGGCATGCCCCAGACTGACTCCGGCTGCCTCCGCGAGCTCAACAACTCGCCAGGCACGATGCGGATATTGCAACATCGCGCGCAACACCTGAGCGGATTTCGGTTTGAACAGCGACCGAAGTTCGCGCCGTTCGATGACGGGCTTGCTGGCCACCTGACGCTCAATAAAAACGCTGCCAAACACCAAGCGAGCGTTCCCCTCGAAGTCGAGAAAACCTGCTCCCTGCTCACGGCATAGGGCCTGTACTTCCGGTGACAGGTAGGGTGCAATCAAAACAGGGGTCACCTCCCCCTCATAGCGAACCCGGTCGTTTCGAAGCTGCAGCAGGGCCATCCGGGCATGGCGCGGCTGACCACTGGACTTCACCTCGCATACAAGCGTGTAGCTTTTGCCCAGGACCTTCGCTTGCACGACAATGCCAATGGCGGCACTCGGACTCTGCGCCCGGACATCTACATGCTCGATCGCTGGCACCTGCTCCAGAAGCTGGCGTAGCGCCTCAGCGGCTTGATGTTCGATTTTCACTGGATCAACGGTTTTCAGCATATGCTGAAAATAGCACATCCAGTGAAATTCTCAAGAGAATTTTCACTATTTCAAATGATTTCATCACTCGCTGAAACTAGCAAAATTAGTGAAAATTTCGGCTGGGTGCGATCTCGGAGCGCCGCGTATCAGGGACTGCCTGACGCATTGCGATCAGTCTGCGACCTGCCCGGCAGCGCAGAAGATAGTGGCGACGACGAGTTCATTGGCCGATACCGGACTTGCACTCCGACGGCGGCAGGAAACGCAGTCACGCGGTCAGCAAGCGTACTGCCGGCAGTGTGAATCGCCCCGGATGTGCGGATCTTGTGTGTAATGGCTGTTTTGCTACTCCGATCCCAAGGTCTCGCATGAAGCCATCCCGCCTCGCCCTCGCGGCGCTCCTGTTGTGCGCCGCGCCGCTGTCCCATGCCGACGCCAACCCCAAGGTATTGGCCGCCGCGGAGCACTATCGCGGCGATGCGCTGCAACTGCTCGAGCGTCTCGTGAACATCGACTCGGGCACCGGCAATGAGGCGGGGCTCAGCCAGGTCAGCGCGATCGTCGTCGACGAACTGCGCAAGACCGGGGCCCAGGTGGAAACGGTCTCCGCGGCGCCGGCCGTGGGCAACAATGTCCTCGCCACCTGGAAGGGCACGGGCAAAGCGCGCATCCTGCTGATGGCGCACATGGACACCGTGTTCAAGGACGGCACCGCCCGCGCCAAATCCTTCTACATCAAGGACAAGCGCGCCTACGGCCCCGGCGTGATGGACGACAAGGGCGGCATCGTCGCGGGGCTGTACGCCATGAAGATCCTGCAGCAGCTCGATTTCAGGCAATACGGTCAGGTCACGCTGCTGCTCAACACCAATGAGGAAACCGGCTCCAAGGGCACGCGCGCACTGATCGAACGCGAAGCCAAACAGCATGACGTCACCCTCAACCTGGAGCCTGGGCGGCCGGCCGACGGGCTCGTCGTGCAGCGCAAGGGCAGCGGCACGGCGCAGGTCGATGTCAAGGGTAAGGCGGCCCATGCGGGCGTTGCACCCGAGTCAGGCCGCAACGCGGCCACCGAGTTGGCGCACCAGGTCCTTCAGCTCGGCAAGCTTGGCGACAGTGCCAAGCAGACCACCTTCAACTTCACCGTCCTGAAAGCCGGCGATGCCACCAATGTCATCCCCGACCATGCAACCGCCTACGCAGACGTGCGCGTCGCCGTGCCAGAGGAATTCGACCGCGTCGAACGAGACCTAGCGCGCGCGTCGGCCGACAAGCTGATCCCGGATACCGAGGTCAAGACCTCGCTGGTACGCGGCTTCCCGCCGATGCCGCGCAACGCCGCCTCGGACCAGCTCGCGTCCAAGGCGCAGGCCATCTATGGCGAGATCGGACGCAAGCTCACCCTCGAGAGCAGTGGAGGCGCCGCCGATGCCAGCCTGTCCGCCGGCGTCGGCACGCCCACGCTCGATGGTTTCGGCATCGTCGGCGGCGGCATTCACACGCCGGAGGAATACGCCGAGGTCGAAAGCGTGGTGCCCCGGCTCTATCTGCTATCGCGGATGATCATGGAGCTGGCAGGCGCCAAGTAAGCGCACCACGGCGTGCGCCGCGCGTGAAAGCGGGTGACCGGCCTGACTGCGGTCACCCGTTTGGGCCGACGCCTGCCGCGGCATCACAATCGGGGGGTTTCAGAATGGAGGCGGGATCGCCGGCCGGGATGCGCCCGCATCGCCTAAATCTTATGAACATGGAGGACAGCTCGTTCAATTATTTTTCATGTTCATACGCACTGAACATCAAAAAACTCTGAACGATCAAGCCCCGACGCCACGTCACAGAGATCCGGGAAACGTCGCTGACGCAATCCGCGCGGCCCGACGAGCCCCGGTTTCGTTCAGCGCCTCATCGCAGCATGTGTCCGCGCAGGCAACGCAGCCTGCATGCGGTCGATCCTACGTTCATTCGCTCAACATCCATTCTTTTAGGAGAACAACCAGGCGCTCTTCTGGGCACCGGCGCTCTTCCGAGGACAACCCCGGGAATTCCCAAAACCCGCGCGGCGCAAGGCTTCGCGGGTTTTTGCTTTTTCACGTCCGGCGGACCATCAGCAGACGGCCGCCCACCATGCGCTCAGCCCACGGACACCACCGCGCCGTCTCCCGCATCCAGCCGCAGCACCATGTGCGCCTCGTCGTAGAACCAGCCGCCCACGCACAGCGCGCGCGGCTCCACACCGAATGCCTCGAAGCCGACACTGCGGTACAGCGCCTGGGCACGCGGGTTCTCCGTATTCACGCACAGCTGGATCTGCAGCACCCGCGCTGACCGGGCATGCCCGATGGCCGCGTCCAGCAGCCGGCGCGCCACGCCGCCGCGCCGATGCGCGGGATCGACGAACACGCCCCACAACACCGCCTTGTGCGCGGCCTGCACCGGCACGAAACGCCGCAACCCCGTCACGCCGACCAGGGCATCGCCAAGAAACGCGCCGAAGATGACCTCGTGCCCGGTCGCGCGGATGCGGCGGCGCATGTCTTCCAGCGTGTGCGCGGCCTCTTCCTCGTAGGTGGGCTGCACGGCCGACGGCGCATCCTCGATGGCTTTCAGGCGCAGCGCCTTGAACGCCGCGGCATCGCCCTCGGCGAGTGGGCGGATCATGATTGCGTTGGCGTCGGTCATGCTCATCTGCCCTCCTCTGCACATGCGTTGCGTGTCTCAAAATGGCGGCGGCTGGCTTGGTTGCGCGTACCAGCGCAGATCAGCCACCGGGTCATGGGGTCTCGTGGCGCCATGTCATCTCCTGTCAGGTTCGGGACAGAGAGTATGGCGACCGGCCCCGCCAACGGCCAACCGGATTGCGACAGACGGCGCAGGCAGGGCGCCGACCGGCAGGCCGGAGCCGTCTATGCGCGGGCGATGTGCTTGAAAAAGAGCGCGATCACCACGGCGGCCAGGAACAGCACCCAGCGCGGCATGCGCCAGAACCTATCTTGGTCCGAGGATAGCCACTGGCGCATGCGCTCCTTCCAGGCAGGCGAGCCGAAGCCGCCCACCAGCACCATGACGCAAAACACCGTGGTGAAAAACAGGCCCAGACCGCCCATCAGCACCAGCTCAAACCAATAAGCCCCGGCGCTCGACCCGGCGGCGTAGGCGACCGACGCGCCGACGCGCCGGGTATAGACAAGGAGGTTGCCGTGCCGCCCTCCCTCCCAGGCCCGCCAGAGCCCCCAGCCCCCGACGCCGCCGAAGAAGGCGATCCGCAAGCAGAAGGACAGAACATCATCGCCGGACCATCGGGGCTGAAGCGACATGGCGCGAAAGGGAAAGGGAAACCGTCAGTGGAAAGCGACGGATGATACGCCCCACCACCCCGCGACCCGACGCGGCCCTTCCGTCCGGCTGCCTCCGCGACGCAGATGCGGCAGCCAGCCAGTGATCACGGCGAAGCCTCCGTCACGCCGCCCGGTCGCCCACCCTTGTTACCATGTCGGATTGTTCCAAATCCGACGTTACGTCCCAGGCACCCATGGTCACGCGCCGACACCTTCTTGCCTCCGCTTCCCTCTCCGCCACGCTGGCCGCGCTCGGCATCACGCCCGAGGCGCTGGCCGCCAGCCGCGTCAAGCTCGGCAATGCCGCGCCGTTCAACTTCGATGCCCTCGTCGAGCGGGCCCGTGCCATGGCCGGCCAGCCCTACACGCCGCCGGCCACCGCGCCGGCCGACATCCTCGCCAAGATCGACTACGAAGCCCACGGCAAGATCAAGTTCGACACCACCCACGCCCTGTTCGCCGACGGCCCCGGCCAGTTTCCGGTGACGTTCTTCCATCTGGGCACGTTCTTCCGCGCACCGGTGCGCATGCACGTGGTGGACAAGGGCGAAGCGCGCGAGATCGTCTACGACGAGTCGTACTTCGACATGCCCGCCGACAGCCCCGCGCGCAAGCTCCCGCGCAACAGCGGCTTCGCGGGCTTCCGCTTCCAGGAAAACCGCCTGGGCGACCAGAAAAAGCTCGACTGGAAGAAGAACGACTGGGTCGCCTTCCTGGGTGCGTCGTACTTCCGGGCCATCGGCGAGCTGTATCAATATGGCCTGTCCGCGCGCGGCATCGCACTCGACGTGGCGCAAGCCGGCCGCGCGGAAGAATTCCCCAACTTCACGCACGTGTGGTTCGACACGCCGTCCAATGAGCACGCCGATTCGGTGACGATCTACGCGCTGCTCGACGGTCCGGGCATCACCGGCGCATACCGCTTCGTCATGCACCGCGGCAAGGGCGTGGTGATGGAGATCGACACGGCCCTCTTCCTGCGCCGCGACATCGAGCGCTTCGGCATCGCGCCGGCCTCGTCGATGTACTGGTTCTCCGAAACCGCCAAGGGCACCGCCACCGACTGGCGCCCCGAAGTGCACGACTCCGACGGCCTGGCGATGTGGACCGGCAGCGGCGAGCGCATCTGGCGCCCGCTGAACGATCCGCCGCGCGTCATGACCTCGGCGTTTTCCGACAACAACCCGCGCGGCTTCGGCCTGCTGCAACGCGACCGCGATTTCAACAACTACATGGACGGCGTGCACTATGAGCGCCGCCCTAGCCTGTGGGTCGAACCGCTGGAAGGCTGGGGCGAAGGCGCCGTGCAGCTGGTGGAGATCCCCACCGACGACGAGATCCACGACAACATCGTCGCCATGTGGGTGCCGAAGGCACCGGCGCGTGCCGGCAGCCAGTACCGCCTGCGCTACCGCCTGCACTGGCTGGCCGACGAGCCGTATCCGACACCGCTGGCGCGCTGCGTGGCCACGCGCCTGGGCAACGGCGGCCAGCCGGGCCAGCCGCGTCCGCGCGGCGTACGCAAGTTCATGGTGGAGTTCAAGGGCGGCCCGCTCGAAAAACTGCCCTTCGGCGTCAAGCCGGAGGCCGTGCTGACCAGTTCGCGCGGCACGTTCTCGTACGTGTTCACCGAGGCCGTGCCCAACGGCGTTCCCGGCCACTGGCGCGCGCAGTTCGACCTGACGGTCGACGGCAAGGAGCCGGTGGACATGCGCCTGTTCCTGCGCGTGGACGGCAAGCCGCTGTCCGAGACGTGGCTGTACCAATACCACCCATTCCAGTCGCCGGTGGGGCCGGTGGCGAGCTGACATCGACTTGGGGCGCGGCGTCACCTTGGCAGTGACACCGCGCCCGCGCCATGCCTGCCCGAGCGCCGGCGTGGAAACAGGCCCTGGAAACACGCTTCACGGCTGAATCCGGGCGCAGGTCACCCATGCAATGCCAAGCCCCGGCACACCCGTCCGGGGATGGCATCCACTGCCGTCGGCTTACTCAAATGTGCACTGCGCGGGATTCGGCCCGACACAGTGCGGCAACACGGTGCCATCCGCTTGCCGCTGCCACTTCCACGCAGCACCGGCAGGCCGGATGGGAGAGGCGGTTTTCAGCACCATTCTCATGCCGGCCGCTTTCTTGCCAACGTAATCGCAAGCCACGAAATTCTTGGCATTGACGATATAGGCCTCCTGGAATACGACCCGCCCCAGGTCCGCCTCATCCGCCATCGGGTTCTCTCCGGTCCACTGCTGCCCGTTCGGCAATGGCGCCGTATAGGCGAATCCACCGTATTCGCCCGGCGCCTGTTTGATATCGGAGACGAATGGGCAACTGATGACCGCCGAATACGCATGGCCCGTCAATGCGGCCATGCAGGCAAAACCAGCCAAAGCGTGCTTGATTCCAATAGCCAAGATCTGACTCCTATTGAGAGATTGAAATGAGCGATATTGCAATGCCAACTGGGGCCGCTCTTATCATTCAAAAGCGGCAAGACAGTTTAAATAGCCAAAATCGATCCCCGGCTCCAATTAACACTTACTTAAGTGTTCACGAAAAATTGATTTGAAATTTGGAGCCGTAGCCGGATAGGAGTTCGGCTAGTTCAGCGTCGATGGTGTCGCGTGTCCAGTTGACGAAGCGACGCCAGTGATATTTGAAGTGCTTCCAGACGATCTCGATCATGTTCAGTTCGGGGCTGTAGGGCGGCAGAAAGAACAGGAGCGCTTTGTGTTCCCTGAACCAGCGGTCGCGGGTTTCCTCGCTGATGCTGTGATGAATGGCTGCGTTGTCGAGGACGATGATGGTGGGTCGGCTGTCGTCTTGCCGAATCAGCGCATCGAGAAACTGCTCGACATCGGGGCCTTTGATGCTGTGCGCATGCGCGGCGTGAATCAGGCTGTTCTGCCCGTAGTCGAACGCACCGAGCACAGAACGTCGGCAGTGGCTGTGCGGTTCAACACAATGGGGCAGCCCTCGTGGTGACCATGCGCGCTGCACAACGGGCGAAGCTGCAAAGCCAGCCTCATCGAGATAGAGGAGCCGGATGGCCTGGTCGCGCGCGCCCTGCTGGAGCTTGCCGAGCACGTCTGCTTTCACAGCGAACTCCTCTTCGCACCGTTTTTTTTGAGCGAGTAGCGGTTGCGCTTGAAAGAGAAGCCTTCGCGCTTGAGCGCCGCGCCCAGTGTCTCGATCTGACATGGCAGCGGTTGCCCATGAACTTCCTGCACGCGCTGCGCGATCTGCGCCAGTGTCAGAGATTCGGCGCGCGCAGCGTCGACCGCCGTGGCGACCATGTTCTCGGGCAGCGACCTGGGGCGGCCGCCGCCGTGACCGCTCAACAAGCCGCACACGCCGTATTCGTTCCAGGCACGCACCCAGTTGTAGGGCGACTGCACGCTAACGCCCAACCGGCCCGCGACCTTGGGGGCCGACAAACCGTCGCCGAGCATGACCATCCCCGCTGCGCGCGTGCGGATGTCGCGGTGCCGGTGATTCAGGCTCAATTGCTCCAACGTCAGCTTCTCCACTTCGCTCAACTCGACCACGCATCGCATCGGTATGCAGACCTCATCGGATTGCCTGCATGCTCAACGCCTCAACTTCTAATCCGTTTACACAGAACACTTACATTCACCACCAACCCAATCCCAGAATTGGTTGCAATGCATTGCGCAATTGATATTATTTTCATTCACCACTGGTATTCAAAATGCTGGCGGCACCACCGGTGCAACGCCTGTAACGCGTGGCTTGGCACACAACGCGGGCGTCATCACGATCATCCGCTGCCGCTCAAACGGGCGCAGTTCCCCCAAGCCGACCACGATGGTGCTTTAGCCTGCCGAAAAATTCGTTGCATCCCTAACGATCTGGCACTAGACTCGGCGCCATGTTCGATCATTGCCTCTACTTCAACACCACCGCGCTGGCGCGCGCCGTCGAGCGCGAATGGACGGCCGCGTATGCGCCGTTCGGCCTCACGCCGCCGCAAGGCTTCGTGCTGCGCGTTGTCCTCAAGCAGCCCGGCGTGCTCAACCGCGAGCTGGCCGACACGCTGGGCATCGCGCGACCGACCGCGACGCGCCTGGTCGATGGCCTGATCGCCAAGAGCCTGGTCGAGCGCCGCCCCTCGGCCGACGACGGCCGCGAATGGAACCTGTTTCCCACCGACGCCGCCCACGCGCTGGCGGTACCGCTGCAGGCGGCCAGCGCCAAGGTGGCGCGCAAGCTGCGCGAGCACGTCGGTGCGGAGGCGTTCGACGGCACCGTCAAGGCCATCCGCGAAGTCCGCACCACGCTCAGCGAGTGACCGCTCCCGGACGGCAAAGCCGCCCGATGACTTGCCCAGATAGTTGCATCCCTACTGATATTGACCGCGAGACCACCATGACCATCGTCCTGATCACCGGCATCGAACCGTTCGAATCGGACCCCACCAACCCTTCGTGGGACATCGCGCGGGCGCTGGACGGCGAGCGCATCGACGGCGCGACCCTCGTCGCACGGCAGCTGCCGTGCGTGTTCGGCCGCGCCAACCGTGCGCTGGTGGCCGCCATCGAGGCGACGCAGCCGTCGCTGGTACTGGCGCTGGGCCTGGCCAGCGGACGCAGCGAACTCTCCGTGGAGCGCGTCGCCATCAACGTGATCGACGCGCGCATTCCGGACAACGCCGGCAACCAGCCGGTCGATGTGCCGGTCGTGGCGGACGGCCCGGCCGCGTATTTCTCCAGCCTGCCGATCAAGGCCATCGTGCATGCGCTGCGCGCGGCCGGCGTGCCGGCGGCGGTGTCGCAGAGCGCAGGCACCTACAACTGCAACCATCTGTTCTATGGACTGATGCACCACATCGCCACGCGCGCGCCACTGGTGCGTGGCGGCTTCATCCATGTGCCGGCCACGCCGGAACTGGCGGCGCGACACCCCGGCCGACCCAGCCTGCCGCTGGACGCGCAGATTGCGGGCATACGCGTGGCGGTGCGGACCGCGCTGACCACGCAAGGCGATCTGAAGTTGAGCGGCGGCACCTTGCACTGAGCACCGGCCCGCGATTTTTTTGCGCCCGCTTCCTTGACTTCCCGGGTATCGCCACTATCATCCGATGTATCTTACGATATATCTGATGACTTCCAGCAGGAGAACGACGATGCACGGATGGTTTGGACGCCACCACAAAATGTGGATGGCCGCGCACTGGATGATGGGCCGTCACCACGGTGGCCGACCCGGTTTCGGCCGGGGCTTCGGCGGCCCGGGCGGCTTTGGCGAAGGCGATGAGGGCGAAGGCGGCAACCCGTGGCGCGGCCGCCGGCTGAGTTCCGCCGACCTGCAACTGGTGCTGCTGGCGCTGCTCAAGGACGCCCCGCGCCACGGTTATGAGCTGATCAAGGCGGTAGAAGAGCACTCGCTCGGCTTCTACGCGCCCAGCCCCGGCATGGTGTACCCGGCGCTGTCGTACCTGGAGGACCACGGCTTCGCATCGGTGGTCGCCGAGGGCAACAAGAAGCGCTACGCCATCACGCCCGAGGGTGCGGCATGGCTGGCCGAACGCCAGCAGTCCGCCGATGCCATCCTCGCGCAGCTGCGCGCCATGGGCGAACGCATGCAGCGCATGAACGAGGCCATGGCCTTCGACCGCGATACCGAAGCCGCCGACTGGAGCGATGCCGGCAGCGATCCGCTGCGCACCGCGCGCTGGCGCCTGAAGTTCGCACTGATGGAAAAGCGCTTCGCCTCCCGCGAGGAACAGCAGCGCGTGGCGAACATCCTGCTGCGCGCCCTCAAGGAAATCAACGGCCGCTGACGCATCCGGCCGCAACGATGCCGGTGACCGGCCCGCCGCGGCCGCATCGGCACCCCGACCGCGGCCGTCGCGCGTTGCCGGCGGCCGCGTCCTTCAAACCACGCTTTCGCAGCCCGCCTATGTTCGTCTTCAACCGCACACAAGGTCTCATGTCGCAGCTGCTCGCCCCCTTCAAACCCGCGACGCGCCGCGTGCGCGTGCACGCCATTCACACCCTGTCGCCACGCATGCGCCGGGTCGTCTTTGCCGGCGACACACCGACTGCTCGCGCCGATCTGGCCGACCTGGCCGACGCCCCGCCGGGCGCCGCGATCAAGCTGATGTTTCCGCTCGATGCCGCCACCGGCACGCAGCGCACCATCGGGCGCGCCTATACGATCCGCCGTTACCACGCCGGGCGCGCCGAGCTGGAAGTCGACTTCGTCGTCCACGATGAGACGCCCGCCGACCAGCATGGCCCCGCCGCGCGCTGGCTCCAGCGCGCGGCGCCAGGCGACACCATCGAGTTCGCCGGCCCCAAGCGCGGCTTCCAACTCGATCCGGGTACGCCGTGGGTCTTGCTGATCGGCGACGAGACCGCGATGCCGGCCATCTTTGCCGTCCTGGAGACCCTGCCGGCCGAAGTGCCCGCCCGTGCCTTCATCGCCATCGGCGACGCCCGCGCACGGCTGCCGCTGGAAACCGCGCCGAACGCAGCCGACGCGCCTGCGCGCAGCGGTGACCTCCACTGGGTCGAGTCCGACGCCGCGCATGCCGGCGCGATGATGGTGGCCGCGCTGAACGCGCAAGCGCTGCCGGCCGGCGCGCCGCAGGTGTTCCTCGCCGGCGAGGCCGCCCTGCTCAAGCAGGTGCGCGCCCTGCTGGAAGGCCCCTGGGACATTCCGCGCGACACGATCAGCGCCAAGGGCTACTGGACCCTCGGCCTGTCGCGCGAAGCGCGGCGCGCACTGGAAGGCCGATAGCCGAGGCGATCGGCCTACCTCGGCGCACGACCGTCGGCGGCCGCGGCGCCTTGCACCCACTCCCGCAAGAGCCGCTGCCCATGCAGCCGCGCGGCATCCAGCGCCTCGCGCGGCGAGCCGAACGTGCAGCGCGGCCGCACGGGCCGCGAGCCGGAAACCGACTGTCCCGCCGTATCCCGGAACACCACGTCGATCCACGCCTGCCAGCCGCGCGGGCCGACCGGAACCACGCGCGGCACGATCTCCAGGTCACCCGCGATCTTCCACATCGGCTCCTCCGCTCGCCCAATCGCGCCGGCGGCTGCCGGACGCCCTGCAAGGCAGGCAGCAAGCCGGATGCCCGGGCCACCTCCCGCTTGATCTCCATCAAATCCCGCCGCGCACCGGCCCTTCAGCCGCTGCGCCGCGCGGTCGTTCCTCGGAGGAACCCCCGCTTTGTCCGCCTGCGCGCGGCCCCACCATGCGAAACAATCTCCCGGTCACCAACGCCGAAACCACCCTCGCCCCCGCCGACTACCTGATCTCCCGCACCGACCCGGCCGGTCGCATCGTCTTCGCCAACCCGGCCTTCGTGCGCATCAGCGGCTTCACCGAAGCCGAGCTGATCGGCGCGCCGCACAACGTGGTGCGCCACCCCGACATGCCCGAGGCCGCGTTCGCCGACCTGTGGGCCACCCTGCGATCGGGGCAGCCGTGGCGCGGGCTGGTCAAGAACCGGCGCAAGGACGGCGGCTTCTACTGGGTGCAGGCCAACGTGACGCCGGTGCTCCAGGACGGCGCGATCGCGGGCTACACCTCGGTGCGCTCGATGGCGACGCCGGCGCAGATCGCGCGCGCCGGACGGGTCTATGCCGCCATCCGCGCGGGCGATGCGTCATACGCAGTACGCTCGGGACGCATCCTGCGCACGGGCTGGCGGCGCCCGTTCAACCTGTTCCGGATCGACAGCCTGCGCTTGCGCGTGATCGGCCTGCAGAGCCTGATCGCCGTGGCCATCCTGATCGGCACGCTGTGGGCACACCTGGCGCTGGAAGCCGCCGACCTGCGCGGCACGCCGTGGCTGGTGCGCTCGCGCGACTGGCTGTGGCTCACCGGCGTGGGCTGCGCCGGGCTGGCGATGCTGTCCGGCCTGCTGCTGGCGCGCACGCTGATCCGCCCGCTGGAGCAGGCCGCCGCGCTCGCCACCCGCCTGGCGGCCGGCGACCTCACCTCCACGCTGGAGGCCCGCGGCAACGATGAGATCGGCGACGTGGTGCGCGCCATGGGCACGATGCGCGCGAGCCTGTGGTCCATCGTGCGCGACATCCAGGACGGCGCGGCCAGCGTGGCGCACAGCACCCTGCAGATCTCGGCCGGCAACCACGACCTGTCGGCGCGCACCGAGCAGCAGGCCGCCGCGCTACAGGAGACGGCCTCCAGCATGGAGCAGCTCACGTCGATGGTGGCCCGCAATGCCGACCATGCGCGCGAAGCCAGCGTCCTGGCCGAACAGGCCTCCGCCGTCGCAACGGATGGCGGGCGCGTCGTGCAGCGCGTGGTCGACACCATGGGCGCCATCCGCGGCTCCAGCCGGCACGTCACGGACATCATCGCCACCATCGAGAGCATCGCCTTCCAGACCAACATCCTCGCGCTCAACGCCGCCGTGGAGGCGGCCCGCGCGGGCGAGGAAGGGCGCGGCTTCGCGGTGGTGGCGGGCGAGGTGCGCAGCCTGGCGCAGCGCAGCGCCCAGGCCGCCGCGCAGACCAAAGCGATCATCCAGGCGTCCGATCAGTCGGTGCGCGACGGCGAAACCCTCGTGCAGCAGGCCGGCACGACCATGCAGCAGATCGTCGCGTCCGTGCAGACCGTGACGCAGCTGATGTCGGAAATTTCGGCCAGTTCGCGCGAGCAGAGCAGCGGCATCGCGCAGATCAACACCTCGGTGTCGCAGCTCGATGGCGTCACGCAGCAGAACGCCACGCTGGTGGAGGAAGCGGCGGCGGCCGCGTCGGTCCTGGCGGGCCAATCGGAGGCGCTCAAGCGCGCCGTGGCGGTGTTCCGCGCGTGAGCCGTTCCCGCGCGCGGGCTACACCGTGAAGCGCGCATCGCGCTCCAGCAGCGCCGTCACGGCTTCGGGCAGCAGCGGCTCGGAGAAGTAATAGCCCTGCAGCACATCGCATTGGTGCGAGGCGAGGAAGGCCGACTGCGCCGCGTCTTCGACGCCTTCCGCGCACACCTTCACGCCCAGGTTGTGGGCCAGCACCACCACCGTCGTGCAGATGGCCGCGTCGTTGGAGTCGCGGTCGATATCCTTGACGAAGGCACGGTCAATCTTGATCAGGTCGATCGGCAGGCGCTTGAGGTACGCCAGGCTGGAATAGCCCGTGCCGAAGTCGTCGATGGCGATGCGTACCCCCAACTGGCGGATGGCGGTCAGGTCTTCGATGGTGCGCTCGGTGCCCTCCATCAGCATCGACTCGGTCACCTCCAGCTCGAGGAAGCCGGAGCCCAGGCCATGCTGGCGCTGCAGCCTCAGCAGCGTCGGCAGCACGGTGCCGCGCTTGAACTGCAGCGGCGACACGTTGACCGCGATGGTCAGGTCCTCGCCCAGCCCGCGCGCATGCCATGCGGCGCGCTGCTGCGCGGCTTCGGCCAGCACCCAGTTGCCGATCTCGACCACCAGCCCGCTCTCTTCGGCCACCGGGATGAACGCCGCCGGCGGCAGCAGCCCGCGCGTCGGGTGAATCCAGCGGATCAGCGCCTCCAGACCGCAGATGCGGCCGGTCCTGGTGTCGATCTGCGGCTGGTACAGCAGGCGGAACTGGCCCTGCTCCAGCGCGGCGCGAATCTGGTGCTCCAGGTTCAGCCGGTACGACACGCCGATATCCATCTCGGGCGCGAAGAACTCCAGCCGGTTGCGGCCGTTCTGCTTGGCGAAATACATCGCCATCTCGGCGTGGCGCACCAGGGTCTCGCTGTCCGAGCCGTGCGCCGGATACTCCGCCACGCCGATGCTGGCGGTCACGAACACCTCGTGCCCCTCCACGCGGATCGGCTCGGCGAACAGGTCGAAACCGAGATCGGTACCGTGCGAGCCCGCGTGCGAGATCACCAGCGCGAAGACGTCGCCGCCGAAGCGCGCCACCGTATCGACGGTGTCGGCCGCATCGCGCAGGCGCTCGGCGATGCGGCGCAGCACCTCGTCGCCTAGCAGGTGCCCCAGGCTGTCGTTGACGACCTTGAAGCGGTCGATGTTGATCAGCGCGACATAGAAGCGGCTGCGCTGACGCGCGGCCATCTCCACCCCCTGCTGCACGCGGTCGGCCAGCAGCGTGCGGTTGGGCAGGCCGGTGAGCGGATCGACGGTGGCGTGCTGGGCCAGGCGCGCGCGCGTCATCTCCTGCTCGGTCACGTCGTCCTGGATGCCGACGTAGTGCGTGACCGCGCCCTGGCTGTCGCGCACCGGCGAGAGCAGGAAGTTGTTGAGGAACGCGTGGCCGTCCTTGCGGAAATTGCGCAGCAGCACGCGGATCTCGCTGGCATCGCGCAGCGCGGCGCGCACCTCGTTCAGCGCGGGCTGCCCCGGCTCGGACGAATGCAGGAAGCGGCAGTTGCGGCCCAGCACCTCCTCCGCGCGGTAGCCGGTCATGCGCTCGAAGCCGGGGTTGACATAGACCAGCGGCAGGTCCGGCTGCTGCGCATCGGCCACGGTGATGCCCGACGGCACCGACTCGACCACGCGCCGCAGCAGGCGCAACTGCTCATCGGACTCGCGCCGCTCGGTGATGTCCTGCATGGTGCCGAACAGCGCCACCACCTCTTCGCGCTCGTTGCGCTCGATATTGCCGCGCGAGAGCACCCAGCGGTGCTCGCCGTCGCGGCGGATCATCTCCAGCTCCAGCGAGTACGGCACGCCCTCGGTGACGGCGCGGCTGGCCGCCTCGCGCAGGCGGTTGTAGCTGTCGCCGGTGAAGAACTGCGCCTGCTGCGCAAACGACGGCGGCGGCCCCGGCGGCACGCCGGTCAGCAGGTACATGCCCGACGACCAGGTGGCGGTGTCGCGCAGCACGTCCCAGCGCCAGCTGCCGAGCAGGGCGATCTGCTCGGCCACGCGCAGGTTGGCCTCGCTGGCGCGCAGATCCGCCTCCATGGCCGAGCGCTGCGAGATGTCGGTGACCCCGCCGACCATGCGCATGGCGCGCCCGTCCTTGCCGCGATAGATGCTGGCGCGGATCTCCACCGTGCGCACCGCGCGGCTGGCGTCGATCACGCGGCAGACGTGGTGCCAGGCATCGCGATCCGAATGCAGCGCGGCCCGCAGGCCCCGGCCGAATGCCTCCATGTCTTCAGGATGCACGAACTGCTGGAAGGTCAGCGTGCGCGACACGCCGTCCTCGTCGCCCTGCGCCAGCAGCGCGTCGCTGCCGAGCAGGCGGTGCAGGCTGGCGTTGGCCCAGGACTCGCCCGTGGCGATATCCCAGTCGAAGATCCAGTCGTTGGTGGCGCGCGCCACGCGCTGGAAGCGCTCGGTCAGGTGGTGGACGGTCTCGTCGTGGCGCAGGATGGCCGCGCGCATCTCGTTGAAGGTGCGCTCGAGCAACGACAGCTCGTCGCGGGCGCCGCCCTGCTCGGCCACGCGCGTGGAGAAGTCGCCCGCGGCATAGTGCCGGGCGGCATTGACCAGCGCATCAACGCGCGGCAGCACCAGCCGCCGCATCGCCATCTGGATCAGCGCCAGCAACAGCACCAGCATCAGCACGATGGCGCCGCCGCCGGCCAGCGTCACATCACGCTGCTGGCGCGCCATGTCGGTCGCGTCGATGCCGCGCACGAGGCGCAGCCGCCCGCTGGTCACATGGGGCACGGCCATCGCGGCATAGGCGCGCAGCGTGCCGTCGGCGTCGGTCTCGAAAACCGTTGCGCCCGGCTCGGGGCCGGCCGCGCTCACAATATCGCCCCGGGTGACGCCGGGCCCCTCGCCGGACGGGGCGGCATGCGCGCCGGACAGCACGGTGCCCGCGCTGTCCACCAGGTAGACCGGCCCCGACGCCGCGCTGCTGGCCGCCACCATCAGCGCGCTCTGCCGGATCGCCGCGTAGGCCACGCCCAGGATGCCGCCGTCGGGGCCGACCACGGCTCGCGTGGCGACCATGACGGGCTGGTGCGAAGTCCGGCCGGTCAGGAAATTCGACAGCGACGGACGCCCCGTCGCGATCAGCTCGCGAAAGAACTCGCGGTCGGCAACATCGAGCCCGATGGCCCCCGGCACCGGCGTACACACCAGCTTGCCGTGCGCATCGGCCACGCCCAGCGTGGCGAAGTCGCTCTGGTTATGGATGACGCGGCTGACGAAGCGGGTGCATTCGTCGTGGTCCAGGCGCAGGACGGATTCGTCCGCCACCACCACCGACAGCAACTGGTCCGCATTGGACAGCACCATGCCCACGCGCGCCGCGGCGCTCTGGGTTTCGTACGAGAGACGTTGTTCGAGATGGTCGGTCAGCCGGTCCCGATAGAGCGCCACGCCGGCGATCGCCACGACGACGGCCGGCAACGCGGCCACAGCGGCCAAGGCGAGCAAGCGACCGCGCAGCGTGGTGGGAAAGAAAGCATGCTTCGGCACTTGGATGACCGGTAGAGCCTGGGGATTGGGAAGCGCATCAGGATCCAGCGTAGCGGTTCCTGCACGGGAACGACACCTTCTGCCCTTGATTGCGCATCTCGGATGCGAGCGCGGCTCAACAGCCGCGAAATCCACGACTGACGCAGTGCGCAAGCATTTTGCTTGCAATTCCTATCGCACGCAACTTGTGAACCGTAGGCGCACGGCGCCGCAACGGCAAGCGATATCGTGCCCTTTCCACGCCGTGGCGCGGCCTTCTGGCTCTACAATGCCGCGACATGTCGACCGCCCAACCGCCCTCCGCCCCGCGCCGCCTGCTGTTCCGCCTGTTGCCCGGCATCGTCCTTGCCGCCCTGCTGCCGTTCGTGGGGCTGATCGCGGTGGCGATCTCGACGGTCTACGACGATACGCGCAGGGAGATCGACAGCCGCCTCGAACAGGCCATCGCGCAGGCGGCCCGCCCGCTGGAAGCGCACCTGACCGATGCCATCGATCGCCTGTCCAGCGCCACCGAGGCCGACACCGCCCCGGCCAGCACCGCGGAAGGCCAGGCCTGGCTCGATGCCCACCCCGACCTGCGCGGCGTCTTCGACAACCTGGTCGTCGTCAGCGCCAGCGGCATCGTGCTGGCCGACGCCCCCGCCCTGCCGCAACGGCGCGGCACCGACATGGCGTGGCATCCCCTCTTCAAGGCGGTGCGCGAATCGCGGCGCCTGCAGATCCCCGAACCCTTCCTGTCGTCGGGGGGACAGCGGCCGGTGGCCTCGTTCGCCGTGCCGCTGCATGGGCCGGATGGCGGCTTCTCCGGACTGGTGATCGGCTCGATCGAACTGGCGCGCAATCCCATCCTGGCGGACGTGGAAAACACGCGCATCGGCCGCACCGGGCATCTGCTGGTGGTCTCGGAGCGGGGCCGCTATATCGTCGGGCCGGACCACGCGCGCCTGCTGCAGCAGGCCCCGGACCTGGCCGACGGACAGCCGGCGGCACGCGCGCGGACGCAAGGCTGGAACGACAGCACGGAAATCCACCGGCCCGGGCAGTCGCCGGTCATCGTCAGCTATCGCGCGCTGAACGCCGTGCCGTGGAGCATCGGCGCCTGGTGGCCCGCGCAGGAAGCCTATGCCGGCGCCGCGCGCACCACGCGCACGCTGGTGGCCGCCGGCCTGGCCTTCGGCGCGGCCTGCCTGCTGTTCGCCTGGTTCTGGCTCGAACGCGCGACCAGCCCGCTCGAACGACTGCGCCACGAGGTGGATGCCGGCATGCCGATCCACACGCCGCCGGCCCCCATCGGCCGGCCAATCCTGAGCGAATCCCCGGCGCCCGGACCGCTCGCACGGCTGGCCGACCTTGCCCAGCCGGACACCCGGACGTTCGACCCCGCCACCGAGGTCGGCGCCCTGGCCGGCAGCGTGGGCCGGCTGGTGCAGTACTGGGAACAGGCGCTGGGCGCCGCCGAGCAGGACGCCGCGTTCTTCCGCGCGATTGCCGAGCAGGCGCCGGTGGGGCTGGCCTTCCTGGACCGATCGCTGGCGGTCCCGTTTGCCAATGTCCGTTTCGAACGGCTGGTGGGCGCCAGCAGTGCCACCATCGTGCGCGCCCTGCACGACGGCGACAGCACGACAACCTCCCCTGCGGCGCAAGCCGTGGCGGCCGTGCTGCGGCAGTTGCCCCGCGTGCCGCTGGCGCTGGCGGACCGCCCCGTGGTGATCGCGACCGGGGAAGGCGCCGGCAGCGGTGCCGTCCTGCTGACGGCCCGGCCCGCGGGCGGCGCAGGCGCACCGCCGGTCGGCTGGATCATCGCCGTGGTCGATGCCACGGCCGAGCAGCGCGCCAAGGAAGCGCTGGAGCAGGAGGTGCGTGCCGCCCTGCTCGTGCTCGACGCCATCCAGGAACCCCTGCTGACCATCGACGGCGACGGCATCGTCACGCATGCCAGCCGCGCCATCGAGACACTGACCGGCACGCACCCCGCCAGCGCGATCGGCCAGTCGATCAACCGGCTGCTGCACCTGATCGAGCACGAGACCAACCGGCGCGTCATCCCCACGCAGCTGCTGCGCGCAGGCGGCACGCTGCCGGTCGGACTGCGCATGGAGGCCGCCGACAGCCGGCGGCACGACGTGGAATTGTCCTGGGGGCCGCTGCCCGGCACCTCGGGCGCCGGCGTGCTGGTGCTGCGGGATGTCTCCGCCACACGCGAGACCGTGCAGCGCATCGCCTGGGACGCCACCCACGACGTGCTGACCGGCCTGCTCAACCGCCGCGGCTTCGACGCCATCCTGCATGCGCAGGTGGAGGCCCATCGCGGCGCCCGCGGCGCGCCGCGCGCACCGCTGGCGCTGCTCATGATCGACCTCGACGGCTTCAAGGCGATCAACGATTGCTACGGCCATGCCGCCGGCGACGACGTCTTGCGCGGCATCGCCGAGCGGGTGGTGCAGAACACGCGCACGCAGGATCACGTCGCCCGGTTGGGCGGCGACGAGTTCGCCGTGATCCTGCCCAATTGCGACCTGCAGACCGCCGTGACCTTCGCCGACCGCATCCGCGCGGCGCTGGCCCGCCAGCCGGTGCTGGCCGCCGGGGCACGCGCCCAGGTCGCGCTGTCGCAGGGAGTGGTGGAATTGCAGGCCGGCGATGCCGATGCCGCGGCCTTCCTGGCACGCGCGGATACCGCCTGCTACCGCGCGAAGAGCGAAGGCCGCAACACCATCGCCACGGGCTGAGAAGCACGGGCACAGGCGAGCGCCCATGAAAAAAGCCACCGGATAGGTGTACCCGGTGGCTCGAAGAATACGCTTTGAACGGGGAAGTTCAGCGCACTTGAAGCATAGGCAATGGTCGCCAACCCCGCCAATACCCAGGATAAGGTAATTTGGTAAAAACCCTGTGCCACTGCAGGTTTTGCGGGCAACGCAGACCGGCCGATGTGGAGACTGTACAACGCCCCCGGTTTGCAGAAAATACCCTCTGCCAAGGCAGGTGCCATGCGGAATCGCGCAATGTTGCGATATAATGAAAACGATTCGCATTTACGCCCTAGGCAATTACGTACGCTATTGAGTCACGGACCAGCACGATGCGGCTTTCCGAGCTTTCCCGCCGGGCCACGGCGGTGGTGGACCACGTTGAAGACCGTGAGCCCGCCGATCCCATCAGCCAGCGCCTGCGCGAACTCGGTTTCGTGATGGGCGAACAGGTGTGCGTGGTGGCGGTCGGCCCGTTCGGCGGCGATCCGCTCGTCGTTCAGGTGGGTTTTACCCGTTTTGCGCTGCGCAAACAGGAGGCCGCCCGCGTACGCGTGCACGCCGAGGCCGCGATTCAGCAGGCCCAGCCCGTCGCGACGGCGTCCGAGACCGCGCCGCCCGCGCAGGTGCGCAAGGCGGCATGACGCCCGCCGGGTAATTGTCGGCCCTTCGCTTTCAGGCCTTTGCAGATGCACGCTTCTTCCTCTCCGTCCTCCGCACCCGCACTGCGCGTTGCGCTGGTCGGCAATCCGAACTGCGGCAAAACCGCGCTGTTCAACCTGCTGACGGGCAGCCGGCAGAAGGTGGCCAACTACGCCGGCGTGACCGTCGAGCGTAAGGAAGGCCGCTTCATCTCGCCCTCCGGACGGCAGGTGCAGATTCTCGACCTGCCGGGCGCCTATAGCCTGGTGGCGACCAGCCCCGACGAAGCCATCACGCGCGACATCTGCCTGGGGACCTTCCACGGCGAACCGCGCCCCGACCTGATTGTCTGCGTGGTGGACGCCACCAACCTGCGGCTGCACCTGCGCTTCGTGCTGGAGCTGCAGCGCCTGGGCCTGCCGATGGTGCTGGCGCTGAACATGGTCGACGCGGCGGCGCGGCGCGGCATCCGCATCGACCGCGCGAAACTGGAGCAAGCGCTGGGCATGCCCGTGGTGGAGACCGTCGCCATCAAGCGCAACGGTGCCGCCGACCTGGTCGCGCACATCGACCACGAACGCCTGCCCGCCATCCCGACCGCCCTGCCGGAGGATGCCGATCCGCACCGCGAAGTGAAGCGCCTGCTGGATGCCGCCGTCACCATGCCGCGCAGCACGGCGGAACTGGACGACCGGCTCGACCGCATCGTGCTGCATCCGGTGCTGGGCCTCGTACTGCTGGCGGTGCTGATGTTCTTCATGTTCCAGGCGGTGTTCTCCTGGGCCAAGCCGCTGATGGACGGCATCCAGGTCGCCGTGGAAAGCGCGGGCGTCTGGATCGGTGCCCTGCTGCCGGACGGCATGCTCAAGAGCCTGCTGGTGGACGGCATCATCGCGGGCGCGGGCAGCGTGCTGGTGTTCCTGCCGCAGATCCTGATCCTGTTCCTCTTCATCCTGGCGCTGGAAGAGTCTGGCTACCTGCCGCGCGCGGCGTTCCTGCTGGATCGCATGATGGCGGGCGCGGGCCTGTCGGGCCGCTCGTTCATCCCGCTGCTGTCGAGCTTTGCCTGCGCCATCCCGGGCGTGATGGCCACGCGCACGATCCAGGACCCGCGCGACCGGCTGGTCACCATCCTGGTCGCGCCGCTGATGACGTGCTCGGCGCGGCTGCCGGTGTACGCGCTGCTGATCGGCGCCTTCATTCCGGCCCGCCAGGTGTGGGGCGCCTTCAACCTGCAAGGGCTGGTGCTGTTCGGGCTGTACATGGCGGGCATCGTCTCCGCGCTGGTGGTGGCGTACGTGCTCAAGTACATCAAGCGCGATCGCGCCGAGCATCCGCTGATCCTCGAGCTGCCGTCGTACCGCCTGCCCAGCCCGCGCAACCTGGCCATCGGCCTGATCGAGCGCGCACGCATCTTCCTGCGCCGCATCGGTACCGTGATCCTGAAGATGATGGTGGTGCTGTGGTTCCTGTCGACCTTCCCGTCGCCGCCCGCCGGCGCGACCGGGCCGGCCATCGACTACAGCTTCGCCGGCTACATCGGCCACGCATTGGAAGTCGTGTTCGCGCCGATCGGCTTCAACTGGCAGATGTGCATCGCGCTGATTCCCGGCATGGCCGCGCGCGAGGTGGCCGTCGGGGCGCTGGCGACGGTGTATTCGCTGTCCGCCACGCATGAAGATGCCGCCGCGCAGCTCGCACCGGTCATCGCCGCGCAGTGGCCGCTGGCGACGGCGCTGGCCTTCCTGGCCTGGTACATCTATGCACCCCAGTGCATCTCGACGCTGGCCGCCATCCGGCGCGAGACCAACTCGTGGAAGGTGATGGCCGCCACCGCCGGCTACCTCTTCGTGCTGGCCTACCTGGCCGCCTTCGCCACCTACCAGATCGCACGGGTGCTGACATGAGCGTGTATCACGTGGTCGAAACCGGCGTCGTCGCGACGCTCGTGGCGCTGAGCGCCCTGTCGATCACCGGCCGCTACGCGCCGACCGTGCGCGCCCGCACGGTGGCGCGCATGGCACTCTGGTGCGATCGCCCGTCGCGGCCGGGCTGGGTGCGTGCCGTCGGCCGGCGGCTGCTGGTGCCGGGTGCGGCACCGTCGTGCCACTCCGATCCGCTATCGGGCAGCGGCTGCGGCAGCGGCTGCAGCGGCTGCGCGTCGGGTGAAGCGCCCGCGCAGATGGCCGAGCAGCCGATCCGCATCGTGCGCCACCGGTAACGAACACAACGCAGCAACACCCAACGGGCCCGCCATGCGGGCCCGTTGTGCTTGCGCGAACGACAGGCGTAGACTGGCCGTAACCTGCACGGGGGAACGCGCCATGACCGAAGACCTGCTGGTCCAGCTGATCGCGGAAGTCGAGAAGGAAGACCCGGTGGATTTCGCCAACCTGCCGTTCGACGAGCAGATGTTGCGCAACCTGGTCTGCAAGCTGGTGGCGCACCAGTTGTCGCAGATGGAAGCGGCGCACTTCAGCCAGGACGATGTGATCGCCTCGCTGTCGGCGAGCCTCGCCAAGCTGGTGCTGGAAAATCTCGTGCTGAATGCGCGCCTGCTGACACTGCAGGGGCATGGCGAAAGCGCACGCGAACTGCTGGAGCGCATCGCCGCCCAAGCGCGGGGCTAAGCCCGCGGCCGGCATCGCGCCGGCATGCGGCCCGGGGCGTTAGCGGGCCACGTTGTACTGCGTACGCGCCCGCGTCAGCAGGCGCTTGGCGACCGACAGGCCGCGAATGGCCGCGTCGTCGTCATCGATCGGGAAATCGAATTCGGCACTCCAGTTGCAGCCGGTGTGATCCGGCTGGTGGATACACATCGCGCGCAGTTCGCAGTGCTCGCACTCGGGATGTTGCTGGACGCAGCGGGCCAGCAGGGTCTTGAGTTCATCTTTGGACTTCAGACGGCGTTGCATCGGCATCTCCTGGCTAACATGCAGGGTTGGAACCGCCTGACACAGGGTGAGTTTCCGCATGATCCCGACGATGATGTTTCAGGACGTTACCGCGTCACGTCAGTGCGCGGCGCGTGCACGCCTATGCATTCAGGCCGACCACACTGCCCGCTCCCGCACGGGCCTGGCATGCCGGACACACTCCATACAGCGCCAGCGCGTGCTCGCGCAGCACAAAGCCGCGCTCGGACGCCACGCGCTCTTGCCGTGACTCGATGGCGTCGTCGTGGAATTCCTCCACGCGGCCGCAGCTCAGGCAGATCAGGTGATCGTGGTGCGCGCCTTCGTTGATCTCGTACACCGCATGGCCGGCCTCGAAGGTATGACGCAGCAGCACGCTGGCATCCACCAGCTGGTTGAGCACGCGATAGACCGTCGAGATGCCGATGTCGATGTCCGCCGACAGCAGTTGCCGGTACACGTCTTCCGCGCTCAGGTGGCGGCCGTGGTCCGTGCCGGCGGCCAGGATTTCCAGGATCTTGACGCGCGGCGACGTGGCTTTGAGCCCGGCCCGGCGCAGGTCGGTCGAATTAGGCATGGGTGTTGGGGCGAGAAGTGCGAGGTACAGCCTGGGGGCGCGGAAACAGGGATCGGGCGGATCGGGTTTCCGAAAAAAAGCGGCATGGCTGGCAGCCCGGGAAAGTCGCAGTCGGGAAAGCGGGGTCTGAGTGCTTTCCCGACTGTCGGGCGGCTTGCTACGGCCAAACGCTCTGTGTATCAGAGCGGTCCCCACAAAAGACCGGTTGTCTTGGCGCCATGAGCGGCGCGGCAGGACGGAATTCGGTTCGATGCGCTGGTGCTGCGGTAGTTGCCGGAGCAGCAGCGGCGTCGATGGACACACTATAAATACGAATCATTCGCATTTCAAGAACTATTTTCGTGTCCGTGCCGACGCCCCGGTTTCCGCGCGGCAGGCAAAAAAAAACCGGGCCCGCTTGCGCGCGGCCCGGCTCACAGGGGTCGAAACTCGTTCAGGCGGCTTCAGCCAGCGGCACCCGGATCAGGTGATCGAAGGCGGACAGTGCGGCCTTGGCACCCTCGCCCGTGGCGATGATGATCTGCTTGAACGGCACCGTGGTCGAGTCGCCCGCCGCGAACACGCCCGGCACGCTGGTGTGGCCGCGCGCATCGACGATGATCTCGCCGAAGCGGTTGCGCTCCACCACGCCGTCGAGCCACTCGGTGTTGGGCACCAGGCCGATCTGCACGAACACGCCTTCCAGCGCGACGTCGTGCTCGGCGCCGTTGGTACGGTGCCTGTAGCGCAGGCCGTTGACCTTTTCGCCGTTACCGGTGATCTCGGTGGTCTGGGCGTTGGTGAGGATGGTCGCGTTGGGCAGGCTTTCCAGCTTGCGCACCAGCACGGCATCGGCCTTGAGCTGGTCGCCGAACTCGAGCAGCGTGACATGGCTGACGATGCCCGCCAGGTCGATCGCGGCTTCCACGCCGGAGTTGCCGCCGCCGATCACGGCCACGCGCTTGCCCTTGAACAGCGGGCCATCGCAGTGCGGGCAGTACGCCACGCCGCGGTTGCGGTATTCCTGCTCGCCCGGCACGTTGACGTTGCGCCAGCGCGCGCCGGTCGACACGATGATCGAGCGGCCCTTGAGCACCGCGCCGTTGGCCAGCGTCACCTCGGCGAGGCCGCCCGGCTCGTCGGCCGGCGTGAGCTTGACGGCGCGCTGCACGTTCATGATGTCGACGTTGTACTGGCGCACGTGCTGCTCCAGCGCGGCGGCGAACTTCGGCCCTTCGGTCTCCGGCACGGAGATGAAGTTCTCGATGCTCATCGTGTCGAGCACCTGGCCGCCGAAGCGCTCGGCCACCACGCCGGTGCGCACGCCCTTGCGCGCGGCATACACGGCTGCCGCCGCGCCGGCCGGCCCGCCGCCGACGATCAGCACGTCGTACGGTGCGCGGGCGTTGAGCTTCTCGGCGTCGCGGGTGGCGGCGCCGGTGTCGATCTTGGCGAGGATCTCTTCCACGCCCATGCGGCCCTGGCTGAAGACTTCCCCGTTCAGGAAGAGGGTCGGCACGGCCATGATCTTGCGCGCTTCCACTTCGTCCTGGAACAGCGCGCCGTCGATGGCGACGTGCTGGATGCGCGGGTTGATCACCGACATGACGTTCAGCGCCTGGACCACGTCCGGGCAGTTCTGGCACGTCAGGGACATATAGGTCTCGAAGCGGAAATCGCCTTCGATGTTGCGAATCTGTTCGATGACGTCGTCATCGAGCTTGGGGGCGTAGCCGCCCACCTGCAGCAGCGCGAGCACGAGCGAGGTGAACTCGTGGCCGGTCGGGATGGCCGCGAAACGGACACCGACATCGGTGCCGGTGCGGCGGATCAGGAACGACGGCGTGCGCTCGGCGTCGTCGCGCTGTTCGGTGAGCGCGATCATGCCGGACTGCGCGGCGACATCACGCAGCAGGTCCATCATGTCGCGGGAGCCTTCGCTGTCATCGATCGAGGCGACCAGTTCGATGGGCTGCACAAGGCGTTCGAGGTAGGCTTTCAGTTGGGCCTTGACATCAGCGTCCAGCATGGCGATTTCTCTTCTTGGCTACGTTGGAATTCGGTGTGGAGACGCGGCACGCGCCGCGCCCCCCGGGGGGCAGCAGCCGGGCAAGCCGGCCGCTCGAGGAGAGGACTGCGGTACTGCTTAGATCTTGCCGACCAGGTCCAGCGACGGCTTGAGCGTCTTGGCGCCTTCGTTCCACTTGGCCGGGCAGACCTGGCCGGGGTTGCTGGCGACGTACTGGGCGGCCTTGAGCTTGCGCAGCGTTTCCTTCACGTCACGCGCGATGGCGTTGTCGTGCACTTCCGAGGTCTTGACCACGCCTTCCGGGTTGATCACGAAGGTGCCGCGCAGGGCCAGGCCTTCTTCGGGGATGTGCACGCCGAAGGCGTTGGTCAGCACGTGGGTCGGGTCGCCCACCAGCGGGAACTGGGCCTTGCCGACGGCCGGCGAGGTTTCGTGCCACACCTTGTGCGAGAAGTGCGTGTCGGTGGTGACGATGTAGACCTCGGCACCGGCCTTCTGGAATTCGGCGTAGTTGTCAGCAGCGTCTTCGACTTCGGTCGGGCAGTTGAAGGTGAAGGCGGCCGGCATGAAGATCAGCACGGACCACTTGCCCTTGAGGTTTTGCTCGGTGACTTCGACGAACTTGCCGTTGTGGAAAGCTTGTGCCTTGAAAGGCTGCACTTGGGTGTTGATCAGCGACATGGTGGTTTTCGGTTGATTGCTTGGTTGACAACGGGAGTGATCGTAACTGGGTCCGCCGCATTGCACAAATTGATTGATCTGATTACACCGATTACCCAGTCCTATTGCGCGGTCAAGATCACCACGAAAAGTGATTCATGAACCCCATTTCTTGCCTTGTTCGTGCCCTGCCATCATTATTGACAATGATTCTTATTTGCGTTTAAGCCACCCTCTGCAAGCCATGCGTCCGGCCCGCGCCGCGTTCCAGCCAGCCACGGGATGTCCGCATGTCGGCGTCGATGTCACCGGCCAGGACGGCGTGGTGACCGCGCTCGAACTGTTCGATGCGCGGGGCGAGACCATCGCCATGCTGTTGGCGCGCGCAAGCCGGGTAAGCCGGAGCGGCCCGCCTGGCGCGACCTGATGCGCCGCCTGCCGGGCGAGCGGTCGGCATGCCTGCCGCTGGGTTGCGCGATGGCGGGGTCGGCTTGAGCGCCGTCGATGCGGGCCACCGGCTGTGGCTGACCGTGGCCGGTGCGACCGTGTTCGCCTCGCGCTGACAACCGGCCCGGCACCCGGCCATCGTCGCCGCGCTATGACGGCGCGGTGCCCTGCACACGTGCGCCCGGCGGCATAGGCGAAATTACACGGCGCGCGCACGGGTTGCACGCACCGCACGTGGGCGCCAGCGGCGAGGTGCCGCGTGGCGGCCAGCAAACAGGCGGATGCCCGCGCTGGCGTGTCGGTGTCTGTCCGACTGGCATAGGACTTGCGCGACCAGGGAGATCGCAAACTCGCCGCCCGCGCCGACGGTGGATGCCAGCCCAGCGACTCGCAGGGACGGGCTTCGGTCCGGCGCCGGTGGCCTTCGCTGGGAGCACGATCTTGTCGCTGAACGTCCTCTTTGTCGCATCGGAAGCGGTGCCGCTGGCCAAGACCGGTGGCCTGGGAGACATGGTCGGGGCATGCGCCGGCGCGCTGCAGCGCGCCGGATTGCACGTGACCGTGATGCTGCCGGGGTACCCCGCTGCGCAGGCGCAATTGCGCGATGCCCGGGTGGCCTGCACGCTGTCCGATCTGCCGGGCGGGCCCGCGCGCGTGCTGCTGGGCACGATGCCCGATACCGGCGTGCCGGTGCTGCTGCTCGACGCCCCGGCGCTGTTCGATCGTCCGGGCAACCCGTACCTCGATGCCTGCGGCGAGCCCTACGCCGACAACGCGCTGCGCTTCGCCGCGTTCAGCCATGCGGCCGCGCACGTGGCCGGCGGCGTGCCCGGCCTGCCCGCATTCGACATCGTGCAGGCGCATGACTGGCATGCCGCGCTGGTGCCGCTGCTGGTCAAGCGCGCGGGACTGCCGGTCAAGACGGTCCTGACCGTGCACAACCTGGCGTTCCAGGGCAACTTCCCGCCGCGCATCGCGCAGGGCCTCGGCCTTCCCTCGGACGCGGTGCGCGAGGCCGGGTTCTTTGGGCAGTTCAGTTTCCTGAAGGCGGGGCTGATGTGGGCCGACCGCATCACCACCGTGAGCCGGACCTATGCGCGCGAGATCCTGACCGACGCCTTCGGCTACGGCATGCAGGACGTGCTGCGGGCGCGCCGGCATGACCTCGTCGCCATTCTCAACGGCATCGACAACGCGGTGTGGAATCCCTCGAAGGATGCCTACCTGTCGCGGCGTTTTGTTGCGGGCAACCTGAGTGGCAAGCACGCCGCCAAGCGGCAGCTGCAGACGCTGCTGCGCCTGCCGGAACACGCGCATGCGCCGCTGCTGGCGCTGGGCAGCCGCCTGACGCACCAGAAGATGGCAGACGTGGCACTGCAGGCACTGCCGCAGATGCTGGAAGCCCATGCCGACCTGCAGGTGGCGGTGCTGGGCTGCGGCGAGCGCCGCTATGAAAGCGCCATGGCCGCCCTGGCCGAGCAGTATCCGCGCCGGATGGCGGCCGTGATCGGCTATACCGAGCGCAACGCGCACATGCTGCACGCCGGCGCCGACCTGCTGCTGCACGGCAGCCGTTTCGAGCCGTGCGGCCTGACGCCGCTGTATGCCATGCGCTACGGCACGGTGCCGGTGGCCTCGCGGGTGGGCGGGCTGGTCGACACGATCGCCGATCGCGGCTCGCCCGAGGCGGCGCTGCGCGGCGCCACCGGCTTCCTGTTCGACGGCGAGACGCCCGAGGCCATGGCGAGCGCGGTGGCGCGCGCGCTGCGCGTGTTCGTCCAGCCGCGCGCCTGGCGCGTCCTGCAATACAACGGCATGACGACGGACTTCGGCTGGTCGCAGCCGGCGCGCGAGTACCTGGCGCTGTATGCCACGCTGGCACCGCGCGCCACGCCGATGCCGCATCTGCAGCACTGGCCGATGCGCACGCTTGCGCGACCCGCGAGCCCGCCGGACACGGCGCCGGTGGGCAAACCCGCGCGCCGGCGCCGGACGGCGGCGTTGTCCCCCACGGCCCGCGCGCACGCGGTGGCGCGCGCCGCCGGCCGGGAAAAGATCCGCGCATGACATGCCGGCGGCACGGGCCGGGCCATCGCCCGGCCATCACGCTCCGGCCGGACGCTGCCTTCGACGCGCCCGGCGCTCAACGCTCCAACGGCACCGACGCATGACCGATCCGAAGACGTTCGCGGCACCCGCCTCCCGCACCCTGCCCGCCACGCCGCCCCGCGCGGCGAACGGCACGCAGCAGCCGGCCGTCGGGCGCAGGACACCCGCCGCGCAAACGCCCACGCACGCACCTCCCGCGGCAGCCCCGCACGCCCGGCCCGAGGCACAGCGGAATGCGGCGGCATTCACACCGGCGATCTGCTATCTCCATCCCTTGCAGCAGGGTCCGCTCGACCAGTGGGGCGGTCTGCTGGACCGCATCGCCGCGCTTGGCTTCGACCACGTGCTGATCGCGCCGCCGTTTGCGGTGGGCGCGGGCGGCAACGTGTTCGTCACGCGCGACCACGCGCTGCTGCATGCCGCGCTCGGCGGCGGCCCCGCACATGCGGCGCTGGGCCGGCTGGCCGACGCTTGCCGGCAGCGCGGCCTGACCCTGCTGATGGACCTGGTGATCGACCGCGTGGCGACCGACGCCCCGCTGCGCGCCGACCACCCCGACTGGTTCCACTGCCGCGCCGAGCACGGCGACGCGCTGGACCCGCGCCTGCCGCCGTCGCACCTGGAGGTGGCCTCGTTCCGCCACGACGATGCGCATTGCGCCGAGGCCATCGGCGCGTGGTGGATGCAGCAGCTGCGCGCGTGGACGGCGCTCGGTATCGGCGGCTTCCGCTGCGAGGCGCCGGCCCGCCTGCCGGCGGCGCGCTGGCACCCGCTGATCGCGGCCACGCGCGAGAGCGCCGGCACGCAGCCGGTGCGCTTCCTGGCCTGGACGCCGGGCCTGGACGGCCGGGCCGTCGAGGCCCTGGCCGGCGCCGGCTTCGATGCCACCTTCTCGTCGCTGCGCTGGTGGGATTTCCGCGCCGGCTGGATGGTGGAGGAACACGCGCGGCTGGCCGCCGTCGCGCCGCCCATCGCCACGGTAGAGGTGCCGTTCGGCACGCGCTACGGCCAGGCCTTCGGCGATGCCACGACGCGCGAGCGGGCCTACCGGCGCATGCTCGACGTGGCGGACGTGCTGGGCGCCGGCTGGCTGATGCCGTTCGGCTTCGAGCGCGGCGCGCTGCTGCCGATGCAGCCCGAGCGCGGCGACCCGACCGACGCGCAGTGGATCGACGCGCATGCAGCCTTCGATCTGTCCGACGCGGTGCGCGACGTGAACGCGACGCTGCGTGCCGCGCAGGCCGCCGGCACGGTGGCACCGCATGCGGACCTGCGCATGCTGACCGGCCCCGACGCGCGCATGAGCGCCCTGCTGCGCGCCGATGGCCCCGACCTGCGGGCGGACGATGCGGCGACGCTACTGGTCATCAACCCCGACCTGCACACCGGCGTCGCGGCACTGGCGGACCGCTTCCTGCCCGGCGTGGCGGGCGGCTTCACGCGCGGCGTGGCGCTCGACCTGCTGACCGAGCCGGCCGGCAACCGCGACGCCGCCCTGCGCGCCGAGGCGCGCGCGCTGGCGGAGATCGACCTGCCGCCGGGCGGCGTGCAGGCCTGGCGCGTGTTCCGCAGCCGGCCGGTCCGGTGGCGGCCTGTCGTGGCGCCCGGCGGGCAGCGGGCGGATGCGGACGAGGCGGACAGCAAACGCGCCGACACCGCCGCGGCCGCGCCGCGCATCGCCATCGAACACGTCGCCCCGGCCGTGGACGACGGCCGCTTTGCCGTGAAGCGGCTGGTGGGCGACGACATCGTCGTCGAAGCCGACGTGCTGATGGACGGGCACGACCAGCTGGCCGTCGAACTGCTGTGGCGCGCGGACGATGACGACGCCTGGCAACGCGTGCCGATGGTGCCGCTGGGCAACGACCGCTGGCGCGGCGCCTTCCGGCCCGAACGGCTGGGGCGGCATGCCTATGCCGTGGCCGCCTGGCGCGATGCCTTCGGCACCTTCCGCGACGAACTGGAGACCAAGCACACGGCCGGCGTGGAGGTGACTGTCGAGCTGGAAGAAGGCGCGCAGCTGGTCGCGCATGCAGCCGACCACGCGCCCAAGGACGCCCCGGTGGGCGCGCTGCACCAGTTGGCGGACCTGCTCCGGGCCACCGCCCCGGACCCCGCGCACCGGCTCAAGCTGCTGCTGGACCCGGCCACCGCGCACGTGATGGCGCAGGCCTCGCACTTCCGGCCGTTCCAGGTGCGCAGCGCACCGTATCCGCTCGACGTGGAGCGCAGCGGCGCCGCATTCGCCAGCTGGTACGAGCTGTTCCCGCGCTCGGCCAGCGGCGACGCGCAGCGGCACGGCACCTTCCGCGACGTGGCGCGCCGGCTGGGGACGATCCGCGCGATGGGCTTCGACGTGCTGTACTTCCCGCCCATCCACCCGATCGGGCGCACCCACCGCAAGGGGCGCAACAACAGCCTGCGCGCCGAGCCCGACGACCCGGGCAGCCCCTACGCGATCGGCGCCGAGGAAGGCGGGCACGACGCCATCCACCCGCAGCTCGGCACGCTGGACGATTTCCGCCGGCTGCGCGATGCTGCCCGCGGGCAGGGGCTGGAGCTGGCGCTCGACTTCGCCATCCAGTGCTCGCCCGACCACCCCTGGCTGCGCGCGCACCCGGGCTGGTTCGCCTGGCGCCCCGACGGCAGCGTCCGCTACGCCGAGAACCCGCCCAAGAAATACGAAGACATCGTCAACGTCGATTTCTACGCCGCGAGCGCCAAGCCCGCGCTGTGGCTCGCGCTGCGCGACGTGGTGATGTTCTGGGCCGACGAGGGCGTGCGGCTGTTCCGCGTCGACAATCCGCACACCAAGCCGCTGCCGTTCTGGGAATGGATGATCGGCGAGGTGCGCGCGCGCTACCCCGACGCGATCTTCCTGTCGGAGGCATTCACGCGGCCCAAGGTGATGTACCGGCTGGCCAAGCTGGGCTTCTCGCAGTCGTACACCTACTTCACGTGGCGCCACGGCAAGCAGGAATTCATCGACTACCTGACCGAGCTGACCCGCACGCCGGTGCGCGAGTATTTCCGGCCGCACTTCTTCGTCAACACGCCCGACATCAATCCGGTGTTCCTGCAGACCTCGGGGCGGCCGGGTTTTCTGATCCGCGCGGCGCTGGCGGCCACGCTGTCGGGGCTGTGGGGCGTCTATAGCGGATTCGAGCTGTGCGAGGGGCAGGCGCTGCCCGGCAAGGAGGAATACCTGGACGCCGAAAAGTACCAGCTGCGCGCGTGGGACCACGACCGGCCCGGCAACATCGTCGCCGAGATCGCGCTGCTCAACCGCATCCGCCGCGCCAATCCGGCACTGCATTCGCACCTGGGCGTGCAGTTCCAGCCGGCCTCGGGCGAGGGCATCCTGTACTTCAGCAAATCGACGCCGGCGCCGCTGCCGACCCATCCGGCCGAGCTCGCCGATGCCGCGCCGGAGCGCTTCGGCGACAACACGCTGCTGGTCGCCATCAGCCTTGACCCGCATCACCCGCAGGAGGCCGATATCGAGCTGCCGCTGTGGCAATGGGGCCTGCCCGACCACGGCGCGCTGATGGCGGAGAACCTCGTCGACGGCACGCGCTTCGTGTGGCGCGGCAAGCGGCAGCACGTGCGGCTGACGCCCGAGCACCCGTTTGCCATCTGGCGCGTGCGGCCCGCGCTGCCTTCGGAGGAGCAACCGTCATGACGCGCAACCCGACCGTGCTGCTGGTGGACGACGCGCTCTGGTACAAGGACGCGGTCATCTATCAGCTGCACGTGAAATCGTTCTGCGACTCGGACAACGACGGCGTGGGAGACTTCCCGGGCCTGATCTCCAAGCTCGACTACATCGCCGAACTGGGCGTGGACGCGGTCTGGCTGCTGCCGTTCTACCCCTCGCCGCGCCGCGACGACGGCTACGACATCGCCGAATACCGCGGCGTGCACCCCGACTACGGCACCATGGCCGACGCGCGCCGCTTCATTGCCGAGGCGCACGCGCGCGGGCTGCGCGTCATTACCGAACTGGTCATCAACCACACCTCGGACCAGCACCCGTGGTTCCAGCGCGCGCGGCGCGCCAAGGCGGGCTCGGCGCTGCGCGACTTCTACGTGTGGTCGGACCACGACAAGAAATACGCCGGCACGCGCATCATCTTCATCGACACCGAGCCCTCCAACTGGACCTGGGACCCGGTGGCCAACGCCTACTACTGGCACCGTTTCTATTCGCACCAGCCCGACCTGAACTTCGACAACCCGCGCGTACTCAAGGCCGTGCTGGGCGTAATGAAGTTCTGGCTCAACCTGGGCGTGGACGGCTTGCGGCTCGATGCCGTGCCCTACCTGGTGGAGCGCGAGGGCACCGCCAACGAGAACCTGCCCGAGACGCACGCCGTGCTGCGCAAGATCCGCGCGGCAATGGACGCGGAGTTCAAGAACCGCCTGCTGCTGGCCGAAGCCAACCAGTGGCCCGAAGACACGCAGGAATACTTCGGCAACGGCGACGAGTGCCACATGGCCTTCCACTTTCCGCTGATGCCGCGCATGTATATGGCGATCGCGCGGGAGGACCGCTTTCCGATCACCGACATCATGCGGCAGACGCCCGAGGTGCCGACCACCTGCCAGTGGGCCATCTTCCTGCGCAACCACGACGAGCTGACGCTGGAGATGGTGACCGACGCGGAGCGCGACTACCTGTGGGAGGTCTACGCCAGCGACCGCCGCGCGCGGCTCAATCTCGGCATCCGCCGGCGCCTGGCGCCGCTGCTGGAGCGCGACCGCCGCCGCGTGGAGCTGATGAACAGCCTGCTGTTCTCGATGCCCGGCACGCCGGTGATGTACTACGGCGACGAGATCGGCATGGGCGACAACATCCACCTGGGCGACCGCGACGGCGTGCGCACGCCGATGCAGTGGTCGCCCGACCGCAACGGCGGCTTCTCGCGCGCCGATCCGGAGCAGCTGGTGCTGCCGGCCATCATGGGCTCGCTGTACGGCTATGAATCGGTCAACGTGGAGGCGCAGACGCGCGACGCGCATTCGCTGCTGAACTGGACGCGCCGGCTGCTGGCCACGCGCAAGCGCCACCGCGTGTTCGGGCGCGGCAGCATCCAGTTCCTGCAGCCGGCCAACCGCAAGGTGCTGGCCTATATCCGCGCGCTGGAGGGCCAAAGCCACGACCATCCCCCGATCCTGTGCGTGGCGAACCTGTCGCGCGCCTCGCAGGCGGTGGAGCTGGACCTGTCCGGCTATGCGCAGCGCGTGCCGGTGGAGCTGATCGGCGGCACGGCGTTTCCGCCCATCGGCCAGCTGCCCTATCTGCTGACGCTGCCGGCCTATGCGTTCTACTGGCTGGAGCTGCGCGAGAACGAGCCCGGCCCGTCGTGGGCGCAGCCGGCCGCGGAGCAGTTGCCCGAGTTCACCACGCTGGTGCTGCGCGCGGGGCTCGATGCGCTGGCCGACACGCGCCAGCGCGAGGCGCACCGCCAATTGATCGAGCGCGAGATCCTGCCGACCTATCTGCCCAAGCGCCGCTGGTTCGCGGCCAAGGACAGCGTGCTGCGCGGCGCGCACTTCGCCTGGGGCACCGAACTGCCGGTGGATGCGGCCTCCACCAACCGGCCGCTGGCGGGGGCGACCCGGCCCGAGGTGTTCATCAACGAGATCGCCGTCACGCTGGGCGATGCGGACGGCGCCGAGCGCACCGAGCGCTACCTGCTGCCGCTATCGATCGCGTGGGAGAGCGCCACGCTGCCCGCGCTGCCGATCCAGCTGGCGCTGGCGCGCGTGCGGCGCGGCCGCCATGTCGGCTACCTGACCGATGCCTTCGCCACCGAGACCTTCGCCCGTGTGCTGCTGGCCAACCTGGTGCGCGGCATCACGCTGGAGGCCAGCGACGGCCGCGTGCATTTCGAGCCCGAGCCGCACCTGGCCGAACTGGCGGAGCCACCGGTGGCCGCCGAAACCGGCGCGGTGCGCCCGGCGCCGCTGCCGCTGGCGCCCGACGCGCCGGTGCAGTGGCTGGCGGCGGAGCAGTCCAACAGCTCGCTGGTGATCGGCGAATCGGTCATCGTCAAGCTGTTCCGCCGGGTGGCGGCGGGTGTGCATCCGGAAGTGGAGATGACGCGCCACCTCACGCGCATCGGCTATGCCAACACGGCCGCGCTGATCGGCGAGATCGCGCACGAGGGCGCGGACGGCGAGCGCAGCACACTGGCCGTACTCCAAAGCTTCGTGCCCAACCAGGGCGATGCGTGGACCTGGGCGCTCGACTACCTGCGCCGCACCATCGATGAGCTGGCGGTGCTGACGGAGGCCGTCTCGGCCGGCGACGGCGACGCAGCGCCCACCGCCGTCTCGGAAGCGCGCACCGATACCGATGAAGCGCTGGCGGGCTACCTGGCCTTCATCGGCGCGATCGGCACGCGGCTGGGCGAGCTGCACGTCGCGCTGGCCGGGCCGTCGGACGATCCGGCCTTCGGCACCCGCGCCGCCGACGCCGACGACGCGGCCTTCTGGACCGCGCGTGTGGGCGAAGAGTTGGCCCGCGCGCTCGACCACCTCGCGGCATGGCAGGCGGCCAACGGACCGCGCGCCGAGGTCGGCTGGCTGCTGTCGCAGCACGATGCCCTGCTGGCAGCCGCCCGCGAACGCGCGCAGGGCGGCCTGGGCGCGATGCTGGCGCGCATCCACGGCGACTTCCACCTCGGCCAGGTGCTGGTGGCGCAGGGCGATGCCTACCTGATCGACTTCGAGGGCGAGCCATCGCGGCCGGTGGACGAGCGCCGGCGCAAGACCAGCCCGCTGCGCGACGTGGCCGGGCTGGTGCGCTCGCTCGACTACGTGGTGGGCGCCATGCGGCAGGGTCCCGAGCATGTGGCCGGGCCGGCGCAGGAGCGGCGCGACCAGTTGCTCGAACGCTTCCGCAATGCGTCCACCGAGCGCTTCCTCGATGCCTACGCGGCCGCCATCCTGGCCCCCGGTTCCGATGACGGCGCCTGCATGCTCGATCTGGACCTGCTCGACCTGTTCCTGCTGGAGAAGGCCGCCTACGAGGTCAACTACGAAGCGGCCAACCGGCCGACGTGGCTGCCGATCCCGCTGGCGGGCCTGGCGCAGGTGGCGCGCCGGCTGCTGCCGGCGGACGTGGCGCCGCCCGTGGTGCAGGATCCGCCCGGAGGCGCGCCGTGACCTCGGCCCATGACTTCGCCACGACCACCCGGCCGGCCACGCCCGGCGCGGCGGCCCCGGAGCCTCCGCCCGCGCTGCCGCCCGGCCTCGACCGGAACACGCTGGACGCGCTGACGCACGGCCGGCTGAGCGACCCGTTCGCGGTGCTGGGGCCGCATCGGCTGGAGACGGCCGAGGGGGAGCGGCCGCACCGGGTGGTGCGCGTCTTCCACCCCGGCGCGCGCCGCGTGCAGGCCATCGACCCGCGCGGCCAGGTCATGGCCGAACTGGCGCCGGTCGGGCGCACGGGGCTGTTCCACGGCCGGCTGCCCGATAGCGCACCGGATGCCGACAACCACCCCGGCGCCTACCGGCTGCGCGTGATCTGGCCGGCCGGCGCCGGCCATGAAGCGGTGCAGGAAGCGGAAGACCCCTACGCCTTCGGCCTGCTGCTGGGCGACCTGGACTTGCACCTGATCGCCGAAGGCCGGCACTGGGAACTGGCCCGCTGCCTGGGTGCCCAGGCCATGCGGCAGGACGATGTGGCCGGCGTGCGCTTTGCCGTGTGGGCGCCCAATGCCCGGCGCGTGTCGGTGGTCGGCGACTTCAACCAGTGGGACGGCCGCCGCCACCCGATGCGGCTGCGCCACGGCACCGGCGTGTGGGAGCTGTTCGTGCCCGCCGGCCTGGGCGCGGGCCCGGGCTCGCGCTACAAGTTCGAGCTGGTGGGCGCCGACGGCCACCTGCTGGTCAAGGCCGACCCGGTGGCGCGCCGCACCGAAGCGCCGCCCGCGACCGCCTCGGTGGTGGCCGATCCGCTGCCGTTCCGCTGGTCCGACGCGGCGTGGATGGAAACCCGCGCCGCGCGCCAGCAGCCCGATGCGCCGATCGCCATCTACGAGGTGCACGCGGGCTCATGGCTGCGCGACGTGGAAGACGGCGGCCGCAGCCTGGACTGGGACGCGCTGGGCGAGCGGCTGACTCCGTACGTGGCCGGGCTCGGCTTCACGCATATCGAACTGCTGCCGGTGGCCGAGCACCCGTTCGGCGGCAGCTGGGGCTACCAGCCGCTGGGGCTGTTCGCGCCGTCGGCGCGCTTCGGCCCGCCGGAGGCCTTCGCGCGCTTTGTCGAGCGCTGCCACCAGGCGGAGCTTGGCGTCATCGTCGACTGGGTGCCGGCGCACTTTCCCAGCGACCCGCACGGCCTGGCGCGCTTCGACGGCACCGCGCTCTACGAGCACGCCGACCCGCGCGAAGGCTTCCATCAGGACTGGAACACCCTCATCTACAACGTCGGCCGCCACGAGGTGCGCGGCTTCCTGATCGCCAGCGCGCTGGAATGGCTCGAACACTTCCACATCGACGGCCTGCGCGTCGACGCGGTGGCCTCGATGCTCTATCGCGACTACTCCCGCCAGGCCGACGCCTGGGTGCCCAACCGCCACGGCGGCCGCGAGAACCTGGAGGCGGTCGCCTTCCTGCAGCAGATGAACGCCGTGGTGCACGCGCGCTGCCCCGGCGCCATCACCATCGCCGAAGAGTCCACCGCGTGGCCGGGCGTCACCGCCGCCGTCGAATTCAACGGGCTGGGCTTCGACTACAAGTGGAACATGGGCTGGATGCACGACACGCTGCACTACATGCAGCGCGATCCCATCTACCGCCAGCACCACCACGACGGCCTGACCTTCGGCCTGGTCTATGCCTTCTCCGAACGGTTCATCCTGCCGCTGTCGCACGACGAAGTCGTGCACGGCAAGGGCTCGCTGCTGGGCAAGATGCCCGGCGACGACTGGCAGCGCCTGGCCAACCTGCGCGCCTACCTGGCCTTCATGTGGACGCATCCCGGCAAGAAGCTGCTGTTCATGGGCGGCGAGTTCGGCCAGCTCGGCGAGTGGAACCACGATGCCGCGCCGGAATGGCACCTGCTGGACGACCCGCGGCACCGCGGCGTGCAGCGGCTGGTGCACGACCTGAACGCCCTCTACCGCAGCGAACCGGCCCTGCACGCGCGCGACTGCACGCCCGAAGGCTTCAGCTGGGTGATCGGCGACGACCGCGCCAACAGCGTCTTCGCCTACCTGCGGCTCGACACCGAAGGCACGCCGATGCTGATCGTGGCCAACATGACCCCGGTGCCGCGCGACGGCTACCGGATCGGCGTGCCGGATGTCGATGGCGCGGTGCGGTGGCGCGAGATGCTCAATACCGACAGTGCGGTGTATGGGGGGACGAATTTGGGGAATGGTGGGGTGGTAGATGTGGAAGACGTGGAGGCGCATGGGTGGCGGCGATCGGTGGTGGTTCGGGTGCCGCCGTTGGGGGTTGTTGTGTTGAAGGTTTGAGGCTGGGTTTTGGTTTTTGGGGTTTGGGTTTGGTGTTGGTGGTGCATCCCGGGTTTTTTCCCCTGCCGGGGTGGGGCTTGGTGGTGCATCCCTTGTGTCATCCCCTGCCGGGGCTGACTCACTTTCTTTGTCTTGCCAAAGAAAGGCGCGCCCGAGATGGCGACTTCCCCTTGAATTTTTGATACCGGGCGGGGAGCGAAAGTGAGCGACACAGCTCGCCTTGGCGACTTGCCTGGTTCACAGATGGTTTGCTTTGCCCTTGCCCTATGCGGCGCCTTGAATTTTTGTTACGGGGAGGAAAAAGAGAGGGGGCTGTCTGAGCGAAGCGAGTTTGCCCCCTCTCCCTCCCCGTAACAAAAATTCAAGGAGGCTTTCGCCGCATCGGGCGCGCCTTTCTTTGCCTACTTTCTTTGGCAAGACAAAGAAAGTAGGTCAGCCCCGGCAGGGGATGAAACAAGGGATGCACCACCAAGCCCCACCCCGGCAGGGGAAAAAACCCGGGATGCACCACCAACACAAAACCCAGGCAAGGAGCGCCAACCAAACACCCCAACAAGACCAAAACCATGCTACGTCTACCCAGCACCCTCTCCCCCGGCAAGCCCTACCCCCTAGGCGCTCAATGGGACGGCCTGGGCATCAACTTCGCTGTCTTCTCGGCCAACGCCACCCGCATCGATCTCTGCCTGTTCGACCCCACCGGCCGCAAGGAGCTCGCGCGCCTGCCGCTGCCGGAGTGCACCGATGAGGTCTGGCACGGCTACCTGCCCGGTGTGGAATCCGGCCTGGTCTACGGCTACCGTGCCTACGGCCCGTGGGAGCCGTATCGCGGCCACCGCTTCAATCCGCACAAGCTGCTGCTCGACCCCTACGCCCGCCGCCTGGTGGGCGCGCTGCGCTGGTCCGATGCGCTGTTCGGCTATCGCCTGAACTCCGCCCGCGCCGATCTGTCGTTCGACCGGCGCGACAGCGCGCCCGCCTGCCCCAAGGCCGTGGTGACGGACGAGTCGTTCAACTGGGGCAACGATGTGCGGCCCAACACGCCGTGGTCGCGCACGGTGATCTACGAGATGCACGTGCGCGGCGCGTCGATGCTGCGCGACGATCTGCTGCCGCCCGAGCGCGGCACCTTTGCGGCCCTGGCCGATCCGGTCTTCATCGAGCATCTGCGGACGCTGGGCGTGACGGCGGTGGAGCTGCTGCCCGTGCACGCCTTCCTGCAGGACCGCTTCCTGGTCGAGCGCGGCCTGCGCAACTACTGGGGCTACAGCACGCTGGGGTTCTTCGCGCCGGAGCCGGCCTACCTGTCGACGCCCACGCTGCACGAGATGAAGGTGGCGATCCGGCGGCTGCACGCGGCGGGCATCGAGGTGCTGCTCGACGTGGTGTTCAACCACACCTGCGAAGGCAACGAGCTGGGGCCGACGCTGTCGTTCCGCGGGCTGGACAACGCGAGCTACTACCGGCTGGTGCCGGGCCAGGAGCGCTACTACATCAACGACACGGGCTGCGGCAATACGCTCAACCTGTCGCACCCGCGCGTGCTGCAGATGGTGATGGATGCGCTGCGCTACTGGGTCAACGCCTGCCACATCGACGGCTTCCGCTTCGACCTGGGCGTGACGCTGGGGCGCGAGGGGCTCGGCTTCGATCCGGGCTCGGGGTTCTTCGATGCCGTGCGGCAGGACCCGGTGCTCGCCACCGTCAAGACGATCGCCGAGCCGTGGGATGTCGGGCCCGACGGCTACCAGCTCGGCAACCATCCGCCCGGCTTCGCCGAGTGGAACGACCGCTTCCGCGACGGCGTCCGGCGCTTCTGGCGCGGCGACGCTGGGCAGCGCCCGGAGCTGGCCGCGCGGCTCACCGGCAGCGGCGATCTGTTCGGGCGGCGCTACCGGCGGCCGTGGGCCTCGATCAACTATGCCGCCTCGCACGACGGCTTCACGCTGCGCGACGTGGTCAGCTACACCCACCGGCACAACGAAGCCAACGGCGAAGACAACCGCGACGGCCACCACGACAACTGCAGCGCCAACTGGGGCGTCGAAGGCCCGACCGACGACGCCGCCATCCTGGCCCAGCGGGCCCGGGTGGCGCGCGCGCTGCTGGCCACCGTCCTGCTCTCCAACGGCACGCCGATGCTGCTGGGCGGCGACGAGTTCGGCCGCACGCAGCAGGGCAACAACAACGCCTATTGCCAGGACAACGCGATCTCGTGGCTGGACTGGTCGATGCGCGCGCAGGCCGAAGGGCGGGCGCTGTTCGCCTACACCGCGCGCCTGATCGCGCTGCGCAAGACCAGCCCGGCCCTGCGCTGGCCGCACTTCGTGCACGGCGAGGCGGAGGTGCTGCCCGGCGTGCCGGACATCGACTGGTTCGACGAGCGCGGCCAACCGCTCACGCCCGACGCCTGGAACGACGCCGAGGCCCGCGCGCTGGCGCTGCGCCGCGCCTGCATCGAAACCATCGACGGCGAAGCGCGGCCGCACGTGGCGCTGACGCTGATCAACGGCGCCGCCACCGACCTGGTCTTCACGCTGCCCGGGCCCGCCATGGACTGGCTGCTCGCCATCGACAGCGCCGCGCCCGAGCGCGAGGCACGGCCCCATGCCGCGCCCACCGTGCGGGTGCAGGGGCGCAGCGTGGTGCTGCTGCTCGCCACGCAGCTCGCCGCGATCGCGCAGATCGCCTCGACGCCCGAACGCGCAGCCGCCGGCCAGACGGTCGGCCGCGTGCCCGACAGGCCGGTCGAAGCCGGTGCCGGTGCAGACACGCACCTCCATCCCGGCGAAACCGCGCCCGCCACCGGCCAGGGAGAGGCCTTGCCATGACCGATACCACCTCCGCGCCGCCCGCTCGCCACGCGCACGACCTGCCGTTCGGGGCCGCCTGCCTCGGCTCGGACCGCACGCGCTTCCGCCTGTGGGCACCCGATGCCGTCGAGGCCTGGGTCGACATCGACCAGGGCGAGGCCGTGCGCATGACGGCCGAGCCCGATGGCTGGTATGCCGCCGTCGTGCCGGTCGGGGCCGGCGCGTGCTACCGCTATCGGGTCACCAACCGCGAGGGCGTCACGCTGACAGTCCCGGACCCGGCCGCGCGCGCGCAGTGGCAGGACGTGCACGGCCCGAGCGTGGTGGTAGACCCGCTGCGCTACGCGTGGCAGCACCCCGGATGGATGGGCCGGCCATGGCACGAGACCGTGCTGTACGAGCTGCACGCGGGCGCGCTGGGCGGCTTCGACGGCGCGCGCGCGCGCCTGCCCGAGCTGGCGCGCCTGGGCATCACGGCCATCGAGCTGATGCCGGTGGCGGAGTTTCCCGGCGCGCGCAACTGGGGCTACGACGGCGTGCTGCCGTTCGCGCCGGAGGCCGGCTACGGCCCGCCCGATGCGCTCAAGGCCCTGATCGACAGCGCGCACGGCCTGGGGCTGATGGTGTTCCTCGACGTGGTCTACAACCACTTCGGGCCGGAGGGCAACTACCTGCACCACTACGCTCGCCGCGTCTTCCGCGACGACGTACACACGCCCTGGGGCGCCGCCATCGATTTCCGCCAGCCGGAAGTGCGCGCGTTCTTCCTCCACAACGCGCTGATGTGGCTGATGGAATATCGCTTCGACGGGCTGCGGCTGGATGCCGTGCACGCCATCGGCGCGCGCGACTGGCTGGACGAACTGGCAGCCCGCGTGCGGCAGGCGGTCGAGCCCGGGCGGCACGTGCACCTGGTGCTGGAGAATGAGCACAACACCGCCTCGCTGCTGCGCGGCGCCGCCCCGCCCGACACGCAGGGCGCCGGTGCCTTCGAGGCCCAATGGAACGACGACGGCCACAACGCGCTGCACGTGCTGCTGACTGGCGAGCACGAGGCCTACTACGCCGCCTATGCCGACGCCCCCGCGCAGCGGCTGGCGCGCGTGCTGCAGGACGGCTTCTGCTACCAGGGCGAAGCGTCGGTCATCCACGACGGCGCACCGCGCGGCGAGCCCAGCGGCTGGCTGCCGCCCACCGCCTTCGTCCTGTTCCTGCAGAACCACGACCAGATCGGCAACCGGGCCTTCGGCGAGCGGCTCACGCGCCTGGCGCACCCCGATGCCCTGTGCGCCGCGCAGGCGCTGCTGTTGCTGAGTCCGCAGATTCCGCTGCTGTTCATGGGCGAGGAATGGGGCTGCCTGCGGCCGTTCCTGTATTTCACCAGCCACCACGGCGCGCTGGCCGAGGCCGTGCGCGAAGGCCGGCGGCGTGAATTCGTACGGTTCGCCGCCTTTGCCGATCCGCACCAGCGCGAGCGCATTCCCGACCCGAACGACGAGCGCACCTTCCTCGACTCCCGGCCCGGCAGCGCCGATCCCACCCTGCCCGAGCAGCTCGACTGGCTGAACCGCACGCAGGGCCTGCTGGCGCTGCGGCATGCCCGTATCGTGCCGCACTTGCCCGGTGCGCACGCGCTCGATGCCGTGCCGCTCGGCGCCACGGGAGCGCTGGCGCGCTGGCGGCTGGGCGACGGCAGCGTGCTGACGCTGGCCATCAACCTGGGCACGCAGCCGGTGGCGGTGCCGACCGCGCTGGCCGGCAACCCGGCCGACCTGCTCCATGAATCGCGCGATGGAGCCGCCGCGGCGCTCGCCGCGCACCGCGTGCCGCCCCGCGCGTGCATCGCCCTGCTGCACGCGGCACCGCCCCCTGACTTGCTGCGATGAGCCAACGCCCCGCGCCCCCCTCGTCCCCGCCTGCCGCCAGCGCGCTGCACCGGCTGGCGCTGGACGCCGGCCTGCTGGTCGACTGGGAAGACGCCGCCGGCCGCCCGATGCGCGTGAGCGACGACGTGCTGCGCGCCGTGCTGCGCTGCCTAGGCCTGCCCGCCGACAGCGCCGCCGACGAGGCCGACAGCCAGGGCAGGCTGCTGGCCGAAGCGGCCGAGCACGCGCTGCCGCCGCTGGTCACCGGGGTGGCCGGACGCGCCATCCTGCTGGAAACCGCGCTGCCATGGGCGGCCACGCTCGGCGGACGGCCCTACCGGATCGATTTCGAGCACGGCGGCGGCGCCGAAGGTACGGTGCACGCGAGCATCGGGCACGACCGGGCCGCGCTGCGGCTGGCGCCGGTGCCAGTGCCAGTGCCAGTGCCGGGCTACCACCGGCTGCGCATCGACACCGGCAGCCGCACCGCCATCGAGACCACCCTGGCCATCGCGCCGGCGCGCTGCTACGCGGTGTCCGATGCGCTGCAGGCGCGCGGGCGCCCGCCCGATGCGCGGCTGTGGGGCGGCTCCGCGCAGCTCTATGGCCTGCGCCACGATGGCGAGCGGGCCGCGCTCTCGGCGGGGCTGGGCGACTACACTGCGGCCGGCCTGCTGGCGCGCAGCCTGGCGCGGCACGGCGCCGACGCGCTGGCACTGAGCCCGGTGCACGCCATGTTCAGCGCGGACACGCATCGCTACGCCCCTTACTCGCCATCGAGCCGGCTGTTCCTCAATGCGTGGATGATCGACCCGGCCGCGCTGCTCGGCGCCGAGGCCGCGCGGCAGGCGGTGAGCGACGCCGGCCTGGCGGACGACTGCGCCCGGCTGGAGGCGAATGCCCTGATCGACTGGCCCGCCAGCGCCGCCGCGCGGCTGACCGTGCTGCGCGCGCTGCATCGCCGCCTGCGGATGCAGGCCGACGCCGGAGACAGCGCCGCGCGCCGCCGGCACGAAGACATGCTCGCCCACTGCGCCGGCCAGGGCGGCAGCCTGCTCGACCACGCGCACTTCGAGACGCTGGACGCCCACCTCCGCCAGGCGCATCCGCCGCTGCACCACTGGCAGCACTGGCCCGCGCCCTACCGGTCGCCGTCGTACCTGGCGGTGCGCGCCTTCGCCCGCGACCACCCCGACGCCGTGGATTTCCACCGCTTCCTGCAATGGGCGGCGGCACGCCAGCTGGCCGCCGCGCAGCGCGCCGCCGAAGACGCCGGCATGGCCATCGGCCTGATCGCCGACCTCGCGGTCGGCACCGACGGCGCCGGCAGCCATGCGTGGAGCCGGCAGCAGGACCTGCTGATCGGCCTGACGGTGGGTGCGCCGCCGGACGTGTTCAACGCGCAGGGACAA